>NZ_LBJZ01000198.1:0-357994 GCF_028128935.1 Bradyrhizobium sp. CCBAU 11361
CCTTCGTGTGAGGTCAGCGACGACCTCATCTTGCCACGCAGTGTGGCGGAAGGGGGCCGTCCACCCCAACACGAGAGAGGCGAGCTCGGTTGGGGTCGTTCGCGTCTTGCCGACCTGGGACCGCAGATTTCCGGTCTCTGACAAACGGGCATCTTCAGAGCCAGACGGCACGTAGTACAAATCGGTTTAGACGTTAGCTTATTGAATCATCCCGCTCTATTTCGGGCCTTTCACGCAAAACGGCGTTCAACAGCGAATTGTGAACCTCAATCTTTCCATTGTAGCTGATGAGCCCGAGTTTGCGGAATTTGTTCATAAAGTAGCTCACGCGGGATCGGGTCGTTCCAATCATCTCAGCCAATGTTTCCTGGCTGATATCCAACAGAAAAGGCTGAAGTACGCCTTCCTTTCCGAAATGCGCGAGCAATCTCTCAATCGGAACGGCGGTCCCGGCCGGTGTGCGCTATTATCCGATGCCATCACATATCGTGGAAATCTATCCAGAATGGCGTGGATATGATTTCATCCTGGTGCACGGCAAGTACATCATCCTTCGCCCGCGTACCCACGAGATCGTGTACATCATCGAGGGTTAAGCGAACTCGCCAAGCGCACGACAGGCAGTTACGAGAAACCAGAGGGCGGCTTAAGAGCCGCCCTTATTTTCTGAGCCAACCGCCGCTGGAGTCCTATTTTGTTCTCTTCGAGCCTTTCTTTCGAAAGCGAGCAATGTTGACCAGCGTGGATGGAGCCAAAACACTATACTAATTAGATCACCGCCCGATCATAGGTAACAATCGGTGACTGAGAGTGTCGCGCTCCCGCCTGAGTCTTAAGGGGAGTATCATGCTGTCGAGTCAATCCAATCCAAGTTTTGGTGTTTCAGACTTCAGAATTCGCCGCTGCTCGACATGCCGCACACCGATGAGGTTGGTCTCTATCGAGCCGGACAAGCCTGGTTTTGATCTGCGCACCTTTGAATGCGCAAAGTGCGGTCAAGACGAAATCCTCCTCATTGCCATCTAGGTGGGCTGCACGGTCCGCTTGATTGCGCCGCCTACAGAGCAGAGCAAGAGCTTCATCGCTAGAATTCATGATTGTGATGCCGCAGCCGCGAAGCGGACACACCCCGTTTAGCCAGCTCGATCATCGCAAGGGCTATTGGCAAACCGCATCCAGCGCAGCCGGCAGCTCTTGCGGAGAGTTGGGATTGGAGCTTCCCTATTTCACTGGGGAAGGCGAAGGACGATCAGTGAGCAGCTTTGCTCCTTCCCATGTATGGGTGTTCAGCCATTCCTTGTTCTTGAGCAGGGCTCGAAGGGATAAGGCAATCTGTCGCCGCTGATTGCGCTCGGCCCCCGGCGGGAATGAGCAGGCATAGCGCAACATATCGCGCCTTATCTGGATGAACTCCTTGATACTGTGACGCTGCTCGAAGGTTGGCAACTGGTGGACAGAAGACATAATGCTCCCCTGACGTCATCGGCGAGAGCGCTACTGGTCTCTCGGTCACCGAAAGCTGCCATGGACAGGGCGGCGATGAGCCAGTTGGTGTCCCGGCGGCGGTGACTACTGGTCAATATTGCTCAGTTCTCGAATAATTCTTCCTTGGGGGACGCTCGCGCTCTTCCGTACGAACTTGGTCGCTGAAAGGGGGTATGATTGGTACCGGAAGCAATCACACGCTCACATTCAGAGGGAAAGCCATGGTTGCCGCTATACCGCCATCGCCGCGTCCTTCCGTCCCGCTGGATGATCCGCCAGAGCCAGACGATGCGGCGACAGAGGCTGCCAACGAGACGGAGATGCCGCTGCCGTCCGATCCGCGGACGTTCTTTCTCGGTGGCTTGTTCGGGCTGGGTGTCCTGGCGGCGCTCTACGTGGCAAGCTCGATCATCCTTCCTGTCGTGCTCGCCCTCGTGCTGAATCTCCTGCTTCAACCCGCAGTCCGCCTCTTGGGGCGTTTGCATCTACCCCGCGCCGTCGGAGCGCTCTTCACCGTCTTCCTGGTCATTGGAGTGCTTGTCGGTACGGTGGCGGCGTTGTCGGTACCGGCCACGACCTGGGCCGAGCGGCTACCCGAGGGCATCCCGCGCCTGGAGGCACACCTGCGAGTTATAAGCGCGCCGATCCAGGCGTTGCAAAAGGTAATCCAACAGGCCGAGCAGGCTGCAGATGCCCCGCCTGGCCGGGGTTCGATTGTTTCGGTTCGCCGCGATCTGGGCATAACGGGCGTACTTTTCGCCGGCACACGCTCCGTACTCGACGGCCTGTTTACGACGGTCTTGGTGCTCTATTTTCTCTTGGTGGCGGGCAACATATTCCTTCGACGCATCGTTGAAATCCTGCCGACGTTTGGCAACAAGCGACAAGCTGTCGACATATCTCAGCAGATCCAGGAGGACATATCGGCCTATCTGCTAACAATCACGGCTATGAATGCCGCGGTGGGTGTCGCGACGGCGGCCGCGATGTATCTTTGCGGCCTGGGAGACCCTTTGTTGTGGGGCACCGCAGCCTTCCTGCTCAACTACATCCCGATTTTGGGTCCGCTCTTCGGAGTCTGCATCTTCGTGCTGGTCGGAATGCTGAGCTTCGAAAGCTTATGGTGGGCATTGCTGCCGCCGGCTCTCTACCTTGGCATTCACCTCGTTGAGGGCGAAACACTGACGCCGATGCTGCTGGCGCGGCGCTTCACGCTGAATCCGGTATTGATCATCCTGTCGCTGGTGTTCTGGTTCTGGATGTGGGGCGTGCTTGGCGCGATCCTGGCCGTCCCGATGCTGGCGATTCTGAAGATCATCTGTGACAGGTTGCGCCCGCTCAAGGCCCTGGGGCACTTCCTCGAAGGGGAATAGCGGCATTACCGCTGGTTTGCATGACCCGTAGCAACGGCAGCGTGTGTGACGAATCGGCCGACGGTGTCACCTCACCTGATCTCGACCTCGCGACTAAAGCCGCGGCGCGCGAGGTCCTGGCGTCGCATGCACCACGATCTCCGAGGTTTCGCACCCCCCATTTTTTAGCTTGCTCAGATGCTATTCCCGTCGGAATGCGATTGTTCCGTGATCGTGACCCTTAACCCTTCGTCGACGAGCACCTGTAACGACAGCATGGCGATCTTCATCGTCCGGCATATTACAACATATCAGTACAGACGTAGGATAAGGCTCGGCCGGCATCAATTGATGGCGCGCCCGCGGGACAGTTTCGATCAACGACTGATCAATTTTTCGCTCGATGTAACGCCCAAGCCGTCGGAGGTGAGATGGCTTCATGATGTCTTCGGAAATTGCGTTGCGCACGTCGATTTTGATTGTGCGAGCGATTACTTGCGATTCGAGTGTGTCATCAAGGTCGATCACACTCCGGAGAACGCCCCGGACTTCAGAATTGAAGGTAACGCGAAAGACCATCCATTTGCGTATCATGAAGAAGAGGCGCCTGACCTGGCACCGTATGTTCAGAGATGGTTCTCCGACCCGGAAGACGATGTCGGCCGATGGCTGGACACGTTTCTCACGCGCGGACCGAGACACCCGACGGGCCGGGTCTTGATGACTCTCAATGAAGCAATCTCGGATGGATTCGCGTATGACCGCCGCACGGCGCCAGGAACTCAAACTCTCTCCACAACACTTGAACTGAGGATAGGCACCTGTCGGGACTTTGCCGTTTTGATGATTGAAGCTGCGCGCAGTTTGGGCTTCGCCGCGCGCTTTATCACCGGCTATATCTACGTTCCGGATCGCGATGGACCTACCTGGCTGGGTGGGGAGCCACCCATGCCTGGTGCCAGATTTACGTCCCCGGCTCCGGCTGGCTCAACAACGTTCCACGGATTGGACGTATACTGATTGCTCAAGGACGTGACGCCGCTGACGTCCCGATTACGCAGACGTTTGGGCCCAATACCTTGGTCGGCTTTAAAGTATGGACCGATGAGATCACTTCCTAGCGTAGCGTCATTGAAACGTTTGAGCTTTATGTCCGCAGGGTCCCGTCGGGGAGCCGTTGAACGAACTCGGTAGCCAGGAGTTATCCTTGATGCCCAAACGCAAATCACCATCTACCGGCGCAATGAGCGTACAGCCTATCGAGCACGGCGCGATAGCGGCAACCACTTTGGCTATGGTGCCCACGGTCCGCGGGCGGCAAAGGTCGCCCCTCCCGAAAGCACAACAAGCAAAGGTGGACGCACTCCGAAGCGCGAGCGCGAGAATTATGCGGCGCAATTCGCTGCGGACGCAGCGTCAAGCGCAGAAGCGCTAACCCGACTGGCAGGTTGCCTTTCTCAGTTGCTGGAATCGAGCGCCCGGTCCCGATCGCGAAGATAGGATAGTCCGTGCACTGTGAGTCGGTGCTGGTCTTTTTCCCCGCCGATATATAGGTCCATCAGATGCCTGGAGAGCTGTTCACGGACGCTCTTCGTCTCACAGCGGTCGGCAAGGACGCCGTATATGCTTAGCGCGCGATCAATCGGGAGAATGTTCATTGGAATAACTCATGGGACCGTTTCAGCTCTGAGTAGGTTCGCTGCTTCGTATCGTTCCCAAAAAGGCTTGTCTCATGATGCGATGTTGAGCGCGAAGTGATTGCGCCCTTGATGATCGAGAAGACGAGGCGCCGTTCAGTGGCACCATACATCTCCTCAACACCTTCCGCGGCATCGCCTTCGGTCGACACGATCCAGATTAAGACGCGCTGAGGCGGTACGGACACCCGCTCTCTGGTGCATAAACGCCGCCAGGCGGAAATGATCCCTGCCGGCGTTGCGTGAATCTGAACGCTGAATCTCCTTCAAGAGAAATGGTCCAAGATTTGGGAAAACGTTTAACCGAACAAGGGCGAGTTGAGCCTCTGCCGGAACGAATGTCGGCGGAGTAACTTGGTGATGGGCGACCGGATGCATGTGCCCCCAAAGCATCCGATGAAATGACGGCCTCAGTGCGCCCCCACGCTCTGGGGCCGTTCCTTGGGACGGTTCTACTAGTCGCGCTCTCTGAGCACAGGCTTCTCGTGCAAAACCGCACTCAACAGCGAATTGTGGACCTCAATGTGCCCATTATAGCTGATGAGGCCCAGCCTTCGAAACTTGTTCATGAAATAGCTGACCCGGGATCGCGTGGTCCCGATCATCTCAGCCAATGTTTCCTGACTAATGTTCGCGCTGATCGGCTGCGGGCTGCTTTCCTTGCCGAAATTCGCGAGCAGCAACAGCAGCCGAGCAAGCCGCCGCTCGCTCGAATTGAATAGCTGGTCGATCAGGTCCTCCTCAATCCGACTGTTCCGGGTCAAGAGGTATGACATGAATAGCTGTGAAAATTTCGGCTCGTCACGAATAGCCGCCATCATCGCTTCTTTGGTGATCGACGTGATGACGCAATCGTCCATCGCTGTTGTTGTTGCGATGCGTAACGGATGACCATTCATGCATCCTTCGCCAAAGAACTGGCCGGGCTCGAGAATTGCAACGACTGCTTCCTTGCCCTGCTCCGACACGACCGTTAGCTTGACTTTGCCGCTTTGAATGTAAAAGACCGAGTCCGCAACGTCGCCTTGCCGAAACACGTGCTGGTTCTTGTGAAATTCGAGAATCGCTTTTCCCGCCCCCACCCTGGCGAGAAATTCTTTGGGGTCGAACATGTCCTTGGTCGGCTTCGCCATGGAGCCTCCTTTGACTCAACGAACTTGCCGATTTCGGCTCGCTGCCAAGCGTTTCGCACCGAGCGGCGAACTGCTACTTCAGCCAGCCGATCACTTGCGGGGCTTGCCCCGCTTCGCGGATATTACCTCCTGTTTGTCGACAGTTCTACCGAGAAGGCCCGCCCATTTTTGGGCGCCTCGGTTCGTTCGCGCCGGGCGACACCGCCTGCGCTTCCTCACGCGCATCAATGCTGTGGGTCTCACTCACCAGATGAGTTAAACCGTCACGATGTGAGCGTGATCGCTCCTGGCGCATTCAAATTTGCGGATATCGAAGCCGGATGGCCCCAGCGCAACACGTTCCAACTGCATCCTCGCGTTACATTTGATAATATTGTTGCTGGCTGACGTGGAGTGAGTTGCGGGACGAGGATTAACCGTCCACCTGTGCGCGTCTGCTCAACCCAGAGGTCGGCGTGGGAAGGCAATTTACGAGTCCGAGTTGAGGATGCGTCCTATGGTCTTGAATGGGGCAAAGCCCCCTGTGGGATAAGGTGGGGGCACTATCGAACTCTCTATCACCGACGGAGCCGACAGTCGGGCGATGATTGGACAATATGCGGATTCGGCAGCGCGGCCCGCCGGTCAATATTGGGAAATTGACGGGATCGTTGCAAATCAGCTGTAGTGGCAAGCCTCTTTGAGAGACGCGACTGTTAGAAGCCAAACGATGCCAACTAGCGCGGTCTTCTCGTGCTAGTTTATTTGTACCCTGGGCTCGTTATTCGAACCTTTGATCCCCATATCTATGTATGTCTGATCATACCAACGAGATTGGTCGGAATGGGCCGAGACTTTCAACGAAAGGGGCCCGGCATGTTCAAATCTCAGCAATATCGTGCAAAAGCAGCCGGGTACGGCGAACTGATTAAGCGTTCGATCGGTCCGGCTGAGATCCGTAGATTTCAAGAACTGCAGGACCGACTTGCCTCGCTCGCGGAGAATAAGCAGGGACTGGCGGACGACTATGACAATGCAGTGAACGTTGCGGAGCAGGACGGATCGAGCGGCGCAGCCCTTGCGGCCGAAGAAGAGCTCGTTTTGCGGTGTCTAGGCGCGGCCATCATCATGCAATGGAGCGCCCTGCCGACGACGCTGCGGCGGGAGATCTTCGGCACCGCCGGGTCGGTCGGCAATTATTGGAGACGGCGGCGGTCCGCGGACAAATCGCCCGATTTCTGCACAAGCACAAGGATGATGCCGGTCGCGGCAAACTGCCCTTAACAGAAGACACGCCCAGCGATGCGAAATCGGTCACTCTGGCTCTGTCACGGTGGGACAACGAGGGAGGTGCAGTCCGCGACGGCCTGCCGATGTAAATAAACGCCGATAACAGGAGGACTCCCATGTCACTTACACAGCTTCGAGTCGATGACGGACCACACACCATGGACGGGCTACGGCTTTTTGCTCAGGATGGAAATGAACGGGTCGAGGCGTTCATGGGCCGGAAGGTGATGGACGTTTGGGCGGAGTCTGTCGAGCACCGTGGAGGACTACAAAGTCTGTTCCGCGAACAATACAACGCGCTCGGCAAGCTGAACCTTGCCGCACTTCAGCGGATCGTGAGCACGAAATACCAGCGAGGCGCCGCGCTCAATCGCCAACATCCCTTTGTCGAGGTTCTATTCTCTGACATTACGGAAAGCGGCGAGGCTTTAGATCTAAGCGAACTCGTGCGAGAGGCGTTGCCGCCAGCATTTCATAGGCTGGCCTGAGAGCACCACGAGAGTGCCGTGACTGGAATGGCATCGCGATCAGTCGCCCTACACTCCCGAGAATGCGGGTGGCGCCTCAAACGGAGGTTTAATTCTCCCTGTGGCATCCCCATATGTTGTCTATGACAACATGGACAAAAACATTCACGCGCGAACCGCCAAAGACGAAAATCCAGCTGCGCGAGATGCTGGCCGAGGCAGTCCGCAATACTCAACCCGAGACAAAGCGCTTGCCGAAAGCGATCGCGGCTAGAGGCGACGTAGCTCATTCCGGAGTGCAAGAATCCTCGGCTGGAAAACCTTCCGCCGCTTGAGCGTTGCCTTGAACGATATTGGTTCCTTCCGAGGGAACAATGCGCGTGCCGACGCATTGTCAATCATCGCGATAAGCGCGATTTGAGGAATAACATCATGAAACGCATTCTATTGATCGGAGTTGCAGCTTGCACGTTTGCGCTGGTTCCAATTCTGTCTGCGTCGGCAATGCCGAGCGCAAATCCGAATGCACTTGTCGGCACCGACACTTCAATCGTCCAGGTACACGGTTGGGGCCATCACGGGGGCCGAGGTCATCACTACGGATGGGGTCGAGGCCATCATTATGGGTGGGGCCATCATCACCGTTGGTGAAACACGACTGCCTAGTGGTGATTGTTCTAGAAGAAGCCGCCAGTCTGGCGGCTTTTTCTTTATGACAATTCGCATTAGAGGCAGCGATTCGCTGGACAGTAAGCAACCGGCTTAGTTCAGTTGACGGTTCAGCGACTAGCAAGGGGGTCACCTAGGTCTTGCCCGGCACCGCTTCGGCCTCGATAGCGGCGACAAGCTCGGGCGCAAGGTGCGCGGACAAACGCTGAATGATGTTGAGTAGCTGCAAGATTTCTTGCTCGCGCAAGGCGTCAATCTTGTTGTGCAACAATTCGATCTCGAGTTCAGCCTTCACATTTATTCGATAGTCGTGTTCTGCGTGCCTGCGGTCAATCTCGGATTGACGGTTCTGGCTCATCATGATGATGGGCGCCGCGTAGGCTGCTTGGAAAGAAAGAACCAAGTTCAGCAAGATGAAGGGATAAGGGTCCCAATGGTTGATGAATGCGATCATGTTCAGAATGATCCAAATGCCGAGTAGCACGCTTTGGATGATGATGAAGCGCCAAGAACCAACTGTTTCAGCAACCCGGTCGGCAAGCATCGCGCCCGGCGTCAGTGCGAGCTTGGGTAAGTTGCGGGCTGGCTTTTGCGCCCGAAGTTCTCGCAACCGCTCCTGGTCTTCGGGACTTAGGTGCACTTTGTGGCTTTGCTCGTTGGTCATTCGTTAAATCCACAGTCAGTTAGGAGGGCCATGACAATCGGGTACAGGGCGTTTTGAGATGAGAAGGGGCTGATTGGGGTGCCTCGCGCTGAGCCAGCAGAAGAAGTTTACTACGTTGACGCGGAGGCGGAGAAGGCGGCGGGCGACTTGCCTGTGGTCTATCTGGTCAGCGCGGCGACAAGGCGGATGCAAGTGGTCCCGTCACTCGAGGATCATTTACGCCAGGGAGAGGATTTCCAAGTACCATTTTATCGGCGGACTGGGGCGACTTGGTTGACGAGCGGATCACGACCTGCTGCAGTGATGCTACCCTCCGAACGATATCCCCAGTTAGCTGCTGAGTGCCCCGAGGAAACTCTCGCGCCACGCCGTAATGCTATTGCGGCGCAGCACCGCCATCATGGCCCCCCAACGCTCGCATCGCTCCTCAAGTGGCATCCCCAGCGCTGTCCGCAATGCTTCGGCGACGGCGTCGGGGTCATACGGGTTGGCGATCACGGCGGCGTCGAGTTCATAGGCCGCGCCCGCAAAGGGCGAGAGGCAAAGGGCGAGAGAATGAGCACGCCGGGGTCATTGGGGTTCTGTGCACCGACATACTCCTTGGCAACCAGGTTCATTCCGTCGCGCAACGGAGTGACAAGAGCGACGCGACTGAGCCGAAAGAAGCCAGCGAGCGATCGCTGGGAAAAGCTCCTGTTCAAATACTGGATCGGCGCCCAATCGAGTTCCGCGAAGCGACCGGCCACGTCGCCCGCCAGCGCACCGAGCCTCTGCCGCAGCGCACGGTATTCAGGAACGTCGCTGCGCGTCGCGGTGGCGATCTGCAGCAAGCGGACATGGTTGCGGTATGCGGGATAGCCCTCGAGAAAGCCGGCGAACGCTTTGAACCGGTGCTCGAGACCCTTACTGTAATCCAGCCGGTCCACCCCAATGATGAGCTGGCGCCCCCGGAGACTCTCCTGCAGCCGGCGTGCCGTTCGGGATTTTACAGCGCGACTGGCCATTTCGGCGATCGCTTCAGTATCGATGCCAATCGGGAAGGTGCCGGCGCGCAGAACCCGATCGAAAGCGTGAACGTGGCCATCGGACGAAATCTTGCCGCCTGCGCGGCGAAGGATGGCGTCATGGAAGGCGGTCAAATCCTCCACCGTCTGGAAGCCGACGAGATCGTAAGCGCACAGTGATTTCAGCAGGTCGCCGTAGTGAGGAAGGGTCGCCAGCACCCCCAAAGACGGAAACGGCGTATGCAAGAAGAACCCGATCCGTTGTGTGGCCCCGGCGCGGCGAAGTTCCTCGGCCATGGGGATCAGGTGGTAGTCATGCACCCAGACGAGATCGCCCGGCCTGAGCAGGGGCGCGAGGGCGTCGGCGAGTAGGGCGTTCACCCGTCGATACGCGGCCAAGTGCCGGCGGGTAAAGTTCATGAGATCGAGACGATAGTGAAATAAGGGCCACAGTGCCGCGTTGGAGAAGCCGCTGTAGTAGCCGTCGTGGTCCGCGCGGGTAAGATCGACGGTGGCGTACGTCACTCCCTCGGTTTCGAAAACGTTCGGCTCTGGTGTTGTTTCTCCTAGCTTGCCACTCCACCCAAACCATAGGCCCCCAGCCTGATGCAGAGCGTCGACGAGGCCGGTCACAAGCCCGCCGCTGCGCTGCGCAGCTTCTCCCGGCAAGGCGACACGGTTGGAGACGATGACCAGGCGGCTCAAGCGGGTCCCCTCCGCGCTGTCAGGGTTGCGTCAAGCCGAGCCGCGAAAAGATCTCGGCGAAGATGGCAATGCAAATGATCGAGCGGTGACATCCGCCGGAGCCCACATTCGCCTCGGTCCTCCCGCGAAAATCCACAAGTCCTTCTACCGGAACCGATGGTCCCGTCATCACGCAATCCGGGCGCTTGAGGTCGGGCGCGACGCATGGATATTGAGCGGCAAGATCAAGGCGTTACCTGTAAAACATATAGATCTTCTCAGAGTAAATACAGGATACTCTGCCGACGAGCTGGGTTGTTGGGCGCCGTCTAAAACTGATCTTCGCCAGGATTTCGACGGCCGACGCCCCGGATGTGCCTCTCGATCTCAGCCAGTGCGGCGTCGAGCGAGGCGTGCGGCCCTTGCTGGATGCCGGCCATAGTTTCCGATGCGCGGCCCTCCGGATGGATCATGAACTGACGGGGAGCGCTTGCCGTGATGCGCCCCATCGAGCGGCCGAGCAGGTCCGCCAGCCGCCAAACCGTGCCTCCCTCTGCCGGTGTAACGATCACATCCATGGTGAACCTTGAGCCTGTACGCCGCGCGAACAAACCGTTGCAATAACCGATGGGCGAACTACCGAGTTCCGCGGCCGCGGCATTCTCGGTACTGGAAGGATTGCCGCGTCGGATCGACCCGCGATCGAGCTAATGGCGCTTAATGCCGATATGTGCGACTATATAGAATGGTCAAAAAGAAAGGTCGAAGGCCAACGTCGGGAGAAGCATGGCAACCGCTCTCGACCGTTGGGACGAGGAAGGCGGAGCGCAGGAGCTGGCGTGGCCTTTACCCTATGAGGCCAGCGATTTGCGGGACGTGGAGCGCAGAGTCCTGGAATGTCTGGGTGCCGCCCTTGTCAGCGAATGGAATGATCTACCTACTGACGTCCAGCGCAGGCTCTTCGAGCAGGCGGCCTCGGGCAAATCGCACGACGCCACCCTGTTGAAGACGCGGATCGCCCGTTTCCTGCACGATCATAAGGACGCTTCGCGTGTGCGCTAACACTACGTTGGCTAGTTTGTTCACGCCGTTGCTTTTCGCTGACGCGCCTTGACGGTTGCAGCCAACCGCCGCCGCGTCCAACGACTTTCGCTCCACAGGGCCTTGACCGGATCCTTAGCCGCCGCGGCCTTGGCAGTTATTTCGTGATGCTTCGAGCAGAATGTCGTTTCGGGACGGTCTTGTACGCCCCCGGTCGCGCCAAGAAGGTGATGATCGACAAGAAGAGCACCACCATCGTCAGCGGCGCCGGCAAGAAGGCCGACATAGAGGCGCGGGTGACGCAGATCAAGGCGCAGATCGAGGAGACCTCCTAGGACTATGACCGTGAAAAGCTGCAGGAGTGTCTCGCCAAGCTCGCGGGCGGCGTCGCGGTGATCCGCGTCGGCGGCGCGACCGAGGTCGAGGTCAAGGAGCGCAAGGATCGCGTTGATGACGCGATGCATGCGACCCGCGCGGCCGCCTTGTGCAATATCTCAAAATCAGCACTCTACTTTGCAGCCGGGTGGCGGGTGAGAACTGTTGCCAAACCAGTCAGGACGCAC
Organism: Bradyrhizobium sp. CCBAU 11361; assembly: GCF_028128935.1. Classification (NCBI taxonomy): domain Bacteria; kingdom Pseudomonadati; phylum Pseudomonadota; class Alphaproteobacteria; order Hyphomicrobiales; family Nitrobacteraceae; genus Bradyrhizobium; species Bradyrhizobium sp. CCBAU 11361. The sequence continues at coordinate 12,029 of NZ_LBJZ01000198.1, forward strand.
CTCATCGTTACTGGATTTTGGGAAGTGCATAGCTCCGCCCCGGTTGGTCGCCCCTGTGATGACCAGAGACCGAAGACCGCGATCATCTGGGACGCGGGGATCATGAGTAGCAGGCCGGCTACGATCGAGACACCCGGTGCAATAGCGACCACGGCGAGCAGCAGCATGATAAGGCCGGAGGAGCGCTTGTGTAGGCGACCCATCAGTCAGCCTAGGGTAAAGTGATCTGCCGGTGCCTCGTCGTGCAGCCGCTGCAGCAGGACCGAGGCAGGCACAAACACCCCTTCATCGGTGGGCATTGTCGGCTTCAGCTGGTCGGGGCTCGTTGGGACCCGGTACGCCGAGGACGGGATATTTTGGGAAACGCCCGGTCGAGGCAGCCGACGCTGCGAGGGTCAGAGCCGACCCAGAAGTAGCAATACGACGAGGACGACCAGGATGGTACCGATGACCCCCATCCCACCGTGGCCATAGCCGTAACCGTAGCCGCCGAAGCGGCCGCTGAAGCCACCAAGCAGGAAGATGATGAGGAGGATGATGAGGATAAGTCCGATCGACATTGCCCGACTCCTTTGGTGGGACCTTGTGGATATTGGGTCTCAAGTTTTGTCTGTCTTGCGATTCGTCGACCTCCTGCAAGAGCCCGCAGGCGACCCCGGATGGGAGGGGCCGATGCAGTTGACCGGATCACAAGGGCGCAGCCGCGCCATCGCGATCCAGTGCGCGCTCGAGCGCGTGTTGAGTGGGAATGGTCTGTGACAGAGGTTGCCACGCCCAAACAGCGTCGCTCGTGCCCTCAATACGGGGCATAGTATTGGCGGCGATAGGGATACGGGCCGCCGTAGTAATCTGGCGCATAGTAGCCCGGCGCGTAGCCTGGCCCGTAATAGCCTGGCCCATAGGCTCCGTAGGCGGCGGCTCCAGCCGCGGCACCCAGGATGCCAAGACCAATGCGGCCCCCGGAGCGCCGTAGTAGCCGCGACCGCGGTAGTGGCGTCGGTAGTAGACTTCTGTCACTGCGGACGACGAAGCTGCTTGTGTCAGAAGAGTCGTGCTCGGCGAGATCGGAGCTGCCCCCGAAGGCAGCACCGAGGCGAGCGTCGCCGCACCGAAGAGTGCGACCGCAATCGCGTATTTCATTGTCTGCTGGTTCATGGTCGTATCCTCTCGAACTTGGAGCATCTCAAGCGGCAAGTCGATTGCGTGCAACTGGCCGATAAAGAACCTCGACCCAGGGCGCTCGAGGCGCTGGTGGAGGCGGATCCGAGGATTCGTGGTTCTAGCGAACTCGCAGAGCCGCCTTTGTACTCGCGCCGCGACTTAACCTATTATTTGGCGCAAGTTTTGTCCGCCTTCAAAGCCGCTTCTGCCGAGGCCTTTGTCGTGTGAGCGGCGCCGACAACCTTCATGCTGCCGCCGGCAGCAGGCTGGCTCTCGACGATCTGACACTTCATGGTCGCAGTATCCTGAGCCAGGTAGAACGAGGAGGGCGATTGGCCAACGGTTTTGCCAGTCTCCGCCGCGAATGACGGAGAAGCGAATGCGAGAACAGAGACTGTCGCTAATAGAATTCTTTTCATAGTATCCACCAATTCTTATGCGTCCGGAATCGGACAAAGAATGAACAGGGCAAGCCGACAAGAGTTCCAGCTATCGCCGATTTGTTTGTTTCGTGTGGATTGACGTGGATCAGCGACAGCCCTGAAAGTCTGTCGACAGGTTATGCCAATCGCCCAATTCCATTCTGCCTAGCGGCGATCCTTCAGCAGGTGTTGCCGTTAGCGGGAATCATTTGGCTATAGCTGCGCTCCTCGCAAACATTCTCTCAATCATCGATGGATGTCGAGAGCAGGGCGGCGAGAAGTATTGTGCCGCAACGCGGCGCGAGCTCATGGTCAAAATTGCTCATTCTAGAAAATTTAACGAAAGGGAATTTGCCATCAGATTAGGACGGCATCACTTATCGCAATATCACTCTTTGCCCAAGCCCCACTGACGAGTAGGCGCAGTAGGCGATGGCTCATCATGAGCAGGAGCCTGAGGCCCTTCTAGAAAACGTGAGGGCCTTGAAGCTGAACCGACTGATCAGAAAGGCTGCCGAAGGTCCAATGCGTCGATCTATGATGTGACAAGAACTTCTACGGACATCCCGGCGAAGGCGCCGATGCTGCCGACGAAGCTGCCGGACACTGGAATCGTCTGCCGGATGTCGCGCGCGACCGCGACTGGGATCAGATTGAAGCCGCCGAGGCTGCGATTCGTCGTGTCGAAAGTGATCCAGCCGGCGCCCGGTACGAAGACCTCGGCCCAGGCATGGGTTGATCCCGCATCGCTCGATCCGACGCTCTGTTGCTCTGGATTGTAAAGATAGCCGGAGACGATCCTGGCTCCGAACCCGAGCATGCGTGCTGCTTCGGTAAACAGCACCGCGAAATCCCGGCATGACCCCCAGCCACGCTTTAATGTTTCTACCGGCGTTTGGGTACCCTCATCCTCACGGCTCTGGTACCGGACAGCTTCCGAAACGCCGACGCTCAGGTCCTTTAGCAGCGACAGCGTATCAGTCCGACTTCCTCGAACGAACATTTGTGCCCAACTTCGTAGGACCCCCGCCGTGTCCGAGAACTGGGGGAGAGCCAGGGCGCCGAGATCGGTCCAATCGTCATCAGAATAGCGGAATGGGTAAGACATGGCCGAGACAGCGATATCGAACACCGGCCATGCAACCGCGTCGAGCTGAAGCTCCGCGACGCTGGCGATCACCAGGTTGGAGGCTGTCATCTGAAACGTAGCCGTCGCGATTGCATTGCCAAACACATCGTGCGCCCAGGTCAAGGTCGCACGCGGCGTCACCGTGACGTTGCTCGAAATCAAACGAAGCTCGCGGCTTTCGCGCGGACGAAGCATCAAGCGGTGCGGCAACAGGTGCACGTGTTCGTTGAATCGATAGGTCGTCGTGTGAAGAACCTTCAGCGTAATCAACGCAAGCTCCAATCCGCGACAGCGTCTGACAGGCCCTTATCCGGTGGTCCGCTCGGGAAGTATGGCCGAGTTGAACGTGCCCATGCAAATGTCGATCCAGACGACCGAAACCCGGGCGGATTTGCGGACGAGGCACCGAGCAAGAACGCTGCGATTCATTCATACGGCCATGTTGACGGGTGTCGAAGTGCAAGCACAACATCAGTTTCGCGGTGCGACAGGATCCGACAGGTGTGACGTGACCGCTGGTCGGAGGGCCGCAAATGATGGATAGCGTCGTGTCGGCGTGACAACCCTTGGATAGTGAGGCGACTAGGAGGGATCGAACCATGAAGAACCGGCCACCGCTTCCGCAACATTTGAGTCGCCATAGGTATCACGCGCTGCTGGTCCGGCTGCAAATCGAGCTGGTCAAGCAGCAGCGCAGCGTGATTGAGCGCGGCCAGCGAATCCTTGTCATCGTCGAAGGTCGCGACGCCGCCGGCAAGGATGGCACGATCAAGTCGATTGTCGAACATCTAAGCCCGCGTGATACCCGCGTCGTAGCGCTGGGGCCGCCGAGCAATCGGGAGCGGTGTTCATGGTACTTCCAGCGTCACGTTTCGCACTTGCCCGCGGCAGGAGAGATCGTGCTGTTCAATCGCAGTTGGTACAACCGTGCTGGAGTTGAGCGTGTCCGTGGTCCGGGCCGGCGACAAGGCACATGCGCGACTTAATATCATTCGCGATGTTCTGTGGCGGCTGCACTATCCCGGAAAGCACCGTCGTCTCCACAGGCCCGATCCGGCGGTCGTTTTTCCTTACGATAAAGCCTGTTATGAGCGCGCCCTGATCGAGGCTTAGGTGGCTTTGCGACGCTCAAGCCGGGCCTCTTTGCGGCTGGCGACGTGGGGGACGGGGTCTATCGGCAGGCTGTCACGCCGGTCTCGGCTGCATGACGGCACTTGAGGCCACTCGCTTTCTCTTGGCCCAATGTCCTTCCAGCCGGCGCGCTTGTCCTATTGAAGATAGGCTCAACGCTTAAGCGGCAGGCCAAGCAATGCATGGCTGATTTACAAAGTAATTTCAATTACATACGAGTTCGCAGTTTTATTCTCCCCTGCAGTCCCATTACGTTCCAAGTATCGAGAAAGTCCACGGTGGTCGCGTCAAGAAACCTACTTGACCCGTCTGCTGTTAGATCGATGTCGGCGTTGACGCCATCCGGATAATTTACTTAACCAGCGCCGTTCGGTCATTCTCCTGAAATTGAAGCGGCTCGGGCTCATGGTAGGCCCCCATTTGACAGTGGCTGCGCACGAGTTGCGGAGGCGCGTTGTTTTAGACGAACTCAGAGCGCGGGACTGAGACACGTAACCTTATTGGCGCGCTCCCGAACCTGGCTTGGGAAGTGCTTGAGGATGTGCATGAGGCTCGGGGAGTATGAAGTGTCAGGTGCTATTGAGTTGATCGTAGAGGGCTATGTCTCCCTCAAGAACCAAGCGGCTCTCGATGAGCTTCGGATGCAGCGCCGGAAACTTATCGCAGACCTCAATTCGTGTACCGGGATCGACTGCACGAGTACGATCCGACAGATCGAGGACGACATAGTCGTGATTGAGGCTGGGCTGGCGCGGTTGGATGGCGCAGCGACGAGATAGCCAACCAGTTGTTCCCGTTCAGCCCGCCGCCTTGACTTCCTTCTCCGCTCCACGCATCACAATCTTGAGCGCGCCATCCGGCAACGGCCGTTGTAACGCCTTCGCTCATCCCACGGCGCGCGCATCCAGACATCACGCTGCTCGTCTGCGCCGTCAGGATCACGGCATTGTCTTTGAATGAGACCGGCTCCAATCACGAAAACATTCGGCCTGGTCGACAGGAACCATAGACAAGGTGTGGTCCGGGGATTGGCTGCGTGTCTAAGTCAGGACGTAATGCCTCATACCCAAAATGATCCCGGCTCCTCTGAGGACTCATTTAGCCATAACAGAGCTTGTCGCGGTTCTAGAAACAAGACGCGTTCTTCCCTGGCCGATTCTAAATCACCGCTAGAAAGATAGAGGACGAAGCCTCTGCGATTGTCATGCAGTAACGCTTCTCTGGCGTGGCTCTCTGAGAGGGATTGAGTATCGATGAACGGAATAATTCGAGAGGAAATAAGCTGCACTTAAAGATCTTCCTATGAACAAACACGTTGTTTCTCTGCGTTCGCTTTGCCCTTTGTCCTCGCGGTGACGAAATGAACTCCGACCTGAGATCCATCGACCCAAATCAGTTCGCATCGCCGAAATGCCAGACCTGTGGCGGATAGAACGAGGAAAAATTCTTGTGCCTTTAGAGGATCGGGTTGAGCCTTCAACCTCAAGTTTGGCACCGCTTTCAGACGCGTCGAGAAGATGACACCTTCGCTGCCATGTCCCATCGGCTCCCATAATCCTAACGATATGTTTGTGGTCAAACCGAACGCGATTTGTCTTTCGATTATTTCCAATCATCTGAAATTCCAATGCTTCAATCAACTTTTCAAAATAGATGCGTCCCTGCGCGCGGCTCCAAGGCGCATATCGATCATCGCGGAATGAGCAAGTAGCGCCTTTCTGACCTCTTCATCCAAATTGGTCTGCCCGACGATCAGCCGGATGCAAGTATTCGCGAGTTCAAGAAGAAAAATGGCCTGGCGGGCGTCATCTGCTGTCTTAATTTTTAGAGCTTCAACCTGCGACAACAGAGCGGCGACGTTCGCTAAAACGTCGGGCAGTCTCTGGTCTGAGGGACTTGTCCCAGATTTCAATTTGCGAGGCCGCTGAAATCTAAGCACTGAAGACATTGTCGCAAATCTCTTTTGCGGTCGGCAATTACTGCCGCAATGACGTTGCTTTGTCGAAAGCGATCAAAAAAACGATGAAAAAAAATATAGCTTCACGCGAGACAACGGTCGAACAGACCAACTCAGACTAGAGTTGCCGTTATAATCACGGCTGCCCGATACGCAGTAGAAATCTGTGTTTTAGTTTCACGCCTAAGTGGTTAACGAAAGTCTATCAGGTTGCGCGCGGTCGGTATTCGGGTATCCAAGTTGCAGAAAATAAGTGATCGAATTTCGGCAAGCATCGATTTACCGGATCGTCCGGCACCACGCAGGCACGGGGCATAGCAGTTGACCACGCGGTAGGGCGCGAGGATGGCGCTTGGTCGGGGGTGATGCTGACGCACTCGACCTACATCAATCCCTTATCGGTAACGCGCAAGCGGCGGACGTAATAGCCTTGTCTCTGAACGGCTGACCTGATCTCGTCGCTGACTTTGAAAACTCTTTTTCTGCTCTTGCGCCACTTATGTGCAGGGTAAAGCACGGGTACGGCAGAGCCTGTACTTAGAACGAGCAAGTCGCGCTTGTCATTGCGATAGACATCAAACACCTTTTTGCCCCCCGCTAAATATGAATGAAGTATGTTTTGGTCGTCTCAATCGACGAGCTTAGTATCTCAAATAACTGTGCGGGTTGTAAATGTGCAACGCCCGCGACTTTTGCTTCACCGCGTTCCGGATTTGGAACGAGCTGGCGCAAGCCCAGACCATCGCCGAATTGGGCGTGTTAGGCAATTACTTCAGCGATGCCGTGAACGGCACGAGACAGCGGTTCTCAGGCTTCAGCCAGCGCGGCAGTGTGCGATAAGGTGCTGCGGATAAGCGGTTCAAGCTGCTCCTCGAGACGCTCCCTTCCAACAAGCAGAATGCGGACGAGATCATTCACATGGCTTGGTTCGATCCGAACGTGGCCGCCTATCTCCTGGAGCGCCCCGTAAAGAACCCGAACGTGCCGCAGTACAACATCGAATTCCCGACTATTCCGTTGGTTGGGTCGAACTCTACCCAGCCCGAGCCCGGGACGTAGATTGAACACCAAGCGTGTGTCGAGCCACCTCCGAGCCGGACCGGTCCATCGCGATCGGGCACATAGACGTACCCGGTGATGAAGCGGGCGGCGAAGCCGAGCGAGCGCGCGGCTTCCATCATTAGAAATGCGAAATCTCGGCAGGTCCCCTGTTGAAGGCCTATGGTTTCCGCGGGTGTTTGTGTACCTCGCATCGTGCGGCGCCGGTAGGAAAATCCCTCTGCGATCGCCTCGTTGAGCGTCATGAGTAACCGCCCGGTGGGTCGGTTAACGCCAGGCCCCATGAACTTGGAAAGCCATTCGTCGACGGCTGTATCGCTTGGATAATGGCGACGGATGTATGGGTCTAAATCCGGCAGCTCGTTGCCGTCATAAGCGAACGGATGCTCCCGGGCGTATTCCTCGATCCGAAAGTCTGGAGCGTTCTCTGGAGTATGCTCAAGACGAATTGTCGTTTCAAACTCCAGCACCTCTGCCAAAGTATTGAAGTCAACCAGCGTGAGGCAATTGCCGAAGACGTCATGTATCCAGCGAATTTCGACGGGATCCGGTTTTACCACAAGTTGGCAGTCGAGCAGCCGCTGATCAAAGCTATCTCGCGGACGAAAGAGCATTTGATGCTGCCCAAGCTTTACGGGCGTGGGATAGCGATAAACAGTGCTGTGGTGGACGGTGTAAATGGTCATCGCATGCGCTCGGAACCGCGAGATAAGACCCGGTCTTGCCCGTAGTCCGCAAGCGGAAATCGATTTGTTCGTCCCGCATAACTGTCCTTCATTTCAGCAGCATAGCCGAAGTGGAGCGAGGAACAAATCAGGGCTGGGCGCGCTTTGTCTGTCACGGTCAACGGCGACGGGTAGGGAGACGGCTGAAGGGCAATTTCCCGTGGTCGGATGCATCAAAGATCCATCCGGCGTCGCCGCACTATATTTAGGAAAAAAGGAAGGTAAGAAGCTTGTCTATATGGGCAAGGTCGGAACGGGCTGGGACCCGACTACGTCCGGCAAGATGCGTCGGGCTCTCGACACCGTGATTAGTCCAAAGAGTAAACTGAGTAAGCAACTCAAGAAGCCGAAAGCTACCTGGGTTGAGCCTGTTTTTACAGCAGAAATTGAGTATCGCGATATCACGTCAGAAGGACTGCTGCGTGCCAGTGCCCTAAAAGGATTCTCCAGGTCTTGACGTTTGTTAGGTCTAGTTTCCGACTTGAGGTGTACGATGACTCTATCACCGCGCGGATCGTGCTTATATCGGTGATGAGAACGCCAATTGCGCTCCCAGCTTTCTCGAACGAAAGGAGCGCGCCATGCAGAAACGGCGTCGTTTCAAACAAACCGAAACTTTGGATGAACGTCTTGCAAGGGAAGCCGAGAGGTTGAGGGCGGAGGTCCAGGCAATGCCGCCGGGTCTCGAACGCGAACATCTTCTTCGCAAAGCGAAGCAGGCAGAAACAGCTTCGCACATGAATGACTGGCTCAGGTCCCCTGGCTTGCAGCCGCCAAAATGAAAAAATCTCCGTTGATAGTTCACGCGGCTCTACTGCTTGGGCGGGCTCGCAAGACGCCGGTCGGCCCCGCTCGAAACGATCTGCGGCAGTTGGCGCAAGGCCTCCTAAGACTTCACAAAGCAGGACTGCGAGCCAACGTGGAGGTCGTCGAGGCGAAGTACCGGTCGACAGTCCACTAGGAACGGCGGGCGGTGCTGCGGGTTCTGCTTTAATGAGTGAACCTATCCCTTGGCTGATTGAGTCTTCCATAAAGATCGCCTGGAATTATCTGGAGCGTACGGGCGAGATTGGGAATGCTTCAGAAGCCAGCCGCTTTCTCCTGAGGACTGTCGATGCGATGGTCCTCAAGGGAGAACATAGAAAGCTGATGCTCGCGAACCGCGCCATCGAAGCCTACCAACGCCATCGACGGGTGATCGCAGCATGACCAATTCCCATTGCCCAGTTTGCCATGGTCTCGGTTGGGTCTGCGAAAATCATCCGGACAAGGCGTGGACCGAAGGTGCGGGAGGCTGCCAGTGTGGCGCCGGTATGCCGTGTGTCTGCAACAGCGACGTGGATGGCGTACCCGACATCGAGGCGGTCATTGTAGAAATTGACACCGATCCCAAGCGACTCAATTGAGCACGAACAAGAAGGGGCTACAAATGAACCATCGGATTGACGAGAGCATTGCGGCCCGGGCCTACGAGTTGTGGGAGCAGGCAGGTAAGCCAGAGGGCCGAGACGAAGACTTTTGGCGTTTGGCCGAGCAGGAATTGCTCAACGAGGATCAAAGCTCACCTCGACGCACACCGGATACGCTTTAGGCGAGGGCTACCCGTCATACCCGCGCTTGCCGGCTATCATCTGCCCTGCGCAAGCCTGAGGAAATTTGGCAGGCGGTCTTTCGAAGCCACCATGGAGAAACTGGTCCAGTGCCGGCAAGGTCTCGGCCCTGACTGTCCGCAGACGGATCGTCCGTCATCTCCATTGAGAAGCCGAAGGGTTTGGAACGCTTTCCGTACAGATATTTTGATTTAGTCGCGGATTTCGAGCGAGTTGCCGCGTCCTGGTATCAGAGAAGGTCGAATTGATGGCTTCCGTCAAAGCGGAATTGGATAGATACTTTGAATTGTTCCGGCGACGGGTGCCCACGAAGGTGTCGACCTTCATTCTGTGGCTACAAGAACCATCCTCGTTTTTGGTCCGTGTCGTTGTCGCCTGTTTGCTCATCCTAGGAGGCGTCTTCAGCTTTCTGCCTATCTTCGGACTCTGGATGCTGCCTCTAGGCCTTCTTCTTATCGCACAGGACATCCCTGTTCTACAGAAGCCTCTTCTCATAGCATTGAGGTGGATCGAGGCCAAGTGGGAGCAGCTGAGAGCTCTCTTTTAGAAGAAACCATCACGCTGATGGACATCATCCGGCACGCTCACTCGATCCGGAGCGTCACCCGATATCCGGGCGCCAAACACCCGCGCGACCTGCGTGTCGGTGCCGCATAAGTCACCTTGCCGCGCGGTGAAAAACCGCGCGACGATGAGTAGCATTGCCTCGTTCTGAAGCGCAGCAAGACGATCGACAAGTTTGCGGCCATAAGCCGCCGCGAGCATCGCTTCCTTGATTTCGGGTGGCACATCATGCGGGACGCCATCCGCTCGCGAAGGCGTTGCGATCGGTAGTACGGCGATGACGCAGTCTCGGCTCGATCAAGAGTTGCTTGGCGCCGGAGATGTTCGGTTTCTTTGCCCGAGCGAGGTCTGTTCCTGGCCCATCAGCGAAGTGGCGGCACGCCTCCTTGAGGTCCGTTCAACAGGGCATAGCGGACTGAATTTGCTCAGGTTGAGTTTTTCGCATTTTGACCCGACTGAGACATCGAGGTCCGGCAATGCTTTCAGCGCCGAACACGGCGTTAGCGGGTCTTGCCGCGCATCGCATCCCACCACGGACAGGTGCCAGCCATGCGTTCGTAGTTGCCTTCCATCACCTGAACAGGGGCGCGGCGCGTCTCAGCATGTGGGGTGGGCGCGCCGATGTCCTCGAACAGGCCCTTGTGGCCCCAGAAGCTGCCGAGGTTGGTCATCTCCACGGGCGGCGTTACGTCGTCGACCTCCCTGCCGCCCCAGCCGCATTCCACGTAGATATCCGACGGGGTGCGCATGTAATACGACGTCATAAGGTCGTTGGGGTGGCGGCCGAGTGTGGCGACGATTTGCTCCGGGGTGCTCTGCAGCAGATCGTAGCCCTGGCCGACATCGTCGAGCTGATAGTACTCGACGAGCAGGTGATGCATGCTGCGCACTGGCGCTGCCACGAGAGCCACGCTGTGGTGGCGTGCGTTGACATGCATGAAGTAGGCCTTCAGCGGGGCAACCATGAAGTCGCTGATGCGAAACCCCAGCAGGTCCTTGTAGAAGGCCAGGGCGGCATCGATGTCGGGGAATGTCAGAAGGGTGTGGCCCATGCCTTGTGGGCCGGTACGGAAGCCGGAGACGTCGCGGCCAGGCTTAAAGACCGTGTCAGCTACCTGGGCGCCGTGGAAGGCTTCCACGAAGGCGCAACAATCGCTTTGGCATAGGTCGAATCATGAGAGGCAAAATCTTTTGGGAATATAGCGTCCCTCGATGGTCAGATCGACCTGCGGATCCTTGCGGCAAGCCAATTCGGTTGGACGTTGAAGCGGACATCGAAAAGCTGCGGAAGATCGATGCTGCCGTGCTTGCCTGCACCGGGAGACTCACTCTAAGCAAGAAGCCAGTCAGCAAATTTTGGCCATTCGGAAGAATTTCGTGTTGATACATCGCCGGGTCGGGGCCAAGCCGCCGGTGGCTTTCCGGCCTCAGTCAGGTACGCGCTTAATATCTGGAAGCTGGAGGCATCGCTGCAATACCAGCACTGCAAGTGGCCCAATTGCCGGTGGCGAACATCCTCAGGCTGCGCCGAGATCGAGCCGCGGCGAACTCTGACGATGTAGCAGCAGAGGATCGCGAGCGCGGCGCGGTGGTCGCGCACCGATCGCTGGGCCCTTGTTTCCGGCCTTGCAAAAGTGTTGAACAGCTGCTATCATTTGTTCAACGGTTGGAGGTTGTCATGGTTGCGCGGACCCGCACGTCGACAGAGACCGAGAAGCGCATTGCGCTTACGCGCAACCGGCTCGTGCTCGAGCAGGCGCGCGCCGTCGGGCTGCTCGGTAAGGCCAAGAACACGCGCTTGTCCGGGCGCGTGCCGGCAGGCCTGATCGAAGCGGCAAAGAAGCGGGCTCACGTATCTTCCGATACCGAACTTCTAGAGCTCGCGTTGTCGCGTTTGGCACTCGAAGACGATTTCGGCGCGCGTCTTGTCAGGCGCAAGGGAAGCATCCCGGCAGATATCGATCTTGCCATTTGATCTCGACGGAACGTTGCGGCACAAGCGCTTGGAGCGGTTGACGCGACGAGCAGATTCCGAGCTTGCCTGGGCATCCGACGAGCCGCTCATCGGCGGCCCGGTAATTCTCGATACCAGCGTTTACCTCGACGTCTTGCAGGCACGCACGCCGGACGCTGTCGATGAATTGCTGACATATCGCGTCTGCCACCACTCGGCCGTCTGCCTTGCCGAACTAACGCATGTGTTTGGGCGGCTCGATCCGGCTCACCCCTCAACGAGTGGGGTTCTGCAAACGGTACGGGATGTGATTGAAGACATTCCGCAGCATCGCTTGCAAGCTCCGGATACAGCGATATGGGGCGAAGCGGGAATGCTTGCGGGCGAGCTCTTTCGTCTCAGCGGCGCGCCGAAGGGTGCGGGTCACGAGCGGAAATACCTCAACGATGCGCTCATCTATCTTCAGGCACGGGGTATCGGTGCCAGCGTATTAACAGGGAATGTCGGCGACTTCGACTTCCTGAGCCAACTTGTTCCGGGAGTTCCGATCATGCTATATCGGCAAGCGTGAGCCAATTCCCGCGGTGCCACAACAGATCCGGACAGGATTAGAAGCTCCCACGACCGTCAAGGCCACGGCGTAAGGTCATTCCACACGATAATCCGGATACCCCAAATTTGGTACCTGAACCGAAGATGTCAAAGTCGAGCCGAAATCTGCCTACCAGCGGTTACGCAATCATCATCGACGGCCTTGTGAAGACCGATTTCGCGACGAGAGATGGAGTGGAAATCGGGACGCGGGATCTGAAGCGGCGATTTCCCATGCTGCAAGTCAAGATCTACGATGCGGCCGCGGGGGCAGATCGAGACGTGAGTGCGTCTTGATCGGCCGTCACGGTTTGTACGTGTCCTAGTCCTTTTCCGTTCCACAGCGAACAAATGCAGTCGCTACGGTTCGGTAGGGCGTGGCGACGAGCAGAGACGACGACATCGCTTGCGAGCACGCGGCCCTCACCGAAGCGTTGCCTGGCATCGGAAACGTCCATGGCTTCAGCGAGGGGCCGACGGCCGCCTCGGGCCGGGGCCGACCGGTGCTTCCGAGAGTGGCGGCCCGACACGGCACCAACTCACGCCCTGCGAAGTATCGCCGCTGGCGTTGGTGCCGTTTGCCGCGGTTTGTCGCCGGTCGTGAACCGCGCGCGCCGCGAGGCTGCGCACCGCCACGGTGCTGCTGCGGTCCCGCGACGGGCGGCAGCTTCGGCAGCGGCCAGTCCAGCTTCTCCGGATGGTCCGGGTCGAGTTCGTGCGGCATGGGCAACGTGCCTCCGGCCTTGACGTAGGCCAGCAGTACCGCGTCGCTCCACAATTTCATCGCTTCGGTCTTCAATGGCATTTCTTGGCTCGTGAGGTAGAACTCCCGGGTGACCTCGGACATCTCGTCGTCCGGATCATTTCGGTCGTGCGGCAAAACGTGGCCGAGCAGCGCCGAGACCGCCGCCCCGGACACCTTGTCGGGATGCTCCTTCAGGAAATCCGTTCCTATCGTCCGCACGAGCTGCGGCCAGAAGCGCGGTAGATCTCGCAAATAGTCTTCCGTGTATTCACCCTTGCTGTTCTTCTTCCTGCCGCCCATGGCGCGCAAATGCGCATTTAGGCTGCTCGGATAGAGCCCCGGATCCGGGTTTTGGGGGTGATTGCGGCGGCTCCTTCTTCGGGAGGAGGCGAACATCCAATCGCTTCTGCTGCGCAGGCCGCGTTTTTTGCCGATGAGCGCTTCAAAATCTCGCTCGCAACAGCGCACGATGTGGAGCAGGAATGGCGGGATCGGGAGCATGAAGCGACGCTTGTTCTTAACTCCCTCCGCCGGCCATTCGGCCGTGCCCCAGGGTTGGGCCGTCGTGGAATACGGGTTCAGCGGATCGACATATTGCAGCTTGCTCCGCCTGAGCTGGGTGCAGGTGTATTTCCGGTTGAGCGTGAACACCAGCCACCACAGGCTGGCTCGGACCGCAGGCGAGACTTTCCGGTTTCCGCTGCGACCGGCGCAATAGCGTTCGTGGATAACGAGCAGCTGACCCAGCGCCTCGATCTTGAACGCCGCCCTTGCGGCGTTGAATTCGCGATCGCGGTCCTCCATCTCCTCGATTTCATCGGCCGTCGGCTGCGGCGGCTTGATCTGCTCCCACCAAGGCACGACGCCGACGAGTCCGCTCTCGATGGTTCGTTCGGAACGGGCCCAGGTCAGCGCGGCCCGAACCCAGGCGAGTGTCTTGCAGCAGGCGCCGTGCCCTCGCTCGAGGTGGACGGCATCGAGCAGTTCGATCAGGTCAACGTCGGTCAGATTGGTCAGCCTCTTGGCCTGCCAGGCGGCGAACTGGGGCTTGTCGAAGCACCCCGCGATGTCGCTCAAGGTGCTAGGCGCCGGCGGTTTGACGCGCTTGCCCTTCTTGCGCTTGACGCGTCGCGAGGCCTGGAATTCGCGGTCGAGGTCGGCCCAGGTCCAACCCTTTGTGTGCGGGCGTCGGCCCGATCGCATCGCATAGTAGCGCTCGCCGGCGGCGTGCCGCGCCTTTTTCACAGCAAGATAGCCGTCGTCGCCGGGCTCGCGTTTGGCGTTGCCGATCCGCTTCATCTGTCCGTTGGCCCGGACGAACCAGCCGACGCGGGGCCCGCGTTGGCGCAGGATCAGGTAGCGTTGCTCCGTGTCGCAGTAGTCGTAGAACTCATTCGAGTCCTTGGCGCGCGCTGCACGTGCCAGCGCGTCGGCGACGATCTCCTCGCTGATCAGAACCCGTGTCGACTTCTCAACCCGTCTTCCTGCGCGTGACATGGCCACCTCCGTGACCCCTGCCGTAGCAATATCGTAGCACAGAGCGGCGGGGAGGGTGGGAAAATCGCCCTTGCAAGTGCCTGACGGGGTGGGCTCTTCCCTGGTATTTCGGGCGAAATCGACGCAAAATGCCCGCTGCGAGGACTCATCAAGGACTCAAACCGTTAGAGCACGGGAATCATAATCCTGGGGTCGGGGGTTCGAGTCCCTCTCCCGCTACCAAATCCAGCGTAACCCCTTGATTTCCCAGACTTGGCCGATTGATGACTTGGCCGATCGATGTTTCGCCATGCAAGGCGTTCTTCAGGAGACTTGACGCTCCCTCGTTGTGAGCGGCGCTCCCCAGCCGAAAGCAAGCAACCGTGATCGGCGCGTGCGTGATCCGTATTTGCGTCCATCCTTTGCCGTAGCAGGTTTGCAGTTATCGTTCCGGCAGAGCCGTGAGCTCTCGGGGCGGCTTGATGCGCCAGAACGGATATGCCGCCAGTTCTTTCGATTGCTGCCCGAACATATCGACCCGTCTGCTTGTAAACTCCGTAATGACGCCGAAAAATTCAGTTGGTGACCTGATCGTCGCAAGTCTCAGGCCGAATTCAAAGGCAAATTGCGCGTTGGCCCCGGCTATCTCAAGAAGCTTCGCTTGATACGCCTGCATGTTTGCCGTCGCTAAAGCAAAGCCTTTCGTTGGATCGCTATCCGTCATTCTCTGACTGGGGTCATCTGGTAAGGCATCCACCCGAGGCTCAATGATAGGAACCTCGTGTTTAGGATCATCATGAAGCTCAGGAGGCGGTTCAATCGAGACTGCCGCAACAGAGCGAAGTAAATTCTCTTTCGGGCTTCTAACAATGGCCTGCTTGTTCCGTTGGGCCCGCGCGGCCATTTTCGGATTGCGGGCGCGCTTTGGCCCTGTCGCCGGTTTGCGTTTGCTCATCTGACGCTCCAAGAAAATGGGGGTGCGACCACAACGGTCATTTCTGAAGGACAACAGGCTTTGTGACGTGGCGTTCCAAGCCGGTGCATTGTTGATCCCGCATGAACTGAGATCAATCGCACGTTCTGCGATGTCGATGATGATTTTAGGTAGCAACTCCAGCCAACAAACGTCTAACTGGCGATCTTCCTGACCCATGCTCAACGGCGTCAGCCTGAGAACAAGCCAGACTACCCACCGAGCGATCACCATGGAAAACGATGGTCGGTACAGAAGTTTTGCCGTCCGCAACTGCCTTGGAGCCGCCTCCCTGCCGCATGGCTGCGAACGCGGAGGGAAGATCGCTCGCGGCTCCCCACGCGAGGCCGCGGCGTACCTAAGCGGCCAGCAGGCTTCTCGATGATGTCGCAGATCGTCAACAGGTCGCAGCCGGCCCGATCGAGCAGCATGACGCGCGTGAATTCGACCACGTTCGCTGCACTTCGTTTGCAACCGAAACTTGGACTTGGGCATTGCGTTCTGTTGGTGATAGCGTGAGAATCCAAGTCGGTCCCGGCGACCAACGGTGAGCGAATTTCGTACGCCATCGGGCCGGCTGATCGCCGCGGCCTGTCCAAGGTCAGCGTCCCGGTTCGCGCACTATCGGTAGCGAGCAAAAGTCATGGAAAAGCAAGTCAGGCGAAATGGATCGTGAGTTTCTTCGAGCGTCTCAAGACAGAAGCATCCGTTGAGTGGCGGGCCTACACCGAGCATCCCTTCACGAACGGATTGGCAGACGGCTCGCTCCCCGAAGCGGCGTTTCGTCACTACCTCGTTCAAGACTACCTGTTCCTCATCGAGTTTGCGCGCGCCTACGCGCTCGCGGTCTACAAGTCGCCCAGACTTGCCGACATGCGTGAAGCAGCGGCCGGCCTTTCGGCCATCCTTGAGGTCGAGATGAACCTGCATGTGAAGCTCTGCGCCGATTGGGGTCTGTCCCCGACAGACCTTGAACAGACCCCTCCGGCGGCCGAGATGCTGGCCTATACACGCTACGTGCTCGACGCGGGAATGCGCGGCGATCTGCTGGCACTCAAGGTGGCGCTTGCCCCCTGCGTGATCGGGTACGCGGAGATCGCCACACGGCTCGCCTCGCGACCCGATGCGGACGCCGCGACGAACGCCTATCGCGTCTGGATCGCCGAGTACGCCGGCGCGCCGTACCAGGAGGTCGCTGCCAAGGCGCGGGCGCACATGGAGCATCTCGCCGATCTCTACGCCACGCCGGCCCGCGAGGCAGAGCTGATTGCGATCTTCAAGGAAGCCACCCGACTCGAGGTAGACTTCTGGGAGATGGGCTGGCGCGCGGGCCAGCATGTTGAATAGCCCTCGGCAATCGTCAGGCTCGCGATCCCAATTGAGGTTTCTTGGGTTGTCAGGGGACGTCCTTCCATGTTCCCACTCGATTCGAGGACTGAATGGTCTCGACGAGCGTTTGGATGCGCAAGCCGGCACGGAAGTTGAACGGCTCAGGCTGACGTCCAGCGATAGCGTCAAGGTAGCCAGCAGCTTCGATCGCTTTCAGGTCATTGAAGCCAAGCTGGTGGCCGGGCGCGACGCAGAATAAGCCGTATGGCCGATGGTCCGGGCTCGCTTCGATCCGGCGGAATCCTTGACGGCCACGGCGGTCATCGGTCGAGAAGAAATGCAACTCGTTGAATCGTTCCTGGCTGAAGGCGAGGGCGCCTTTGGTTCCATAGACCTCGAAGTCGTGTTGCATCTTCCGCCCGGTTGCAATCCAATTCCCCTCGATCGAACCGGAGGCACCGTTCGCGAAACGGAGGAAGGCTCGCCCCACATCGTCGACTTCGACGCGCCTCCGGCCGCCTTTGCCGTCGGGTCGTTCCTTGATCATCGTGACGCAATCTCCCATGACCCGGGTGATCGGTCCAGCGGCCGGACCCATTAAGAACTCGGCCGTTGCCAATGCGTGGCTGCCGATGTCGGTCAGCGCGCCGCCACCAGCCGGATCATGCCGAAAGGTGAACGGCCCAGCGCTGTCCGCCATGTAATCTTCGGCGTGGACTCCGCGGTAGCCGCGTAACTCGCCGAGTTCACCGGCAGCGATCATGTCGCGCGCGAGCTGCAGCATCGGGTTACAAAGGTAGTTGAAACCGACTTGTGTCTTTACACCGGCCGCTTCAGCGGCTTCGGCCATTTCGCGGGCATCTGTCGCAAGCGGAGCCAGTGGCTTTTCGCAATAGACATGTTTGCCGCCGGCAATCGCAGCCAGGGCCATGTCCTTGTGGAGCGCGTTGGGCGCGGTGATGTTCACGACCTCGATGGCTGGGTCCACCACGAGTGAGCGCCAGTCCGAGGTGGCGTGCGCGAAGCCCAGGGCCGAGGCTGCTTTCGCGGCGGCCTCGTCGCTGATGTCCGCGATCGTATGCAGTTCCAACTCGAAAGGTAGGTCGAAGACGCGCGCGGCGATGGAGTAAGCGAAGGCGTGCGCCTTACCCATGAATCCGCTACCGATGAGACCGATGCGAAGCTTCGGTTTGGTCATGTCGGAAATCCCTGTTCACGATGAGGTCGGAGTTGAGGCGACCAGCGAAAAAGTCGAGCGCGCTTTGAATGGAAGAGACCGCCATCCTCTCCGCCGCCTGCTGTGTCAAACCGGCGATGTGGGGCGTCAGCACCACCTGGTCGGAGTCGAGTAGCGGATGGTGTGGTGCCGGCGGCTCTTCGTCGAAGACGTCGAGACCGGTAGCGATAACCCGCCCCTCGGTTAACGCTGTGGACAGCGCTGCTTCGATGATCCCCGGTTCCATCCAGGGGACGCGCGCCATGGGAACGACGCCGGAAGCGCGCATTGCCTGCAACATCGGCAAAGCACTCGAATAATCGAGCGCTCCGTGTTGCACATCGATGGTGATTGAGTCGTACCCCTGCGCGGCCATGATCTCGGCGGAGAAGGGGTTTCCTATCGAACACCAGCCGTTGATCGTCGGCCGTGCTTGTGACCCTAGCAGCTTGAGTTTGTTCGGTATCATCTCAGAACACCACCTGCGCCAGTTTCAGATCGAGAGAGTCGCGGATGTCGTTGACGTTGCCGTCGATAGCAATAATTGTTGCGAAAAAATGTGGTTGTCAATATTCAATGCACGAGGTTATGTTCCTCACAAATCGTCGAGGGAGGAGACTACATGACCGGCGCCACAATCCGACTCACCATGGCCCAGGCCGTGGTGCGATGGCTGACTCAGCAGTTCACCGAAATCGAAGGCGTTCGCTCGCCCCTGTTCGCCGGCGTGTTCGGTATTTTTGGTCATGGGAACGTGACCTGCCTGTCCGAGGCCCTGGAGGCGGTGCAGGATCGTCTGCCCACATGGCGCGGGCAGAACGAGCAGTCGATGGCGTTGGCTGCCGTTGGTTTTGCCAAGGCCAAGCTTCGGCGGCAAATCATGGTCGCGACGTCGTCCATTGGCCCCGGCGCTCTGAACATGGTCACGGCGGCGGGAACAGCTCACGCAAATCGCTTGCCGCTTCTTCTCATAGCTGGCGATACGTTCACCAACCGACTGCCGGATCCGGTTCTTCAGCAGGTCGAGCATTTTGGCGACCCGACCGTTACGGTGAACGACGCTTTCAAGGCGGTTACGCGCTACTGGGATCGGATCACCCATCCCGCGCAGATCATTTCTTCGCTTCCGCAGGCCGTGGCCGCGATGCTCGATCCGGCTGATTGTGGCCCGGCCTTTCTCGCTCTGCCTCAGGACACCCAGGAAGTGGCATTCGACTACCCCGAGGCCTTCTTCGAGTCTCGAACCTGGACCATTCCGCGTGCGCGTCCCGACCGTCAGAAACTCGCGGAAGCAGCCGCGCTGCTCAAGACCGCGAAGAAGCCGATCATCATCTCCGGCGGCGGCGTGCGCTACTCGCTGGCGGGAGATGTCGTCGCGGATTTCGCGGTTAGGCGTGGAATTCCTATTGTGGAAACCGTCGCCGGCAAGGGCGCCGTGACCCACTTTCACCCGGCCCATGCGGGCCCGATCGGCATTATCGGCTCAACCTCAGCGAACACGCTCGCAGCCGAAGCCGACGTGATCCTTGCGATCGGAACGCGTCTTCAGGATTTCACGACGGGCTCATGGACCGCCTTCGGCCCGGACGCGCGCTTCATCTCGATCAACGCGGCAAGGTTCGATGCGGTGAAGCATCGTGCGCTGGCGGTGGTCGGCGACGCGCGGGAGACGGTTGCAGAGCTGGACGCGGAGCTCGGCGCGTGGCGCGTCGACCCCGCCCACATGACGCGTGCCCAGATGCTCTTTAGGGAATGGGACGCGCTGCTCGAGTCATTGCAGACCGCCAGCAATGCTCCGGCACCGACCTACGCCCAGATAGTCCAGGCAGTGAATGCGTCCGCCGGCGAGAAAGATACCTTGATTTCAGCCGCCGGCGGTCTCCCGGGCGAAGTGGCAAAGGGCTGGCGCGTCAAGGCGCCGAATACTTTTGATCTCGAGTTCGGCTTCTCTTGCATGGGCTACGAGATCGCCGCCGGTTGGGGCCATGCGATGGCCAATTCCGGGCCCGGCGGGCTTGGCGGCACGCCCATCGTGATGGTCGGCGACGGCACCTATTTGATGATGAACTCCGACATCTACTCGACGGTTCTGAGCGGTCACAAGATGATCGTTGTGGTCTGTGACAACGGCGGATTTGCGGTGATCAACCGGTTACAACAATTCAAGGGCGTGCCAGGCTTCAACAATCTGTTGACCGATTGTCGGGTTCAGAATCGCGACAATCCTCCTCACGTTGATTTTGCCAAGCACGCCGAGTCCATGGGGGCGGCCGCACGGCGCTGCGAGAGCCTCGCCGACCTTGTTGCAGCGCTCGAATGGGCCAAAGGCAACGATCGCACCACGGTGCTTTCGATCGCCTCGGACGCCTATTCGTGGGTTCCTGGCGACGCCGATTGGGACGTCGGCGTGCCCGAAATATCGTCGCGCGAGACGGTTCGAGATGCGCGCAAGCAGCAAGAAGCCATCCGCGCAAAGCAGCGCATCGGAGTGTGATGAGCCATGAAAGCGAAACTTGGAATTGCCCCCATTGCCTGGTGGAACGACGATCTTGCCGAGCTGTCTGATGACGTGAGTCTGGAGGAGTGCTTACGCCAAGCGAGTGTCGCAGGTTTTACGGGAATGGAAACCGGTCGGCGCTTCCCCATGAACATGGACGAACTCGGGCCGATACTCGCCCGATTTGGCATTTCCGTGTGCGGCGGCTGGTTCTCCGGCCTTCTGCTCGACGGCGACATCGAACGGGAAAAAGACCGCATTCGTGCCCAGATGGACTTCTTCATTGCGGCGAAGGCGCCCTGCATCGTCTACGGCGAAACTGCTCGTTCGATCCAGGGGGTTCGCTCCGCGCCGCTCGATACCAAACCCAAGCTTTCTGAGGAAGAAGTCAGGGCATATGGACGCAAGATGACGGTTTTCGCAGAGTGGTGTGCGGGGCAGGGAATGCCGATCGCCTACCATCACCATATGGCTGCGGCAATCGAGACCGAGGCTGAACTCGACCTGCTTATGGCGAATTCGGGAGAGGCGTTACCGCTGTTGTTCGATGCCGGCCACATGGCTTTTGCCGGCGGCAACGTCTTGCGTGTTATCGACAAACATCACTCCCGCATCAGCCATGTGCATACCAAGGACGTCCGCAGCAGCGTCATCGAAAAGCTCGACCGGAACCGAGAGAGTTTCCTCGACGCGGTGGTGAAAGGGGCGTTTACCGTACCAGGCGACGGCTCGCTCGACTTTGTCGCGATCATCGCCCGGCTCGCGTCCTATGGCTATGAGGGGTGGTTCGTCGTCGAAGCGGAGCAGGATCCGAAGATCAGTCCGCCGTTGGAAATGGCCAGGAAAGGGCACGCGGAACTGATCCGCCTGATGGCGTCGGCCGGTTATGAGGTCGTGCCATGAACCGCACGGATCGGGTGTCGCCGCATTCCAGGAACCGCTCAGGTCTTACGCTGGATTGGCGGGTCAGTATTGGCACGAGGTTGGGGGTGGAGGTGAAATGAGCATCGGGATTGGAGTCATCGGAACAGGTGTGATGGGCGCCGAGCATGCTCGGATACTCCGGCACGAGACACCTGGGGCTCATCTTGCGGGGATTTTCGATGCGGACGCGGCTCGGGCGCAGGCAGTTGCCTCTGGCGCAATCGTCTTTTCCGATCCTCAATCGTTAATTGCGTCGGATCAGATCGACGCGATCGTGATTGCATCTCCTGATTCAACACATGCGGCGCTGACACGGGCCTGCATCGCGGCGGGCAAGCCGGTTCTCTGCGAAAAGCCCTTGGCGTCTTCAGCAGCTGATGCTCTGGACGTGGTCAAGGCGGAAGTCGGTTTGGGTCGTAAGCTCATTCAGGTCGGATACATGCGCCGCTTTGACCCCGGCTATCGGGAGATCAAGCGCGTCAAAGACGCCGGTCATTTGGGTGGGTCCGTGCTATTGCACAACGTGCACCGCAACGTTCGCGCGCCGGATTGGTTCAACGGTCCGATGGCCATCACGAATTCGTTCGTTCACGAGATCGACGCTAGCCGTTGGCTCCTGGGATCGGAGATGGTTTCTGCGCACGTGGAGGCGGGGCCGGGCGGCGAACCCCTCATGATCACGATGAAAACCGACAAGGACGAGATTGTTTCGAGTGAGGTTTTCGTGAACGCCAGCTACGGCTATCACGTCCATGTCGAGCTGGTGGGGCGGCAGGGCACGATATCGCTGGCTCAGCCATCGCTAACGCTGTTGAACAGGGACCGAGCTGGTGGTCTTTCGTATCCGGACAATTGGGTGCCGAGGTTCGAAGAGGCATACCGCGGGCAGATGGCTGATTGGGTCCGCGCCGTGAAAGCCGGTACCTCGGTCGGAGCGAGCGCATGGGATGGCTATGTGGCCTCCGCCATCGCGGAGCAAGTCGCGGAGGCACTCGCCGGAAGTGGGGTGGCAACCCTGAAATATGGACCGCGTCCTCCGTTATATGACTGACCAATAGCAAGCGAACGCCGCTGCACGCGAGACCCGGGAGAGGATATAATGATCAAGTATGCAGTCGTCGGAGCGGGCTGGATCTCGCAACAAGCCTTTCTTCCAGGGGTGACGCAATCCGCAAACTCAAAGGTCAGCGCGATCGTGACGGGCGATCGGGATAAGGCCGCCCGGTTGGCGGATTTCTATGGTGTTGGCCGAATCGTCGACTATGACGGATATGATGCCCTTCTAGGTAGCTCTGACGTCGATGCGGTGTATATTGCTCTGCCCAACAACTTGCACGCAGACTATGCAATACGCGCGGCTCGAGCCGGCAAGCACGTCCTGGTCGAGAAGCCGCTTGCGACAAGCGAACAGGATGCTCTCGCCATGATCACCGCTGCGCGTGAGGCCGGTGTGTTTCTGATGACGGCGTACAGGCTCCACAACGAACCCGGAACCGTCGCGGTCCTCGAGCACATTCGCAGCGGTGCGATCGGCCAACCGCTGTTCTTTCAATCGGTGTTCAGCTTCCAGGCAGCGGCGGGCAACCACAGACTGAAAGCTGCCAGTTGGGGTGGGCCGCTCCAGGATGTCGGCGTCTATTGCGTCAATGCGGCTCGTCACATCTTTGCTGAAGAGCCGATCGAGGCAATGGCGATGGTGAACCGACCGAGCGATGACCCGCGCTTTCGCGAAGTGGAAGCGTCTGTCGCAGCCTTGCTGCGTTTTCCTTCAGGCGGTTTAGCGCAATTCGTCGCCAGCTTCGGAGCCGCTGCCGTCGACACTTATCGGGTCGTCGGAACGTCGGGTGATCTCGAACTCGACCCCGGCTTCAGGTTCGAGACTGCAACAAAACTAACCCTGCGTCGCGACGGCGATGTCCGAGAAACAAACTTTCCGCAGATCGACCACTTCGGTGCGCAGGTAGAATACTTTTCAGACTGCATCGCGACTGGAACGCCGCCCGAGGCTGATGGCGAGGAGGGCTTGGCGGACTTGCGCGCACTGGTCGCAATTGAAAAGGCCGCTCTGACTGGACAGCCACAATCCATTGCATCTCCTCCACGTGGCCGCCATCCAACGCCCGACATGGTGCGAATGATCTCTGCAACCAATCGACGACTTGTTTTATGAGGCGCTGCGTGGCTTGCCGGATGACGAAAGTCGAGAACGTGACGAGCCACCGCAAGCCAGATCGAGTTGTTCTATTGACTAGTAACTGTTGGAATCCGCGGATTGATGTCGTTCTTCTGTAGTCTTGCTGCCAGCGCCACCGTCAAGGCCTGAGCAAGGCACATCGGAGCGGCAAGGGAACGCGAGAATGTGTACTCGTGCTCCGGGACGGCGAACAGAACGCGGGCGCTCTTTGCCAGCGGAGACAAGGTGCTGTCGGATATCGCGATGATGGGAATCCCATTGCGTCCGGCTTCGTCCACGACATTGACAACCTCGTTTGCGTAGAACCGGAACGATACCGCCAGGAGCACGTCTTTCTTGCGGATCGTGCGCGCGATGTGTGTCGCAAGTCCGCCGCCTGCGTCGAGCAAAACGCAACGTTTGCCCAGCATGGTCAATATGTAACGAAGGAATTCGACGACGGGCGCCGAACGCAATTGCCCAATCAGAAAAACGGAATCGGCCTTCTCAAGGAGGGTCACCGCCTCCGAGAGAGCCTTAGCCGAAATGTCCGCGAGCATGTCCTGAAGGGAGGCAATGTCACGGACCACGAGGTCGCGCAGGAAACCAACTTCGCTGCGATCGGCGCGAGCACCCAACTCGATGTCCAGAGCTTTGATGCGTGCCTCGAAACCCGGGGCGGCGGTTGACAAGCGCCGTTGAAATAAGGCCTGGAGCTCCTTGAAACCTTCATAGCCAAGCGACTGGGCAAAGCGCACGAAGCTTGAGGCATGGATGCCGCAGCGATCGGCGATAGCGTTTACCGATAGGACCGCGACATCATTCGGGTTCTGGGTCAGATAGACGGCAATCTTTTGATAAGACTTGCTCATGTCATCATGGCGATCGTGGATGACACGGATCAATTCCTCATAGTCTTCCGGTGTCTTCACGCCCTGCATCTAATATGCTCTCACTATTGGTTTCATCGTGAATGCCAACAACTTCGTTCTCGTTCGGAGGGCATCCTCCCCAGGTCAGCAGTGCCGGGGCATCTGCGTAAGTCAGGTATCCAGCAGGACGGCCTGATCGCTGAGACCCAAGGAATTCACGCGCCCTCGCATCAACATTCTGGTGGCGCAGAATCATTGGCGGCGCCAAAGAACAATTATTGACATATTTGCATATTTGCAATAACTCTTGCAACAAAATCGAACGTTTGTTGGCGGGAGGAACGGTGGCGATCAAATTTGCGTTGCTCGGATGCGGGCGCATCGGCGTCATGCATGCTCGGAATCTAGCGCAGGCGGACGGCGCGCGCCTGGAGACGGTATTCGACCCAAACGGCGCTGCTGCCGAGGAGGTTGCCAGAGCAAATGGCTGCACGGTAGCGACAAGTGCGGAAGATGCGATTGGCAAGGCCGACGCGGTTCTGATCGCGACGTCGACTGCCACGCATGCCGATCTGATAGAGCTCGCTGCAAAGGCCGGCAAGGCGATTTTGTGCGAGAAGCCGATTGATCTCAGTCTCGATCGGGTACGAGCATGTCGCAAGGCCATTGAAGGTTGCAAGGTGCCAATTCAGATTGGCTTCAATCGCCGCTTCGACCCCGGGCACCGCGCCGCGCGCGACGCCTGTGCAGCCGGCAAGATCGGGAAACTTGAGCAAGTCGTCATCACGTCACGCGATCCAGGGATGCCACCGCGAGGTTACACTGCAGTCTCGGGCGGTATCTTCCGTGACATGACGATTCACGATTTTGATGTGGCGCGTTTTATGTTGAACGATGAGCCGACCGAGGTCTTTGCGACCGGCAGCGCGCTCGTTGATCCCACCATCGGATCCGATTTCGGCGACTTCGATTCGATCATGGTGATTATGCGCAGTGCCGATGGAAAGCTGTGCCATATCAACAACTCTCGACGTGCAACCTTCGGCTACGATCAGCGGATCGAGCTGTTTGGCAGCGAGGGGATGATCATCTCTGACAACAAGAAGGCGCACGAGCTGAAGTTTTACGGATCGACCATGACTGATGCGGCCGAGCCCTACCTCAACTTCTTTATCGAGCGCTACGCAGAGGCTTATCGAGCAGAGATCGCGGCATTTATTGCGGCTGTTCGCGATGGTCGGCCGACCCAAGCGACTTTCGACGACGGTTACCGCGCGCTTGTGCTCGCCGAGGCTGCCGTCGAATCTGCCAGGACCGGCAAGAAGGTTGAGGTCCGCGATATCGGATGACTTTGAATGAGACCTGCTTGCCTGCGGGTGCCGAGCAGTAGGGAGCTCCTGCCAACCGTTGGGGAACTTGAATGACGTCGATGCGCGGAAAGGTCGCGATCGTGACGGGCGGTACGCAGGGGCTCGGCGCCGCTATCGCAAAACTGTTCGCCGAGCGTGGTGCCAAAGGCATCGTAACGTGTGGTCGCGACGAGGCGAAGGGCCGGGCGAAGGCCGACGCGATCGCCGCGGCAACAGGTGCAGCAGTCGAATTTGTGCGCGCGGACCTCGCAAAGATCGAGGATTGCGCCAGAGTCGTGGCCGCGGCGGACAGGGCCTTCGGGCGCGTCGACGCCCTGGTAAACGCCGCGGGTGACACGAGCCGCGGCACGATTATCGATACGCCCCCCGAATTGTTCGACAAGATTTTCGCTATCAACACGCGCGCGCCCTTCTTCCTCATGCAGGACGCGATCAAACTCATGCGCCGCGACAGGGTGGAGGGCACGATCGTCAACATCTCCTCGATGTCGGCGATGGGGGGCCAATCCTTCATAGCTGCATATTGTGCATCGAAAGGGGCCCTTGACACTCTGACGAGAAATGCGGCCCACGCGCTGCTACGCAATCGTATCCGCGTGAATGGTCTCAATATTGGATGGATGGCCTCGGAAGGCGAATTCAACACGCAGCAGGTCTTTCACGGCCGGACTGCGAACTGGCTCGAGGAAGCCGCCGCGCGACAACCCTTTGGTCGTTTGCTCGATCCCATCGAGGTGGCGCGCGCCGTCGCGTTCTTGTCGTGTGATGAGTCAGGCATGATGACGGGAGCCACTATTAACTTCGACCAAAGTATCTGGGGCGCGTACGATACGTCGCCGCAGCCTGAAATGCCGCTCTGATAAATTCGGGAGCCAGAGGCTTTTTCTATAACGTGCGGGCGCGGTCGTGGCATCGCGCCAGGCAAGCGCTATGTGGTCTCCAGCACTTCTGATTTCCATACGTTCCGCCCAAGCCGCAACGAGCGTTCATGCAAGGTGCATGAAATAGACGTTGCGAGATTGTGAGTTGTGCAATATTAATTGCGCGGATCGATGAGGTAAGGCGGCCGGACAGAGCTGCCACCGTACGATGGAGGGAACGCGTGGCGTTGCTTGATGTGCGGAGCATCTCGAAGAGCTTTGGTGCCATTCGGGCACTCCATGACGTCAGCTTCTCGATCGATGCGGGGGAGGTGGTCGGGTTGATGGGCGACAACGGCGCCGGCAAATCGACCATGGTAAAACTGATTGCCGGAAACTTTCCGCCCACCGAAGGGGCCGTTGTTGTTGATGGCAAGGCATGCCATTTCCACAGGCCGATAGAGGCCCGGGCCGAGGGGATCGAAGTTGTCTATCAAGAGCTTGCGCTTGCCGACAATCTGACCGCAGCGGAGAACGTCTTTCTCGGACGCGAGATCAAGAAGGGGGTCTGGCCGTTCCGCATCCTCGACAAACAGGCGATGATCAGGCGCGCCGGCGAACTCTTCGCGGAACTCAAATCGGAAACGCGCCCCCGCGACCTCGTAAAGAAGATGTCAGGGGGACAGCGTCAGGCCGTTGCGATCGCCCGGGCCCGGCTGTCCAATGCCAAGCTTGTCCTGATGGACGAGCCAACCGCGGCCATTTCTGTACGACAGGTCGCCGAAGTGCTCGAACTCATCCGCCGGCTGAAATCTCGGGGAGTATCGGTGATGCTGATCAGCCACCGCATGCCCGATGTGTTTACGGTCTGCGACCGCATCATTGTCCTTCGGCGCGGCTCGAAGGTTGCCGACAAGGAGACCGCGGCGACCTCACCAGAGCAGATCACCGGCCTGATTACGGGAGCGATCCGTGAAGCCTAGTGTCGCCAAAGCAATAGAAGAAACGCACGCCGCAATCAGTGACGTCGTCGGAGTTCGTGAGCAGACCACCCTCCAGCGCCTGATGACAAGTCAGGCATTCTGGGTGGCGGTCGCACTTTCGGCTCTGGTGGTCTTCATGACCTGGTTGGAACCGACCTTCGGCACGGCCGACAACGCGACGAACGTCACGCGCAACTTCGCACCGCTTGCGATCATGAGCCTCGGCATGACTGTGGTCATCATCACGGGAGGTATCGATCTGTCCGTCGGCTCGGTGATGGGGCTCGTGGCCATCGTCACCGGGTTGCTGCTGACCTGGCACTATTCCTGGTACGTCGCCTTCGCGGCCGGGCTCTTGGCGGGATTGGCATGTGGAGCCTTCAATGGCTTCTTCGTTGCCTATATTGGTATGCCGTCCTTCGTCGTAACGCTTGGTATGCTGTCGATCGCGCGCTCGCTCGCCGTCGTGATCTCCGGGAATCAGATGCTCTACCAGTTTGGCCCAGACGCGCCGATCGTCAGGGCAATCGGCCAGGCGAAATGGCCGCTGCATGCGCCGGCCGGCTGGGCACCGCGCTGGATACCGGAGTTCTCCTCCCATTTTTGGGTCATGGTGATCCTCGCCCTCATCGTCGGTGCCATCTTCATCTTTACAGCGTGGGCGCGTCACCTCTATGCGATTGGCTCCAACGAGAACGCTGCGCGCCTGACCGGCGTGTCGGTCGACTGGATCAAGTTCCAAGCGTATGTGTTTTCGTCTTTCACCGCCTCCGTCGCTTCGCTGCTGCTCCTCGGCTACAGCGGCTCAGCCATCAACGCGATGGGCACCGGCTACGAGCTTCGCGTTATCGCCGGCACCGTCATTGGCGGTGCCAACCTGATGGGCGGTTACGGAACCGCATTCGGGGCCGTAATAGGCTCTGCCTTTCTCGAAGTGATCCGCAACGCGCTTCTGATGGCCGGCATCGACTCGAACTGGCAGGGCGCATTCGTCGGCATGTTCATTGTTATTGCCGTGCTTCTCGGCATGCAGACGAGCGGAACGTCGCTTGTTGCTACGGTCCGCGAGTGGGTTGCCTGGAAGCGGGGCTAGAAATCCGATCACAACAGGGTCGGAGGTTGGCGTCAACAAACATGGAGGAGACACGTGAACAAGCATCTACTGATGGCCGCCGTCGCGTTTTCGGCGCTGATGGGAGGACAGGCCTACGCGCAGCAGAAGTTCACTTTTGCGCTCGTTCCCAAGAACATGAATAACCCGTTCTTCGACCAGGCGCGCGACGGCTGCAAGAAGGCGGAAGCTGAGTCCAAGGGGGCATTCCAATGTATGTATATCGGCCCCGGCGAACACGGTGGTGGCGAGGAGCAGGTCCAGATCGTGCAGGACCTCGTCGCAAAGAAGGTGGACGGCATTGCCGTGTCACCGTCTAATGCGGCTGCGATGGCGGTTGCGTTGCAGGCCGCCAAAAGTGCTGGCATTCCCGTTCTGACCTGGGACTCGGACTTGCTGCCCGAGAACAAGGACCTGCGTCTCGCCTATATCGGCACGCATAACTACGAGATTGGCGTCAACATTGCCAAGATTGTGCAGACCATCAAGCCGAAGGGCGGCGCGATCTGCATTCAGTCCGGCGGCGCAGCAGCAGCCAATCATAACGAGCGCATGAAGGGTATCCGTGACACGTTGGCGGGCAAGGAGTCTGCCCAATCGCCGGGCGAACGGTTGACTGGACAGAATGGCTGGAAGGAAATCGACGGCTGCCCGCTCTACACGAACGACGATTTCCCGCTGTCAGTGCAGCAATTCCAGGACACCATGGCAAAGAACCCGAGCCTGGACGCGTTCACGCCGACGGGCGGTTTCCCGCAATTCGTGCCGGACGCTAACCGTGCTGCGGTCGCGCCTTACAAGGACAAGATCGCCAAGAAGGATCTTGCGCTGGTGGTTGCCGACACGCTGCCGGTTCAGATCGACCAGATGAAGGAAGGATTTTCGCTCGGTCAAGTGGGCCAGCGTCCGTTCGAAATGGGCTACAAGACCATGTTCGCATTGAAGGACGTCAAGGAAGGCAAAGCTCCGCCTAAAGATCCGACCTATACGGGCCTTGACGTTTGCACAACCAAGAACGTCGATACCTGCATTGCGAAGTAACCGATGCTGCGAGGGCAGCGGGCGAGGTCTAGCCCGCTGACCCCTCATCGACACTACGGTCAATCTTGGAGCGCTAGGCCTTTTGTGCAGACAGCGGGAGCCGTGCTCAAGCGTGGTCATCGGGCGCTGAAGCTGGAGGTCGGCTTCGGCGCCCTCTTGGCTTTGAGAGGGTGGAGCGACGAAGCAAAGCTCGGACGAAATGCGCCGCGAGAGCGGAAGGGCGTGTCCGCGGTTTGACGGGTCGATGCTCCGCGCCGCTTGCGGACCGTCGTAACAGGAAGCGAGTGATCCAGTTTCGGAAGCCATCCGTCGTGCGAAATCCGTCCGCAGAGTGGCATCTGATGGACGGAAAAGGCGCGGACAGGGCTTCACGCCGTCAGCGCGCGACAAGAGGCACATAATGTTCGAGTTCGGGATCCGGGAAATGGATGGTCCGGCCGAGTTCTGCCGAGCGATACAGTCCCATGAGCATTTCCATGACGCCGACCCCGTCATCGAAGGTTTCCGCCGGGCTCAGGCCCCGCCTGAATGCCTCCACCATATGGCGGTTCTCGTCGGTGTAGCCGTAGATGCCGGCCTCGTCCTCGACGACCGGCATCAGACCTTGCTCGGAATTCTGCTTCTCGACGAGGTCCTCGCCCTCCGATCCGCGGATTGCGCGGGAGAGAAAGACCTTGAGGCCGGTCGAGAGCGAGGAGAACTCCATCGAATATTCGGGACCAAGCAATTCAAGCTGGATGCGCAAGCCGGCGCCGACATACGCCCATGAGGTCGTCGCCTCGATCATCAATTGATGGCCGTCGGCATCCTCCAGCGTGAGCATCCCGCGCGCGAAATCTTCGACCGGACGTTTGGTGAAATCGACCCCCATTCGCGTCTTGAGATCGGCAGCGTAGCGGGGGCGCGTCCATTTGAGATTGGCCGTCGTGGCGCTGGCGCTGAGCAGCCGCAAGGAGTCGCGCTTTGCGCCGGGCGCGGTCAGCATGAAGCGTGCGACCTCGACCGAATGGCACATCATGTCGGAGAGTACGCCCCCTCCCTGTTTGTCGCCCTGCCAGAACCATGGCTCGTGCGGTCCTGAATGCTCCTCGGCGGCACGCGCGAGATAGGGGCGCCCGCTTCCGGGTACGGCTCGCCGCCAGATGATGTCCTTGCCGCGCATCACCGCGGTCGAGAACAGCTGGTTCTCCAGATAACCGTGAAGCAAGCCCGCGTCTTCGACGAGCCTACGCATTTCCCGTGCTTCGGCCAGCGTGCGGGCGAGTGGCTTTTCGCAGGCGATGGCGCGCAGGGGAGCCCCGGCCTTGGTCACGCGGTGGATCTCGCGCATGATGTCGAGACGGCTGTCGTTCGGCGTCAGCAGCCAAAGCGCATCGACCTCGCCGGACATCGCCATCGCTTCGATACTGTCGAATACGCGCGCCGGCCCGAGGCCGAGGCTGCGCGCCTTGTCGGCGATGCGCGTGCGCCGCTCGGCAGAACGGCTGTAGACGCCGCCGACGCTGACGTTGCGCACGCCGAGCATGGATTGCAGATGGAACGCGGCGATGAAGCCGCTGCCGACAAGGCCGATGCGCAGCTGTGGAAGTTCCGTGAGCTTCTGCATGTCAGAGACCTCTTTCAATGAAGATGCGGCGGTTCAGAGGGGCGTGGGCGTTCTGCGTTGCCTGCCCGGGATCGCGGCCAGCAGGGCCTGGGTATAGGGATGCTCCGGTCGTTTCAGCAGATCCGCGGTTGGCTTGATCTCGACGATCTCGCCGAGGCGCATCACTGCGATCCGATCGCAGACCTGGGCGGCGACGTTGAGATCGTGGGTGATGAACAGCACCGCCAGCCGCAGCCGCGCTTTCAATGACTCGAGCAAGGCGAGCACCTGCGCCTGGACCGAGACGTCGAGCGCCGACACCGGTTCGTCGGCCACCAGCACTTCCGGGTCGAGCGCCAGCGCGCGCGCAATTCCGATCCGCTGGCGTTGCCCTCCCGAGAATTCATGCGGAAAGCGACGCGCGGCACTTGGGTCGAGACCCACGAGCACGAGCAGTTCCTCGGCCCGCGCGTAGGCCTGCGCCTTCGGGACGCCATGCGCGATGGGTCCGTCGGCGATGATCCGCCCGACGCGGCGACGCGGATTGAGCGAGGCGAAGGGATCCTGGAACACCATCTGGACGTGCTTGCGAGCGGCCCGCAGGCGGGCCCCGCGGGCCTCGGAGAAATCCAGATCGCCGATGCGGACCACGCCCGCGTCAGCGTCGGTCAGACGCATCACCAGCCGGCCGATCGTGCTCTTGCCCGAGCCGGACTCCCCAACCAGGCCAAGCGTCTCGCCGCGCCTGATTTCGAAGTGCACGTTCCTCACGGCCGCGACCTCGGTCTGCGAGCTGAACCAGTCGTTGCCACGATAGGTCTTCGCAAGTCCGCTCGCCGCGCAGGCGATCGGTTCGTCCGCGATCCCGGCCCGGACCGGCGGGGTCCCGCCGGGCACCGCGGCGAGCAGCCGACGCGTATAGGGATGCTGTGGGCGTTCGAGCACGTCCTCCATTGGCCCCTGTTCGACGACGCGGCCCTTCTCCATGACCGCGACGCGGTCGGCGATGTCGGCGACGACGCCGAAATCATGCGTGATGAACAGCACTGCCATGCCGCGCCGCCGCTGAATGTCCCGGATCAACCGAAGGATCTGCGCCTGTGTCGTGACGTCGAGTGCCGTGGTCGGTTCGTCCGCGACCAGGATCGATGGTTCGAGCGCGAGTGCCATCGCGATCATGGCGCGCTGACGCTGGCCACCCGACAATTGATGCGGGTAGCTGCGGATGATCCGCTCCAGATCGCGCATGCCGACCTCTTCGAGGAGGGCGCGCAAGTGGGCGTGCCGCTCGGTTGGCGTGAGCTGGCCGTGCGCCTCGAACGCTTCCATGATCTGGTCGCCGATCCTGATCACGGGATTGAGCGCCGTCATCGGTTCCTGAAAGATCATCGCGATACGTCGCCCGCGCAGCGCCCGCCATTCTGCTGCCGCGAGGTTCAGCAGATCGCGTCCCTCAAAGTGAATGGCCCCTGCAACCGGGCGAATGGCCTGGGGCAGCAGGCCCATCACGGCGGAGGCGCAGACCGATTTGCCGGAGCCGGATTCACCGACGACGCAGAGGATCTGCCGCGGATACAGGGCAAGTGAAACGTCCTCGACGGCAGAGGCGCGATCCGCGCCGGCGGGCAGCGCCAGCGTCAGCCGCTCGATCGTCAGGATCGCCTCTGCCATCTCGCTCATGCTGTCCGATCCGACATCACGTCTCTCTCATCCCGGTCACGCCGCCAGTGCAATGCCGTCCTTGCGATGGTCCGACGCGCCGAAGATGACGCCCCGGGAAGGATCGACGTGCACGGCTTGACAACCTCCAAGCGGTTCGTCCGCCCGGACCACGCGATGACCGCGCGCAATCAAGTCGTCGGCGACAGCCCCGGGGATCGTGGGTTCGAGCGTCAGGGTACCATCGAACGCAAAGCTGCGCGGCACGTCCGAGGACTGCTGAATGTCGAGCCCACGATCGAGCACGCCGCCCAGGATCTGCATATGTCCCGCCGCCTGGTATTGTCCACCCATCACGCCAAAGGCCATGATCGGCTTGCCACGCTGCGCCAGCAGACCCGGAATGATGGTGTGAAAGGGACGCTTTCGCGGCGCAATGGCATTGGGATGTCCTTCGAGGAGGGAGAATCCCGAACCTCGGTTGTGCAGCAGCACGCCCGAGCGAGGGGCGTAGATGCCGCTGCCGAAGGCGGAGAACAGCGAATTGATGAAAGACACCATGTTGCCGTCGCGGTCGGCGACGGCAACATAAGCCGTGTCACGATGAACAGGCATGTCGAACTCGGCTGCTGCGCTGGCGCGCTTCCGGTCGATGGCGGCGCGCATTGCCGCGACCGACGCCTCCGAGAGCAGCGCGTTGACATCGAGCGGACGGAATGCCGGATCGGCGACCAGCGCGTCACGCTGCCGGTAGGCCGTCTTGGTTGCCTCGGCAAGGAGGTGTACGCGATCGGCCTCGCCGAGCGCCGGATTGGCCATGTCGAAGCCGGCAAGGATGCGGGCGATCAGCAGCGCCGCGACGCCCTGTCCGTTGGGCGGGCATTGCAGGATTTGATGATCGCGGTAGTCGGCGCTGATCGGCTCGACGTACTCCGATCGGGCAGTTGCCAGATCTTCAAGCTGCATCACCCCGCCCAGCGTCTTGAGTGTTGCGACGATTTCCTCGGCGACGGCACCTTCGTAGAAAGCGGCGCGTCCCTCGCGTGCAATCCGGCGCAGCGTTGCGCCGAGTGCGGGATGACCGAGCCTGCTGCCGACGGCGGGCGCAGTGCCACCGGGCAGATAGACCGGTACGCCGACCTGATGTCGTTCGATGCGATCGCCGTAACGGGCCCAATCCAGTGCGGCGCGGGGCGTGACCACAAAGCCGGTCTCGGCCGCGCGGATCGCGGGCGCCAGAACCTCGTCGAGGCCTTTTGAACCATGGTCGGCAGAGAGGCGGCACCAGGCATCGACCGCTCCCGGAACCGTGACTGCATGGGGTGAGTAGTCAGGGATCGACGCCAGCCCCCGTTGCCTGAACCAGCCGAGTTCGGCCTTCGCCGGTGCTCGGCCCGAGCCGTTGACGGCGACAGGTTTGCCGGAGGCCGGAGCATAGATCGCAAAACAGTCGCCGCCGATGCCGGTCATATGCGGATCGATGACACCCTGGAGGGCGATCGCGGCAATGGCGGCATCGACTGCATTGCCGCCACCGCGCAGGATCTCGACCGCGGCGAGCGTGACGGCCGGATGAGAGGTCGCGGCCATGCCCCGGTCGCCCACCGCCAGCGAGCGTCCCGGCACCATGAAATCGCGCTGTCCCCAGTTCATGCCCTTCTCCGATTGTTGTTGTGGGGCCGCGAGGTGAGGGCTGCGGCGGCCGGTTCATCGCAAAGGATATCGACGTTGCCGTGCAGGCGGAGTGCCGAGGCAGGACAAGCTGCCGTGATCGGACCCTCGATCGCGGCTGCGATCGCGGCTGCTTTCTCCGCTCCCCTGGCGACAAGGAGGATGCGCCGAGCCTCCAGGATTGTCGCGATGCCCATTGTGATCGCACGTTCGGGAACCGACGCCGGATCGGGAAAATTGACGGCATTCGCGATGCGGGTTGCCTCGTCGAGTCTGACCTCGCGGGTACGTGAGGCGAAGTCCGAGCCTGGCTCATTGAAGCCGATATGGCCGTTGGCGCCGATGCCGAGGAGCAGCAGGTCGATGCCACCGGCCGCCGCAATCTGCGCCTCATAGCGCGCGGCCTCGGCGGCGACGTCGTCGGCCGTGCCATCGGGGATCTGTGCCCGACCGGCTTCCATGTCCACATGCCTGAACAGATGTTGCTGCATATAGGCATGGAAGCTTCCGGGCGATTGGGGGGCGAGGCCCACATATTCATCGAGGTTGAAACTCGACACCGTTCGGAACGAGATGAGGCCGGCGCGGATCGCGGCGACAAGGCGGGCATAGAGCGGCGTCATTGTCGCTCCGGTCGCAAGACCGAGGGTAATCGGCCGCCGATCGTGCAGCCGGGCGATGACATGTGCGGCTGCGCGCTCGGCGAGGGCACTCACATTGCCTGCAACCTCAATTCTCGGCGCGTGCTCTGTCATGCCGCGACATCTGCTGCCGCGGCGGGAAGCGCCAATGGGCCGGCATCCCTGCCGATGCCGAACTGCGAGCGATGCACGAGGTCGATCGCGCTGCCGATCGCGCCGATCAGTGTGGCACGATTGCCGAGCGCGCTCAGCTCGATACGAACGGGCTCGCGCATGCAGCGTCCCAGATGTTCGTCGATCCGGAGCTTCAATTCGGGCCGTGCGCCGATGCTGCCCCCCAGGATGATGATCTCCGAATCGAGGATGCTGTGTACGGCCAGGATCGCGGTCGTGAGAATTCGGCTGACCTCGTCGATCGTGATCCGTGCCGCCTCCTCGATTTCGAGCCGATCGAAGACATCGCGCACCGTGCTGCCGGGGCTGCCGCCGAGCCCGAGATAGCGTTCGATGATGCCGGCACTGCCGATGGCGGTTTCCAGGGTACCGAAGCGAAGGCCGCGCGCATCGTAGGGATCGCCCCCAAGCGGCAGGTAAGCGATCTCGCCGGCCGCCCCGCGTGCACCGCGCACGAGATAGCCGTCCGAAAAGATGCCCATGCCGATGCCGGTGCCGACTGCGATGAAGGCGAAACTGCGCGCCCTGCGGCTGTTGCCGCGCCAATGCTCCCCGATTGCCGCGAGATTGACGTCATTCTCGATGGTGATGTCGATGCCGAGCCGTTCGCGCAGCGCGGCCCTCACGTCCAGGCTATCCAGTCCGGGGATATTGGGCGCGATGACGATGCTGCCCGACGCCGGGTCGACCATCCCCGGACTTCCCATCACGCCGCCGCGCAAACGTTGCGCCGAGACCGACGCCTGCTGAAGCAGGGCATCCTTCATGCGCTCGATCTGTGCGACCACGGCAGCGCCGCCGTCGCTCGATGTCGGCTCGATGCTCTCGGCGACGATCTCTCCGTGCAGATCGGCAAGTGCGATGTGCAGTTTCGTGCCGCCAAGGTCGATGCCCAGCACGAAGGCGGCGTCCGGCCGGAGCGCATAGGTGACGGCGCTTCTCCCCACGCTGCCCTGAATTTGGCCGTCCTCATGGACCCAACCGTCGCGTTCGAGATCACGCATCACTTCAGAGATGGTCTGCTTGGACAGGCCCGTGCTGCGGGCGATTTCGGCGCGCGATACCGAGCGGTCACGCAGCAGGCGCTCAACCACGAGGCGAACGGATTGCTGTCGCGCAACGGGCGATGAGGGGGCGTCTTGCATGAGCCTCGATCCAATTAGTCAATATGTCGAACTAATACATCGCTGAGCTTGCAGTCAAGGGGCGCGGTTTGCGGATTTTGCCTGTTAATGAGGCGAGATATCGTAACTTAATTCCACATCGTAGGGTGATTTGTTCGGGATATTTACAAATTCGATTGGGCGTGCTTGTCTTGCCCTTCCACAGCAGAGCCTTGGACGAAGCTTTGGACGAAGCTTTGGACGAAGCCTTGGGACGAAAGGAATTCCGTATGAAGCGGATCGGCACGGCGTTGGCGGCCATTCTGATGATCGCATCGGGTGTTGTCTCGGCGAGTGCCGTGACATTGCGGGTCGGTGTTCAGGACGATCCCGATGCGCTCGACCCGGCGCTCAGCGGCACTTACGCAGGCCGCTTCGTGTTTGCGGCGCTGTGCGACAAGCTCGTCGATATCTCCGCCGACCTCAAGATCGTGCCGCAGCTGGCAGAGGCATGGGAATGGGCCGCGGACGGCAAGTCGATCACCTTTACGCTGCGCAAGAACGTCACGTTCCACGATGGCACCGCGTTCGATGCGGCGGCAGTCAAGTTCAATATCGAGCGCATGAAGACGATGCCGGATTCCAAGCGCAAGGCCGAGCTGGCGCCGATCGCGAGCGTCGAAGCGCTTGCCGCGGACAAGGTGAAGTTCAACCTGTCGGAGCCGTTCGTTCCGCTGCTGGCCAATCTCAGCGATCGTGCCGGCATGATGGTCTCGCCCAAGGCCGCCACGGAGAAAGCCGGGGAATTTGCCGCCGCGCCGGTCTGTGCCGGTCCGTATCAATTTGTCGAGCGCAAGTCGCGCGACCTCATTCGCGTCAAGAAATATCCCGGCTACTGGAACGCCGCAAAGGTCGGCTATGACGAGGTCGTCTACTACTACGTTCCCGACTCGACCGTGCGGTTGTCGCGTGTACGGGCGGGCGATCTCGATCTCGCGGAGCGTATCGCGCCGACCGATCTCAAGACCGTGCGCGACGATCCCAACCTCGCCCTGCATTCCGGCCAGGGACTTGCCGTCTCGCATCTGATGTTCAATGTCGGCGCCGGCGCGAAGGCCGATACGCCACTCGGCAAGAACGCGACGCTGCGTCAGGCCTTCGAGCTGGCGATCGATCGCAATGTCATCAATCGCGTTGCCTTCAACGGCGAGTTCCTGGCGGATAACCAGATGATCCCGCCGTCATCTCCGTTCTACGATGGCGCGCACAAGGCGCCGGCTCGCGACGTTGCCAAGGCCAAGGCAATGATTGCCGCCGCCGGAATGACTCGCGTGCCGGTCGAGCTCCAGTACGAGAATACGGCCGGCGATTCCCGGGTCGCACAGATCATACAGTCGATGGCGGGCGAGGCCGGTTTCGACGTCAAGCTGCTGCCCATGGAAACGACCACGGCCATCGAGCGCTACCTGAACGGCAATTTCGAAGCCTATATCGGCAACTGGAGCGGCCGCGCTGACCCGGACCCGACGCTGGTCGCCTTTTTCAGCTGCACGGGCTCCCAGAACGTCAACAAGTATTGCAACAAGGAACTCGATGCGATCCTGAACCAGGCCCGGGGCGAGGCCGACGAAGCCAAGCGCAAGGCGCTCTACGCCAAAGCGACGGACATTTACCTGACGGCGCTCTCGTCGATTCCCCTTCATCACCCGAACTGGTTCTTTGCGGCCCGCAAATCGGTCGGCGGTATCGTCATGGTGCCGGACGGTCTCTTGCGTCTGGTCGGTGTCAGGCCGGTGAATTGATGCGCAACGCCTCGCGCCCGCCGGCGCGCTTGCCCTGATGAGGACCAGTCTGCCCCGATGAAGACCCTGCTTCTGCGCCGGCTTGCCGTTCTGCTGCCGACCCTGTTGCTGGTGTCGATGATGGTGTTCGGTCTGCAGAAACTGCTGCCCGGCGATCCCGCGCTGGCGCTCGCCGGAGAAGAGCGTAATCCCGAAGTGGTTGAGTATCTTCGGCACAAGTATCGCTTCAACGATCCGATCCCGGTGCAGTATGCCGTCTGGCTGAAGGCCCTGGTGCACGGCGACTTCGGCACGTCGGTACGCACCCGATTGCCGATCGGCACCATGCTGGTGGAAAAATTGCCGGTGACCATTGAGCTCGCGATACTCTCGATGCTGGTCGCGCTGCTCGTCGGGTTGCCGATCGGGATCTTCGCGGCGCTGGGGCGCGGGACGCCCTTCGACTACGGCGCCAGTCTGTTCGGGCTTGCCGGACTGTCGATCCCGCATTTCTGGCTGGGGATCATGCTGATCCTTCTGTTCTCGGTGAATCTCGGCTGGCTTCCGGCCGGAGGTTTTGTTCCGCCGTCTGAAAGCGTGGGAGGCAACCTGCTTTCGATGCTGATGCCCGCTCTCGTGCTCGGCACGGGCACCGCTGCGATCATGATGCGCCATGTCCGCAGCGCGATGATCGAGGCGATGAAGCAGGACTACGTGCGCACTGCCCGCGCGAAGGGCGTCCGCGAAAGCACCATCGTGCTGCGTCATGCGTTGCCGAACGCACTGACCCCGGTGGTCACGTTGGGCACGCTGCAATTTGGCGAATTGCTGGCCGGCGCGGTGTTGACGGAGCAGGTGTTCTCCATCCCGGGTTTCGGCAAGATGGTCGTCGACGGCGTGTTCAGCCGCGATTATGCCGTGGTTCAGGCGGTGGTGCTCTGTACGGCCGCCTTGTTCCTCCTGATGAGCCTGATTGCCGACGTCGCCTATGTGCTGCTCAATCCGAGGCTCAGGCCATGAGCTCGATTGAGACGGCACCGGTCGCAAGTCAGGCGCGCGCCGCCGCTCCTTCGGAAGTTCGTCGCCTGTTGCGCGAACCATCCGCCGTCATCGGGGCCACGATCGTTCTGTTCTTCGTCGTGCTGGCGATGTTTGCCTCGTGGATTGCGCCGTACGATCCAAACGCGCCGGACTGGATGGCGATTCGCGCGGCACCCGGCGCGGCACACTGGTTCGGCACCGACGATCTCGGCCGGGACGTGCTGTCGCGCGTGATCTTCGGCACGCAGGCCTCGCTTGCCGCCGGCATGATATCCGTGACGGTCGCGGTGCTGATCGGCCTCCCGTTTGGTCTCATCGCCGGCTATTTCGGCGGCCTCACCGACATGGTGATCTCGCGCCTCGCCGATGCGCTGCTCGCGTGCCCCTTTCTGGTGCTGGCGATTGCGCTCGCCGCGTTCCTGGGCCCCAGCCTGCAAAACGCGATGATTGCCATCGGCATTTCCGCCGTGCCGGTCTTCGTTCGTGTTGCGCGTGCCGAGACGCTGGTTGTCTGCACCGAGGATTACATCGCGGCGGCCCGGTCCCAGGGCCTCGGCCATCTCGCCATCCTGACCGGACAGGTGCTGCCGAACGTGCTTGCGCCGACGATCGTGCAGGCGACACTGACCATGGCGATTGCGGTTCTCGCCGAGGCGAGCCTGGCCTTTCTGGGGCTTGGCCAGCTTCCTCCGGCCCCGTCATGGGGCGCCATGCTCGACGTTGCCAGGCAATTTCTCGGCGAGGCGCCGTGGATGGCATTCTGGCCCGGGCTCGCGATCATTGCGCTCGTCATCGGCTTCAACCTGATGGGTGACGGCCTGAATGATGCTCTCAATCCCAGGCAGTAGATGGAAGGCGCCACGATCTGCCGGCCTTGAATTGCTGGAGAGCCGTTGATGACCGCCGTGCTCAGACCCCGGCGGTGATGAGGAGGCTGCTCGCGCAACTCCATCACCGTCACCCCCGCGCAACGACGAAGCCGTTGTCGCTGGGATGACGGAGCTGAAAGTGTCGCAAAGACGACGGCGAGAAGCGTCCCCCCTCAACTCCGATACCAGCTCGCCAAATTCCACGTCGTGACGTCCCAGCCCGAGATGTCGCTCATGAGGCTGTTGACGGAGCCGCCGACGATGTTGCGCGAGAGCAGCGGCACGAGCACGTTGGCTTCGCAGAAGATCTCGTTGACCTTGATCAGCAGCGCGGCGCGCTTGACCGGATCGAGCTCGCTTTGCGCGGCCTTGTAGGCCTTGTCGGCCTCGGGATCGGACCAGCGCGAGACGTTGCGGCCCAGCCACTTGTTCTCCTTGGACGAAATCTCCCAGGAGACGCACTGGTTCAGGAAGCGCTCGGGATCGGGCTGCGGCTGCGTCGTGTTGTACATCTCCATGTCGCAATACAGTTTCGAGTAGGTGTCGGGGTTGCCGACGTCGGACGAGAAGAACACCGATCCGGTGACCGACTTGATCTCGATGTCGATCCCGGCCTTCTGGCAGGCCTGCTTGATGATGGCCTGCGTCTTTTGCCGCGGGGCGTTGATCGAGGTCTGGAAGACGTATTTGAGCTTCTTGCCGTCCTTCTCGCGAATGCCGTCAGCGCCCATCTTCCAGCCGGCCTCGTCGAGGATCTTGTTCGCCTTGTCGATGCTGAATTCGTATTTCAGCTTGCTCGACTTGAACTGGCTGGGCTGGTTGACGAAGCTTGCCGTCGCGACGGCGGCGCGGCCGTAGATGAATTTCTGGACGGCCTCGCGATCGACCAGCAGGTTGAACGCCCGGCGAACGGCCGGATCGGACAGCGTCGGATGCTTGGTCTTGGCGTTCGAACGCTCGCCGTCGACCTCGGTCCACGGGTCCGTCGTGTTGAGGATGACGAACTCGACGCCGCCGGAGAGCGTGAACTCCACCTTGCCTTTCCCGCTGGCCTCCATGCGCTTGAGGACTTCGTCCTCCACCAGCAGGTTCCAGGCGTAGTCGTATTCGCCGGTCTGCAGCACGGCGCGCGCCGCGGAGACCGCATCGCCGCCGCCCTTGACCTCGAGCGTGTCGAAATGCGGCTGGTTCTTGACGTGATAATCGGGATTGCGTTCGGCCAGGATCAGATCGCCCGGCTTGAACTCGACGAATTTGTACGGGCCGGTGCCGACCGGCTTCAGATTGCCCGGCGCATCGCGCGACTTGGCGCCGGCATAGTCGCCGAAATGATGCTTTGGCAGGATCTGGCCGACCGAGCCGACGAAGGGGTCGGCCCAGAACGGGGTCGGAGCCTTGAAGATTACCTTGACGGTGTGGTCGTCGATCTTCTCGACCTTGATGTTCTGGTAGGACCCCGTGGTGTAGGCCGCGGTCGCCAGATCCGCGGCATATTGCCAGGTAAAGACGACGTCGTCGGCGGTGAAGGGCTTGCCATCATGCCACCTCACGCCCTGCTTCAGCTTCCAGGTCACGCTCGTGCCATCCGGAGAGAGGCCGCCGTTCGCCTTGGTCGGAACCTCGGCGGCGAGGCAGGGGATGAGGTTGCCCTCCTTGTCCCAGCCGGCAAGCGGCTCGAAGAAGATGCGCGAGGCGACCTGATCCTTGGTGCCGAGCGCGAAATGCGGATTGAGCAGGGTGGGGGCTTGCCAGATCAGGATCTTGAGCGGGCCGCCGCCGCCGGCCTTGGTCGGCTTGTATGGCAAGGTGGCGTCCGCCATCGCCACGTCGTTCCAGAGCAGGATCTGGCTCGCAACGGGCGCCGCGATCCCGACCGCGGCCAGTGTGCGGATGAACGAGCGCCGCGACAGCGTGCCGTCCTTCACCTCCGCGATGGCCCTGCGGATTTCGTTCTCGTTCATCGGATGAGCTCCACCTTCGCAAAGAAAAGTCGTCCCCGGCAACCCATCATGTTTCATCATGGACAAGGCGGCAATGCCGACAAGGCGGGGAACGCCTGCGACGAAATGACGAAGGTGCGTATGGCGCGGTCGTGCCGCAGCGACGATGCATCGAGCCCAGCCCGGCGGGGCATCGTCAATTCGCCTTCGCTAGTCGCTCCGCACGTAGCGCCAGAGCAGGTCGGCGATTTCGAGCCGCCGCTGTGCCTTCGCCTTCTGCGAGGACATGTCGGTGGCGAATTGCGCCTCGAACGTATGCCGGTTCGCAACCGAGAAGAAGCAGAGCGCGTTCAGCGACATGTGCAGTTCGATCGGATCGATGCCGGGCCGGATCGCGCCGGCGCGAATGCCCCGGTCCAGCACCGCGGCGATCTGGCTGACGATCGGCCGCGTCATCTCCTTGAGCTTCTTGCTGCCGCGGATATGCCGGCCGCGATGGATGTTCTCGATCGTGACCAGCCGGACATATTCCGGGTTGGCCTGGTCGAAATCGAAGGTGAACTCGGCCAGCCTGCGAATCGCGGCCTCCGGCTCGAGCGCTTCGAGGTGAAGGTCCTGCTCGGCAGTGCGCATCTTGGCGTAGGCCATCTCGAGCACGGCCGTGAACAGCTCCTCCTTGGAGTTGAAGTAGTAGAAGATCAGCCGCTTGGTGATGTTGGCGCGCGCGGCGATGGCATCGGTATTGCCGCCGGCGAGGCCGTTCTCGGCGAATTCCGCGAATGCGATCTCCAGGATCTCGCGCTTGGTGCGCTCCCGGTCGCGCCGCCGCACCGGCGGCTGCTTCGCGTCGTCCGCGACGGGCTTTTCCTTGGGTCTCATCCGGCGGTTCGGTCCTTTGCATCCGGCCAGGCCTGCTTGCCCCTCCATCCATAGCGCAATCGGCGGTCCTTGACAGCAATTATCCCGTGGGTTAATTGTAATTAACCTACGGATTAATTAGCCATGACGGATATCGGCCTTGCTCATCTGACGGCACTGGACCTTGCGCCTGTCGCGCTTGTGGCCGAGGCCGCGCGTGCCGGCTTCGGCTTCATCGGCCTGCGCGTGATCCCCGTGACTGCCGGCGGACCTGCCTATCCGACGCGGGTGGGAACGGACGCGCACCGTGAGCTCAAACGGTCTCTCGCCGGCGAGGGGGTGCGCCTGAACGAGATCGAGTTCGTTCAGCTCACACCTCGCGTCGACATTCCGGCGCTCGCGGGCCTGTTCGAAGCCGCAGCCGACCTTGGCGCGGTGGCGGTCATTGCATCGGGGGATGACGACGATCCGGTCCGCCTCACTGCGCATTTTGCTGATCTCTGCGACCTCGCGCAGCAATTCGGCCTGCGTGTCGATCTGGAGTTCATGCGCTGGCGTGCGATTGGCTCGCTGCCGCAGGCCGAGGCGATCGTGCGTGGCGCCGGCAAGGCCAACGGCACCATTCTCGTCGATGCGCTGCATCTCCATCGCTCCGGCGGCAAGCCGGGCGATTTGATCTCGATACCCGCGCACCATTTGCGGGCCGTGCAGATCTGCGACGCCGTCGCGGTTATGCCTGTGGGCGATGCCGCCATCATCGCTGAAGCGCGCGAAGGCCGGTTGCCGCCGGGCGAGGGCGCCTTGCCGCTCGGCGAGCTCCTCGAAGCGCTTCCCGCGGACGCCAGCCTCAGCGTCGAGATGCCGCTGCCGGCCTTGGCGGTGCGGGCCCGGCTCGCCACGGCGTTCAACGCCACGAGGCGCCTGCTCGAACGTCAGTCGCGCGGAGCGTTGCGGCCAGACCATCGCCGCGAAGCCGGCGGCCCAATCTAGATATGGACGACGTGAGATGAAGAATATCACGATAGGTGTCATCGGCGCGGGACTGATCGGGCGGAAGCATCTCACGAAGCTTGCCGAGCGAGACGACTATGACCTCGTCGGCATCGCCGACGTGAACGCCGATCGGGTCGCAGCCGATTATCCCGGGACCCCTGTCTTCGCCGACTACCGGAAACTGCTCGACGAGGCGCGGCCGGAGGCCGTGATCATCGCCTCGCCCAACCAGCTTCATGCCGAGCAGGGCATCGAATGCGCCAGGCGCGGCATTCACATCCTGATCGAGAAGCCGGTCACGGATACGGTGGAGACCGCGGCAAGCCTGATCGCCGAGGTGCGCAAGGCCGGCATCCAGTCGCTGGTCGGGCATCACCGTCGCCACCATCAGCAGGTCAGGACGCTGAAAGCAGCATTGGGGGAACGGCGGATCGGCGATGTTGTCGGGGTGTCGGCGATCTGGGCCACTCACAAGCCGGCCGCCTATTTCGAGATCGCGCCATGGCGCTCGCAGGCTGGCGGCGGACCGATCCTGATCAACCTCATCCACGAGATCGATTTCCTGCGCTTCACCGTGGGCGAGATCGTCGCCGTGGAAGCGATTGCGTCGAACCGCCAGCGCAGCTTTGCGGTCGAGGACACCGCCGCGGCGCTGATCGAATTCGACAGCGGCGCACTCGGCACCTTTTTCATCAGCGACA
The DNA here is from genome assembly GCF_028128935.1 of Bradyrhizobium sp. CCBAU 11361. Classification (NCBI taxonomy): domain Bacteria; kingdom Pseudomonadati; phylum Pseudomonadota; class Alphaproteobacteria; order Hyphomicrobiales; family Nitrobacteraceae; genus Bradyrhizobium; species Bradyrhizobium sp. CCBAU 11361. Next base: position 56,918 of record NZ_LBJZ01000198.1, read on the forward strand.
GCGCCGTCTCGCCCTGGACGTCCGAGCAGGGGCTCGGCGAGGCCCCCGAATTCCCGTTCAGCGGCGAGAGCAGTTATCGCTTCCTCGGCCGAGCCGGGTCGATCGAATTTCCGGCGCTGGTGCAATGGTCGCAAGCCGGCGGCGCGCAGGACTGGAACAAGCCGATCCAGGCCCAGCGCATCCATGCCTCCTCGATTGACCCCTACGTCGCCCAGCTCGACCATTTCCGCGACATCATTCGCGGCAATGCGCGGTCATTGCAGCCGGTCGAGGACGGCGCGCGAAGCCTGATCGCGACCCTGGCGGTCGCCGAGGCAGCCGCCGGTGGCCGACGCGTCGACCTGCGCCATCGCTACGAAACGCTCGCAAGTCCGGTCGTGCCGGCAACGCCAGACAAGCAAAGGACTTCCTGAGCGCAAACACATTTGCCGCCGCTCGGCGGACCAGGATTGGCAGAGCCGCGGCGCGATCTCAACGACGCCGGCAAGACGGCCGCCCGGAGGGAGGAACGAGGTGAACTACACGTTCGATTTTAGCCCCGTGCTGGACGGACTTCCGGACCTGCTGTGGGGCTGTGTCGGCACGCTGGAGCTTGCGTTGTCCGGCATGGTGCTGGCGCTTGCGATCGGGATTGGCGGCGTCGTGCTGCGCGAATCCCGCGTCTCCGCGCTGCGCTGGCTCGTCATCGCCTTTGTCGAGGCGATCCGCAACACGCCGTTCCTTGGGCAGATCTATTTCATCTTCGCGCTGCCGCTGGTCGGCGTTCGCCTCGACCCGACACTGACCGCGATCATCGCGCTCGGTGTCAACGGCGGGGCCTACGCGATCGAGATCATCCGCGGTGGCGTGCAGTCGATCAACAAGGGGCAGGTGGAAGCCGGTCTCGCGCTCAGCCTGAGCCGGGCGCAGGTGTTCCGCCTGATCGTGCTGAAGCCGGCGCTGCGTGCGATCTATCCGTCGCTGACCAGTCAGTTCATCATGCTGACGCTGACGACCAGCATCGCGTCTGCGATCTCGGCCTACGAACTGACCTCGGTCGGGCAGACGATCGAGACCAATACCTTCCGCAGCTTCGAGGTCTATGGCGTCGTCACGCTGCTCTATTTCGTCATGTCGTGGATGCTGATGCAGATGTTCGCGCTGATCAACGCGCGTTACTTCAGCTATCCCGTGAAGTGAGGGGCCATGGACCGGAATCAGTTCCTGTTTCTGCTCGGCGGCCTCAAATGGACACTTGCGCTGTCCGCGATCGGCTTCGTGGTCGGTTCGATTGCCGGCCTCGGCGTGGCGCTCGCGCGCACGTCGGGCCACCGCGCGCTGGAGCGCGTCGCGGCCGGCTACATCGCCTTGTTCCAGGGCACGCCGCTCCTGATGCAATTGTTCGTGGTCTATTACGGGCTGGCGCTGGCGGGCCTCAAGCTCGACGCCTGGGTTTCGGTCTCCATCGGCTTCACGCTGCATTCCGGCGCGTTCCTCGGCGAAATCTGGCGCGGCGCGATCGAGGCCGTGCCGAAAGGCCAGGTCGAGGCCGCCAAGGCGCTGAGCCTCAACTACGCCTCGCGGATGCAGGATGTCGTCCTGCCGCAGGCGATCCGCATCTCGCTGCCGGCGACGATCGGATTTCTGGTCCAGCTGATCAAGGGAACGTCGCTCGCAGCGATCATCGGTTTCACCGAGTTGATGCGGGCAGGGACCATCGTGTCCAACCAGAACTTCAAGCCGCTGCTCGTCCTCGGCTTGGTGTGCGCCCTCTATTTCGCCATCTGCTGGCCGCTGTCGCTCGTTGGCGCGCAGCTCGAACGCCGGATGGCCGTCGCCGCGCGATGAAGAGGCAACAACAGACAACAGGACGAGGACAGAGGAGGGAATGATGACCAGCACAAAGACCACAGGACTCAATCGGCGCCGTTTGCTGGCGCTCGGAGCCGCGACGATCGCCTCGCCATTCGTGCTGACGCGCGCCGCCTATGCGGTGACGCCGTCGGAGATCAAGGCGAGGGGCAAGGTTCTGATCGGCATCCAGGGCGATAATCCGCCCTGGGGATTTGTCGATGCGACGGGAAAGCAGGATGGATACGATGCGGAGATTTCGGCGCTGTTCGCCAAGGAGCTCGGTGTGCCCGCCGAGTTCACGCAATTGGCGGTCGCCAATCGTATCCCGGCCCTGACCTCCGGTCGTGTCGATATCCTGTTCGCGACCATGGCCATGCTACCGGAGCGGGCCAAGGCCGTGCAGTTCTCAAAACCCTATGGTGCGAACATCATCACCTTCATCGCGCCGAAGGAGTTCGAGATCAAATCTCCGGCCGACATGGGCAAATACGTCATCGGCGTTGCGCGCGGCAGCGTGCAGGACAGCGACGTGACCAAGGCCGCGCCCTCAGGCACCACCATCCGCCGCTTCGACGGCGACGCGCCGACCATGCAGGCCCTGCTGTCCGGTCAGGTCCAGGCGGTCGGTGGCAACATCTTCTACGTTCCGCGCCTCGATGAATCGAAACCCGGCTATTACGAGAACAAGCTCGAATTCACCAAGCTCTACAACGGCGCCTGCACCCGGCTCGGAGAGAAGGAGATCAACGCCTTCGCCAACGACTTCATCGAGAAGATCAGGGCCAATGGCGAGCTGGCGAAGATCTATCAGAAGTGGATGAATAATCCGCTGCCGGCTTTCCCCGACAGCATTCCCGGTATTCCCTTCAACGTCAGCTAGGCAGGGAGAGAACGCCATGCCGGGTGTAGTCGCGATGGAAACTGCTCCAGAGCCGATGATCGCCATGCGCGAGGTCTGCAAATGGTACGGCACCTACCAGGTCCTGACCGATATCAGCCTGACGGTCCGCCCGGGCGAAAAAATCGTTCTGTGCGGGCCGTCCGGTTCGGGCAAGTCCACCCTCATCCGCTGCATCAATGCGCTGGAAGCTTACCAGCGCGGCGAAGTCGTTGTCGCCGGCACGCGGCTGAACGACGCTGCCGGCTCGGTCGATGCGGTGCGTCGCGAGGTCGGGATGGTGTTCCAGCAATTCAACCTGTTTCCGCACATGACCGTGCTGGAGAACTGCATGCTGGCGCCGATGCGCTCCCGGGGTGTGCCGCGGGCGAAAGCCGAAGAGACCGCGCGCCGTCTGCTCGATCGGGTCAGAATAGGAAACCAGGCCGGGAAATATCCGGCCCAGTTGTCGGGCGGCCAGCAACAGCGCGTTGCGATTGCGCGCGCGCTCTGCATGGAGCCGAAGGTGATGCTGTTCGACGAGCCGACCTCCGCGCTCGACCCCGAAATGGTCAAGGAAGTCCTCGACACCATGATCGGGCTCGCGACGGATGGCATGACCATGATCTGCGTCACCCATGAAATGGGGTTTGCGCGGCAGGTTGCCGATCGCGTGATCTTCATGGCCGACGGCCGAATCGTGGAGGAGGCCGAGCCGGAAAGCTTCTTCAGGAATCCGCAGCACGATCGCACCAGGAAGTTTCTGGGAGAAATGCTGGCGGCGCATTGAGACGGGGATGGGTCCGATCGCCCGTCGCCCGCACGCCGCCCAGGCGCTCGACGCGAGCTGCGGTCGCCGTGTCACGATCGCCATCGCCGATCGTGGAGACGCGCGTTCCCGGGTGACCGGCTGTGTCCCCCGAACATGGCCCCGCCCTTGCCGGCGAGTATGATGGGTTGGTATAAACATCATACTCGGAGGGGTGGCGTGGTTCAGTCAGGTGGTGTCGCGAGGCGGGCGTTCGGGCCCGGCGTACTGTTCGGCGGGCTGATTGCCGCCAACATCGCCGCGTGGGCCTTCGCCTTCGCGATGTTCGGCGACCGGCCCGCGGTGATGGCGACCGCGCTGCTCGCCTGGGTGTTCGGCCTGCGTCACGCCGTCGATGCCGACCACATCGCCGCGATCGACAATGTCGTGCGCAAGCTGATGCAGGCGGGCGACACGCCGCGAAGCGTCGGCCTGTATTTCGCGCTCGGTCATTCCACGGTCGTCCTGGCCGCGACCACGCTGCTCGCGCTCGGCGTCGTCAGCCTCGGCGGCGACAGCCTGCTGAAGGAGATCGGCGCCCTGATCGGCACCTCGGTGTCGGCGCTGTTCCTGCTGGTGATCGCGGCGATCAATCTCGCCATCTTCGTCGGCCTGTGGCGGATCCTGCGCGAGGTGCGCGAGCAAGGCATTCATGACGCCGCGCAGCTCGAGGCGCTGCTCGCGGCCCGCGGATTCCTGGCGCGCCTGCTCGGCCCGATGTTCCGCCTCGTCACCAAACCCTGGCACATGTATCCGCTCGGGTTGCTGTTCGGGTTCGGCTTCGACACCGCGACCGAAATCGGCCTGCTCGGCATCTCTGCCACCGAAGCCGCGCGCGGCGCCTCGCTCGCGCATGTGCTGGTGTTCCCCGCCCTGTTTGCCGCCGGCATGGCGCTGGTCGACACCGCCGATTCCGCGCTGATGGTGAGCGCCTATCGCTGGGCCTTCGTCGATCCCTATCGCAAGCTCTGGTACAACCTCACGATTACCGGCGCCTCGGTCGCGGTCGCGCTGTTCATCGGCGGCATCGAGGCGTTGGGGCTTATCGGCGACCGGCTCGGCCTGTCCGGCGGGCTGTGGTCGCTCGTCGAGGCCGTCAACGACTCGCTCGCCAATTTCGGCTTCGCGGTGATTGCGCTGTTCGCGCTCGCCTGGCTCGTCTCGGTCGTGACCTATCGCCGCATGTCTGCCGGCGACCGGCGGCGCAGGCCGGATGTGCTCCGGAGCGTCGATGCGACCGAGGTGGTCTAGACGCACGACGCTGCGGCGGCGATGCGGAGCATTGTCGGTCCTGACGAGCTGCATTCTCCTCGGCGATGGCGGCGACACCTTCGCACAGAGCAGCAGCGGCGCCTCGCAGCAATTGCCTCCGGTCCAGGTCACTGGCAACGAGGCACCGCGCCGCAACGGCGTCAGGTGACTGGTGACTACCTCCGCTTTGCTCCTATAGCGACCAAGTTCGTGCGGCAGCGCGGTATGTCGCGAAGGGCCACTTCCAGACATGCCTACAAATTAGCGCGGTCCGCCGAATTAGCCCATTTGACGGGCCTCCAGCTTTCGCGTCAGCGTCGTCGGGAAGCTATGCGCTCAATATCGGCCGCGCATTGATCATTAAGAAGATCACCTAGCCCGCCCACATCCTTGATACCGAAGTACACGTTGCAAGGTGTCTCGGCCAAACGGAAGTGAGGCAACCTGCGCCAGAATACTTCCACGTATCTGCGGTCACGAAAAACTGGCTCAGATCTATATGGGTCGTATCTGAGTTCGCCAAACGAGCCGACGATATGGCGGACGCTTACATTTCCGTAGCCCCACAAGCCGGCATAGACGCGAGCGCCGTTGAGGTATCTCAAATCATAGGCAGCAAAGCCATCCGCATCGGCGACGCTCTTGAAGTACCTGAGCCATCTGACGAACGTTCTTGTCTGATCGATTTTTACGATCATTCGTTCTGTCGTGAGAATATACGCAAAGGCCCCGCCTATGCGCAGCGCGAATAACTGAGGTATGAAAGCAAATACGACTATCACGCAGACAACTATCCATCGTCCTCTTACGAGCCCTTCAATGGCGTGTTGCTCGGGTGTTAGCGCATAAATTCCATGATACGCGAACAGCGCCAGGCAAAAAGCTCCCCACGTAGGAACTGCCGTTGAGCAGAAGAAAGTACTGAACCATCCTGGCGTGCCGATCCAGATAACGCGCTCGTCTTCACTCAGCTTGGGTGTCACCCCAGAGGCGTCGACCAGGTCTTTAGGCGGATCGAATACCGACAGACCGCGCTTAATCATTGATGGAAAACTCACGTGCAAGGCGCGGGCGAAAGTCGAAATTGTCCCGCTGCGTCTGAACCTTAGCAGAAGAGGTGAGCGCGCGCCGCGATCTGCGGCTGGATCCGAACTTGCCGCGTCCTATCCGTCGTACTGATCCGGCCCCATCGCCCACGACGTCTGATCATGGCCGAAGGCGTAGTTCCGGTTGGTGACGACGGGGTTGCGATTGACCATCGGCCGCATGAACATCGGGTGGGTCGCGCTGCGCACCTCGTGCTCGACCGTGAACAGCTTCTTGCCGCTGTCGAGATCGACAATGTCGCAGAACCGGTACTGGTATTGATTGTCCTCGCGGGAGATCAGGTCGCGTGCGAGCAGCTTGCGGTACGGACCGGAGAAGTCGGTGATGTACATCTGCACGTGATGCCCGTCATAGTCGGGTTGCGGCCGATCGGTCTCGCGAAACAGCAGATGCTGGTCGCGGCCAGTCTTCACTGCCGCAACCTTGCCGTCGCCATTCCGCAGCTCGGCGGGCATGCCCATGATGTCAGGATAGAAGGCGCAAATCGCCGGCGCCGTTCCCATGGGCACCTCGAATTCGACATAGGGAATGCCGAGCGTGATGCGCCCGAAGCGCGCCGCGTCCGGTTCATGGACGCGCATGCGGTTGCCCCACGGACAGACTGCCTCGACATAGTCATTGTGCTCGGCGAACGTGAATGCCGTCCCCTCGAGCTTCTTTGCGACCGATGCCAATCGCGCCAGCAGCGCCTCGCGTCCCTCGATGACGAGGCCGGTATGGCCGCGCAGCACCTGCGGCCTGCCGCTCGGCAGGTGAAACTGGCTCCGCCCGGCGTTGATCCACATGTTGGTGTCGGACACCATCAGATAGGGATCGCGGGTGAGCCCAAGTCCCGTGACGTAGAATAACGTTGCCAGGCGCTGATCCGGGACCTGGATGTTGACGTGCTCGAAATGGATGGCGTTGCCGAGATCTTCAGCGGATCGATCGAATTGTTGCGGCATGGCTGTGCGCTCTGCGTGGGGTGCGGACGGGCCATAGTAGAGCAGAACATCGGCCAGTCGAACCGCCCGCCGATCACATCTGCTGAGAGAGGCATGCTGTCAGCCACCTTGCCCCGGCAACCAGTCCCTGTAATCTGGCGGGAAGACATCAAGGAAAGGGTCGATGGGGGGAGTTCTGGAAGGCGTGCGCGTCCTCGATTTCGGACGCTATATCGCGGGGCCCTATTGCGCGACCTTGCTGGCCGAATTCGGCGCTGAGGTCATTCGCGTGGAAAAGCGGGACGGCAGCGAGGATCGCTTCGTGGCACCGGTCGGCGCGGGCGGCGAAGGCGCGCTGTTCCTCCAGGTCAACCGCAACAAGAAGTGCATCACGCTCGATCCGATGAAGCCGGAGGGGCAGGAGGTGATGCGCCGCCTGGTTGCGACCGCGGACGTGGTCGTCGCCAATCTGCCGCCGCAGACCCTGCGCGCGATGAAGCTCGATTACGACTCGCTGAGGGCGATCAAGCCCGACATCATCCTGACGACGGCAACCGCATTCGGCGGGCCGGGGCCCTGGTCCGACCGCGTCGGCTTCGACGGCGTCGGCCAGGTCATGTCAGGGTCGGTGTACATGACCGGCGCCGGCGATCCGCCCTACCGCGCCGCGGTCAACTGGGTCGATTTCGGAACCGCGCTGCACTGCGCGTTTGGCACGCTCGCCGCGCTGATGGAACGTGCGAAATCCGGGCGCGGGCAGATCGTCGAGGGCGCGCTGCTGGCTACCGCGCTGTCCTTCACCAATGCCACGCTGATCGAACAGGCCGTCATCAACGTCAACCGCGTTCCAACAGGCAATCTCGGCCAGACCGCCGCGCCAGCCGACATCTACCGCACCAGGGACGGCTGGGTGCTGTGCCAGGTCACCGGTCATCCGCTGTTCAAGCGCTGGGCGAAGCTGATGGGCGAGGAGGACCAGTGGCTGAACGATCCGCGCTTTGCCGACGACATCAGCCGAGGCAACAACGGCCCCGTCATCAGCGAGCGGATGGCGCGCTGGTGCGCCGAGCGCACCACGCAGGAGGCCGTCGACACGCTGGGCAAGGCAATGATTCCGACCGGGCCCGTGCTCAGCCCGCAACAGGCGCTGGATCATCCGCACATTCGCGCCGCCGGCTTCATGCAGGACGTCGATTATCCGGGCTTGCCGAAGCCCGCGCCGGTGGCGCGAGCCGCCGTGCGGCTGTCGGAAACGCCGGGTGACATCGCGAGCCGCCCGCCGACGCTCGGCGAGCATACCGATCGTGTCCTCGCGGAGCTCGGCTATGACGCGGCCGCGATCGCGGCGCTGCGGCAAAGCGGCATCGTCTAGCGGGGCCAGCGAGCGACCGCGGTTGCGGCGGCCGACAAATGGCCACAGGTGGGCCGCCGAAGATTTCGAACGCGTCACCGCCCATTCGCAAGCGACAACGCGGCCTTCACCGCATTCTCCAGGATCTCCTCCGACAACTGCCTGTCGCTCACGGCCCGCGACAATTGCAGCGCGCCGACCATGGTCGCATAGACCGAAACCGCGCGTCGCCGACGCTCCGCGGCCGAGCCATCCGGCATCTGCGCCGCCATCAGCGCGATGATGTCGGACATCTTTCCGGTGAAGGCTTCGCGCGTCGCCTTCGGATGCCGCGCGATCTCAGACGCGAGCGCCGCGGTCGGGCAACCGGTCGCTGCGTGGTCGCGGTGGCGCGGGGAGAGGTAGTCGCGGATCGTGGTCTCCAGCGCGATGCCGTTTTCGAGATTGTCCTTGTGCCGCTGCTCGCGCCGCCCCAGCGCATCCAGCAGCACCGCGCGCACCAGATCCTCCTTGGATTCAAAATGTGTGTAGAAGGCGCCGTTGGTCAGGCCGGCCTCGGACATGATGCCGGCGAGACCCACGGCGGCGATGCCGCTCTCGCGGAACTGCGTCGAGGCGACGTCGACGATGTGCCGCCGCGTCGCGTCCCGGTGTCCCTTGTCGTACCGCGCCAATCGCGCCTCCTTGGGATGCCCACCCCGGCCAACGAAATCGTGAGGAGGGGGCTATTGCATTACGATCATAATATTACATTATGGGCGTCATGCAATGGGCGGCCGATCGGCGGCGGTCCGGCAGGCGCGCAAGGACCATGGCCATGTCAGTCGAGGATGCCGTCGCCCCGGCTTCGTCCGGCGCGCAAGTCGTGGCCCATACCGCGGCTCCGCTTCGCCAGGCGGCTGCGCCAGGCGTCGCCGTCACCCCAAGCGCGGCTGAGCAGAGGCGAGCGGCCCTGCTGACCGCGCCGATCCTGCCGACGCTGCTCAAGCTGGCCGCGCCGACCGTGACCGTGCTGGTGGCGCAAACCGCGGTGAATATCGCGGAGGCCTATTATGTCGGCTTTCTCGGCACCGATGCGCTGGCGGGCGCCGCGCTGGTGTTCCCGATATTCATGCTGATGACCATGATGTCGAACGGCGGGTTCGGCAGCGGCGTTGCGTCCTCGGTTGCGCGCGCGGTCGGCGCGGGTCGCCGCGACGACGCCGAGGCGGCGCTGTTTCATGCCGTCGTGCTCGCCATCCTCGCCGGCGGTCTGTTCACGCTCGGCGTGATCCTGGGTGGCCCGTGGCTCTACCGGACCCTCGGCGGCCAGGGCGATGCGCTCGCTTCGGCCACCACCTATTCCAACTATCTGTTCGCCGGCGCCATTCCGGCGTGGATCGTCAACCTCCAGGCAGCGGCACTGCGCGGTTCGGGCAACGTCAAGGTGCCCGCGCTGGTGACGCTGGTCGGCGCGATCGTGACAATTCCGGTCTCGCCGGCGCTCATCTTCGGCCTCGGGCCGATCCCGCGGCTCGGCATCGGCGGTGCCGGCGTCGCCTTCGGCCTCTATTATGGCGCGGCCATGCTGTTCCTGCTGCGCTACATGGCCTCGGGTGCGACCGGTCTGACGCTGCACATCGTGCCGCTCCGCCCAAGAATCTTCGGCGACATGTTGAAGGTCGGCATCCCGACTGCCTTCAATGCGATCCTGACCAACCTCACCGTCATCCTCGTCACCGGCGCGGTCGGCCTGTTCGGCACCTCGGCGCTCGCCGGCTACGGCATCGCCTCGCGCCTCGACTACATCATGATCCCGCTGCTGTTCGGCATCAGCACGGCGACCCTGACCATGGTCGGCGTCAACATGGGCGCGGGCCAGACCGCGCGGGCGCGTCGGATCGGCTGGATCAGCGGCATCGTCGGCATGGTCATGACCGGGACGATCGGCCTCTTGGTCGCGATCTTCCCGACCGCCTGGCTTAATCTCTTCAGCCACGATGCCGAGGTGGTGAGCGAAGGCATGACCTATTTGCGCATCGTGGCGCCGGCCTATGCCGCGCTCGGCTTCGGCTTCGTCACGTCCTTTGCGGCCCAGGGCACCGGACGCGCCATGGGACCGCTCGCCTCCTCGATCGCGCGGATCCTGATCGCCGCCGGCGGTGGCTGGATCGCGGTGGCAAGCTTTGGCGCTGGCATGGCGGGGCTCGCCACCATGGTCGCGGTGGCGCTCGCCGCTTATGCCGCGATCTGTGCCCTGATCATGCTGTCGCCATCGACCTGGCGGTCCGAGTAGACCGGCATCAATGGATTCTGGCGACGCCAACCGCGAGCACCGACAGCAGTAGCGCCTGGGTCAGCAACTGTAGCGCCGTCGGCGCCGCGAATTCGTTTCCTGTTTGGTGCCGAATGGAGAAAGGCTCGCCCGCCCAGGCGGCCAATATGGATTTCCATTTCATTGATTTCGTCCTACGGAGAAGCGAATACGGTTCCAATCGTTGTCGCAGACGTATGGAGACCAAGATGTCGTTTCGCCTCCCCCTGATCCTCTCGACCGTGCTCGCCGCATGGTCGGCCGCAGCTAGCGCCGAGACCATCAAGATCGGCGTGACGCCGGGGCCGCACGCGCAGATCCTCGAGGCGGTGAAGCCGATCGCCGCCAAGCAGGGGCTCGATATCCAGCTGCTCGAGTTCTCAGATTATGTCGTGCCGAACGCCGCGCTCGATGCAGGCGAGATCCAGGCCAATTCGTTCCAGAACCAGCCGTACCTGGACAACCAGAAAGCCGACCGCGGCTACAAGATCGAGGCCGTCGGCCTGACCGTGAACTTCCCGATCGGCGTCTATTCGAAGAAGCACAAGGCCTTCGCCGATATCCCGGAGGGCGGCAAGGTCTCGATCCCGAACGATCCGACCAACGGCGGCCGCGTGCTGCTGCTCCTGCGCGACAAGGGCGTGATCAAGCTGAAGGATGGCACGGGGTTCAAGCCCACGGTGCTCGACATCACCGAGAATCCCAAGAAGCTGAAGTTCATCGAGGTCGACGCTGCGCAGGCGCCGCGCGCGCTCGACGACGTCGACGCAGCCGCGATCAACACCAACTATGCAACCCAGGCGGGCCTCGATCCGGTCAAGGATCCGATCCTGCGCGAGGATCCGAAGGGACCCTATGTCAACCTGATCGCGGTTCGCGCCGCCGACAAGGACAAGCCCTGGGTCAAGGTGTTGGTGGACAGCTATCACACGCCTGAGGTGAAGGAGTTCGTCCTGACCAAGTTCAAGGGGGCGGTGCTGCCCAGCTGGTAGGCAGCCGGCGTCGTATCTTCGGCAGGAATGGATGGCTCCGGGGTGGCAGCCCTGCGCGGCGGCTGCTTGCCTCGCGCTGCGGCAGCGGACATTATGCGGGCTGTTGCAACGTTGGGCGCGGTTGGCATGAAACGGTTCGCAAATCTGAAAAGACTGGGCTTCTTCACGCGGCTTCTCGACGAGGCGCCGCCGGCGGACCGCTATCGCTTCGCGGCCGAGCAGATCGTGCGCGCCGAGAAGGCCGGGCTCGATTCCGCGTGGATCGCGCAGCACCATTTTCACGAGCGCGAGGGCGGCCTGCCGTCGCCCTTCACCTTTCTGGGTTACGTTGCCGCACAGACTTCGCGCATTCGCCTCGGCACCGGCATCGTCACCCTGCCGCTTGAGAACGCGGTGAGGGTGGCGGAGGACGCCGCGGTGCTCGACCTGCTCTGCGACGGCCGGTTCGAGCTCGGCGTCGGCACCGGCGGCAATCCGTCGGCCTTTGCCGCCTTCGGTCTCGACGGCGCCCAGCGCAACGAGATCTTTGCGCGCAATCTCGCGGTCGTCCGCACCGCGCTCGCCGGCAAGCCGCTCACCGGCGGCGACACGCTCTATCCGCAGCGGCCGCAATTGGACGGCCGGATCTGGCAGGCGACATTCTCGGTCGCCGGCGGCGCCCGCGCCGGCAAGGCGGGTGACGGTCTCCTGCTCTCGCGCACGCAGCCGCGGACCAAGGAGGCGCCGCGCGCAACGCTGGCCGAGATCCAGAACCCGATCATCGACGCCTATCTCGCAGCGCTGCCCCCGGGACGCGAGCCGCGCATCATGGCCTCGCGCAGCGTCTTCGTTGCCGACGACCATCGTGAGGCGATGCGCCTTGCCGACATCGGATTGCGGCGCGCGCTGCCGCAATTCATGAAGGGCGGCCACCTTCCCCCGGGCGAGTCGCTGGAGGAGATGATCACCGCGTTCGACACTCATGTCGGCGCCGCCGACGAGGTCATCGCCTCGCTGCGTGGCGATGCGACGCTGGAGCGGGTGACCGATCTGGTCTTCCAGGCGCATTCGGTCGATGCCCCGCACCCCTATATCCTGCGCTCGATCGAGCTGGTCGCGGACAAGGTGGCGCCGGCGCTGGGCTGGGCCCGGACGGCGGCGGCCGATGTTGCGCTGGCGGGCTAATTGAAATGAATGGCGTTGTACGAGGCTGAATGATGGCTACGAAGGATATCATCGACACGCTCGCCGGGATCGAACCGGGGTCGACCCTGGACGGCATCCGCGGCAAGCGCGTGCAGGCGCGCGAGAACGCGCAGAAGAGTTATTTCTCGCTGTTCGAGCCGATCGACGCCGGCGATTTTTCGCTTGCCGAACGTGCCGCGGTTGCGGCCTTCGTGACGGGGCTCCATGGCGAGTCCCCCGTCGCCGCCTTCTATCGCGAGAAGCTCGCAGCGAATGCGGATGGAACGGCGCTGGTCGAGCCGATCCAGATCGAGATCGAGCGCGGCAAGACCTCGGGTCCCTATGGCGCCTTCCCGGCCGGACCGTTGTCGGTCGAGAACAAGGCCGGTCTGATCTATCGCGTCAGCGCGGAACGCAAACCGCAGCTTGGCGCCCGGCTGGTTGCGGCGCTCGAGCATGCGCATCTGCTGGTGTTCCGGCCGCGCGATGCCGCATCCGCCGACATGAAGGTGCTGCTCGCCGCAGGCTGGTCGACCACCGGCATCGTCACGTTCTCCCAACTCGTTGCGTTCCTGTCGTTTCAGGTCCGCGTCGTCAGCGGCTTGCGCACGCTCGCAGCGGCAAGCGCGTAGGAGGTTGCATCATGAGCGCTGCAAACACAGTCAATCCGCCCGTCGTCTTCACCCAGGACGAGCTCGGCTGGGTGTCGTGGATCGACCCGCTGCCCGAGGCGGAGTTGACCGAGCGGCACTTCGCCGGCCTCGTCGATCGCGCCCGCGTCAAGTCGGAATATTTCCGCCTGCTGGTGCGCGATCCCGAGGTGCTGGAAGCCCGCACCAAGACCGACAAGGACATCTTCTACAACGTCGCCGACGGCCTGCCGCGCGCCGAGCGCGAGCTCGCAGCCGCCGCGACCTCGCGTTACAACGGCTGCATCTATTGTGCTTCCGTGCATGCGCGATTTGCCAGCACCTATTCCAAGCGCCGCGACGACGTGCAGCGGCTGCTCGACGAGGGCGTCAAGGCCGATCTCGGCGAGCGCTGGAATGCCGTGGTCAAGGCGTCGGTGGCGCTGGCCGCGACGCCGATCGCGTTCGGCCCCGACAATGTCGAGGAGCTGCGCCGCGCCGGTCTCGATGACGCGGAGATCGTCGACGTCATCAACGGCGCCTCGTTCTTCAACTGGGCGAACCGGCTGATGCTGTCGCTCGGTGAGCCCTCGAAATAGGCAATCTCACCGGCATGGAAATTGCTGCTTGTTTCAACATTGAGTGGATGGAGCCGTAGATGAGCAACATCGATCGCCGTACCCTGGTCAAGGGCTCGCTCGCCGCCATGATGGCGGGAGCGGCCTTCTCGCGCAGCGCGTTTGCGCAGTCGTCCGAGCCGATCCTGCTCGGCGTCAGCGGCCCCCTGACCGGGCCGAACGCGCAATATGGCACGCAGTGGAAGCAGGGCTTTGATCTCGCGCTTGACGAGATCCAGGCGGCCGGCGGCATCAATGGCCGCAAGCTCGCCTATCAATTCGAGGACAGCCAGAGCGACCCGCGCCAGTCGGTGGCCATTGCCCAGAAGTTCGTCTCCGATCCCCGGATCGTCATGGAGCTCGGCGATTTCTCGAGTCCCGCCTCGATGGCGGCATCCCCGATCTATCAGCGCGGTGGCCTCGTGCAGTTCGGCTTCACCAACTCGCATCCCGATTTCACCAAGGGCGGTGACTTCATGTGGAGCACGTCCGTCAGCCAGGCCGACGAGCAGCCGCTGCTGGCGGCCTATGCCGTCAAGCGCCTCGGTCTCAAGAAGCTCGCGATACTCCACCTCAACACCGATTGGGGCCGCACCAGCCGCGACTATTTCGTCAAGGCGGCGAAGGAATACGGCGCCGAAATCGCGGTCACCGAGGGCTATATCGCGGAGGAGCGCGACTTCCGCTCCACGCTGGTGCGCGTGCGCGATGCCAGTCCCGACGGGCTGATCCTGATCTCCTATTATTCCGACGGTGCGTTGATCGCGCGCCAGGCGCGTCAGGTTGGCCTCAAGCAGACGATCTGCGCGGCAAGCTCGGTCTACTCGCCGAAATTTTTGGAGCTCGGCGGCGAGGCGGTCGAGGACGTCCATCTCGGCACGCGCTATTTCCCCGAGGATCCCAGGCCCGAGGTGAAGAAGTTCATCACGGGCTTCAAGGCCAAGTACAACGGGCAGGAGCCCGACGCCTTCAATGCCTATTCCTATGACGCGATGCACATGGCCGCCGCGGTCGTGAAGATCGGCGGCGCCGATCGCCGCGCCATCCGCGACGCCTTCGCGAAAGTGAAGGATGTCTCGAGCGTGATCTTCGGGACCGCGACGTTCGACGTCGAGAGTCGCCGGGTCAAGGGCGCCATGAATGCCGAGCTGGTCGTGCGCAAGGGGCAGTTCGCGCTTTGGGACGGCAAGCCGACCTGACATGATGGCCGGACGCATGATCCGGAAGAGTGGGAAGCGGTTTTCCGAAGAGATCATGCGTAAAACAAACTAAATCGCGATGATCTCATCGCGCTTGCTCGCTCCGGCCTGCTCTCTTTTCAATAGGAACGCTGCGTGTCTTCCTGGCTCGACTACACGATCAACGGGCTGATCGTCGGTAATGTCTACGCCCTCGTTGCGGTCGGGCTCGCGCTGATCTTCGGCGTCAGCCGGCTGATCAACTTTGCGCAAGGATCGATCTATCTGGTCGGCGCCTATATCGGCTGGGTGGCGGTGGTGCAGCTGCATACGCCGCTTCCGCTCACCATCATCGTGGTCGCGGTCGCCGCCGCGCTGGTCGGACTGGTCATCGAGCGGTTCGGCCTGCGTCCGCTCCAGAACTCGGTGCGCATCGCACCTCTGCTCGCGACCATCGGCATCAGCTTCGTACTCGATCAGCTGGTGATGCTGACCTTCTCGCCGAATCCGCGCGCACTGCCGAGCCAATTGCCGGACGTCCGCTTCCAGATCGGTGGCGGCACGATCGGGCCGCTCGATCTGCTCATCGCCGGCGTCGGCATCACCAGCGCGCTCTTGCTGTTCGTGTTCCTGCGCTACAGCAAGCTCGGCTGGGCGGTGCGCGCCACCGCGCAGGACCGCGACGCCGCGATGCAGATGGGCGTGGACGTCAACCGTGTCAATCAGGCGGTGTTCGGCATTGCCGCGGCACTCGGTGGCGTCTCCGGCATGCTGGTCGGCATGTACTACAACCAGATCGACACCGCGATGAGCCTTCAGGCGACGCTCAAGGGCGTCGTCGCCGAAGTCGTCGGCGGCGCCGGCAACGTGCCGGGCGCGGTGATCGGCAGCCTCCTGCTGGGACTGGTGGAGAGCTACGGCGTCGCCGTGTTCGGCACCAGCTATCGCAACCTGTTCGCGTTCCTGCTGCTGGTCGTCGTGCTGGTGTTACGGCCGAACGGCCTGTTCGCCAGCGCGCGGCAGGCACCGCCCGAGCCGCTCACCGGCACCTTCATCGCGCCGAGCCGGCCGGTGCGCATTCCACGCTGGGCGCTGCTGGTCGCAGCCGCTGCCTTTGCGATCCTGCCGCTGTTCCCGGTGTCCTTCTACGTGCTCCAGACCCTGATCAACGCCTGGCTGCTCGGCATGCTCGCGCTCAGCCTGACGCTCGTTGCAGGCACGATCGGCCAGGTCTCGCTCGGACACGCGGCGCTGCTGGCGATCGGCGCCTATACCTCGGCGCTGCTGTCGCTGAGCTTCGCCGTCCCGGTCGGCCTCGCCATCATCGGCGGCGGCCTGATGAGCGCCGCGCTCGGAACCGCATTGATCTCGCCGTCGTTCCGCCTGCGCGGACACTACGTGTCGATCGCAACGCTCGCCATCGGCGAGATCGTGTCGCTGGTGATCCTGAACTGGGAGAGCGTCACGCGCGGTCCGATCGGCATCTCCGGCATTCCGCCGCTGTCGCTGTTCGGCTACGACCTGATCAGTCCAAATTCGATCTACTGGTTCAGCCTCGCGGTCATGATCGTGCTGGCGCTGCTCCAGGCGCGCCTGCTCGGCTCGCATCTCGGCCGCAGCTTCCGCGCCATCAGGGACGACGACATCGCCGCGCGCGCCTATGGCCTCAGCCTGAACCGCTACAAGTCGCTCGCCTTCATCTTCGGCGGGTTTGCCGCCGGCGTCAGCGGCGGCATCGCCGCGCATCTCTATTCCTACATCAACCACGAGACCTTCAACACGCAGCAATCCATCCTGGCGCTGACGGTCGTGATCCTTGGTGGCTTGGGGAACGTCGTCGGCGCCATCGTCGGATCGGTGGCGCTGGTCGGCCTGCCCGAATTGTTCCGGATCGCGGCGGAGTACCGCATCCTGATCTACGGCATCGTGCTCCTGCTGCTGGTGCGATTCAGGCCGCAGGGCCTGTTGGGGACGATGTGATGGCAGAGCAGCATACAACCATGCTGTCCCTGCGCGGGCTGACGCGGCGCTTCGGCGGCCTCACCGCGGTCGACGCCATCGATCTCGACCTCGCCAGGGGCGGGCTCGTCAGCATCATCGGCCCGAACGGCGCCGGCAAGACGACGTTGTTCAACCTCGTGACCGGGCTCGACCGGCCCGACGCCGGCGTGGTCCGCTTCAAAGGTCACGACATCACCGGCCTCTCGCCGGAACGGCTGGCGGCCGGAGGCATTGCCCGCACCTTCCAGCTCGGCCGCGTCTTCGGCAATCTCAGCGTCATGGACAACGTCCTGATCGGCGCGCATACGCGGCTGCGTGCGGTGAAGCCGGCCGTGCCGGTGATCGGCCCGCTGCTGGAATTGGGGCTGGCGCTGCTCCGTCCCGCCAGCGTCAAGGCCGAGGAAGAACGGCTGCGCGAGGAAGTGAAGGCCATCCTCGCCCGCTTCGGCGAGCGGCTGCTGCCGCGGATCGACCAGCCGGCCTACAGTCTCTCCTACGCCAACCGCCGCCGCGTCGAGATCGCCCGCGCGCTCGCTCTTAGGCCGCGCCTGTTGCTGCTCGACGAGCCGACCGCCGGCATGAACCCGACCGAGACCGCGGAGATGCAGGCGCTCGTCGCCGAGCTGAAGGCGGAAGGGCTGACGATCCTGTTGATCGAGCACAAGCTGGAGATGGTGATGCGCCTCTCCGACCGTGTCATCGTCATGGACGAGGGCAAGAAGATCGCGGAAGGGCCGGGCGAACAGGTGCGCAAGGATCCCAAGGTGATCGAGGCCTATCTCGGTCACGGCCTGTCGGGGACGGCGGAGCAGGAGAGCGCGGCATGACGACCAACGTACCCGAACCGCTGCTCGCTTTGACCGACGTCAACACCTTCTACGGCCAGGCCCAGGTGCATTTCGACCTGTCGATCACGGTCGCGCGCGGCCACATCGTCTGCCTGCTCGGCGGCAATGCCAGCGGCAAGTCCACGACGATGAAGATCATCCTCGGCCTCGTCAAACCGCGTTCCGGCGACGTGACGTTCGACGGCGCCTCGCTGATCGGGCTCTCCACGCCGCAGATCGTTCGCCGCGGCATCGCCTCGGTGCCGGAGGCGCGGCGGTTGTTCGCGGACATGACCGTCCGCGAGAACATCCTGATGGGCGCCTTCGTGCGCAACGACCGCGATGCGGTGGCGCAGGATCTCGACAAGATGCTGACGCTGTTTCCGAAGCTCGGCCAGCGGCTGTCGCAGCGCGCAGGCTCGCTGTCCGGCGGCGAGCAGCAGATGGTGGCGATGGCGCGCGCGCTGATGAGCCGTCCCAGGATGATCGTGATGGACGAGCCGACCATGGGCCTGTCGCCGCTCTATGTCGATCGCGTGCTTGAGCTGATCCGCACCATCAACCAGGAGGGCGTGTCGGTGTTCATGGTCGAGCAGAACGCCAGCCTCGCGCTCGAGATCGCGCACGAGGCCTATGTGCTCCAGACCGGCAAGATCGTGCTCTCCGGTCCCGCGCGGGCGCTGAAGGACGATCCGCGGGTGCGCGACGCCTATCTCGGCGGTGCCGAGGCGGCCTAGCGATCAGGCCGAAGCCGCGCTCTGCGCCGGCTCCGCCGGCAGATCGTCGCCGTTGGGATCGCCCGGCGCGGTCGCCCAGGCCAGCTCCACCAGCGTCACGATCCGGCGTCCGCCGCCGTCGAGCTGGCAGACGATGAGACCCTGCTCCTCCATGTAGCTGAGCAGGCGCTGCGCGCGGCGCAGCGAATGCGAGCCATAGGCGCGGGCGATCGCGGCGTCGCCGGGGCAGGGCCAGCCTTCCTTCGCCGCGCGGGCGATCATCATGAACACGCCCTGCATGTCGTCGGGCAGGATCGAGGCGCGCAGCGAGACGTCCTGCCAGGCGTCGTCATCGGCGATGTCAGCGCCGAGCCCGGCGCGCGCATGCGTCAGCATGCGGCGGAATTCGTTGAGGTCAGGTACCGCCGCGCCGAGCCCCTCGATGCGGCAGCGGACCACGAATTCCTGATAGAGCACGCCGATGGCGCGGAAGCCGGCATCGGGCTCGGCGAGCACGGCACGCAAGGTCCGGTCGACGCGCTCGCGCCGCTCGGCGAGCTCCTCGGCGCTGACCGGCAGCTCGATCGCTTCGGGCCGGATCTCCGGCGCGGCGGCCTTCGCCGCGCGGAGCTGTTCGAGCAGGTCCGGCGCCGGCCGGCGCTGCGGCCGGCTGGCATCGGGCGGCGGCGCGGCCAGGATCACGGCGCGCATATCCTCAAGTGCGGCTTCCGGCATCGGCATCAGCCGCGGCGTCGAATTGCGCGGCTGGGTGTCGGTCGCACCAATGTTCAATCGCAGCGGACGGCGCGACAGCGCAGGTCCCAGCGCCATGAACTGCCCGCGCTCGAGATCGCGAAAGGCTTCCGCCTGCCGCCGCTCCATGCCGAGCAGGTCGGCGGCGCGCGCCATGTCGATGTCGAGGAAGGTCCGGCCCATCAGGAAGTTGGAGGCTTCCGCCGCGACGTTCTTGGCGAGCTTCGCCAGCCGCTGGGTCGCGATGATGCCGGCGAGCCCGCGCTTGCGGCCGCGGCACATCAGATTGGTCATGGCGCCGAGCGACAGTTTCCGCGCCTCGTCCGACACCTCGCCTGCGACCGCCGGTGCGAACAGCTGCGCCTCGTCCACCACCACCAGCATTGGATACCAATGGTCGCGATCGACGTCGAACAGGCCGCCGAGGAACGCGGCGGCGCGCCGCATCTGGTTCTCGGCGTCGAGGCCCTCGAGATTGAGTACGGTGGAGACGCGATGCAGCCGCGCGCGCTCACCGGCGACCTGAAGGCCGCGTTCGGTGTGATCCTCGGCTTCGATCACGAGATGGCCGAAGCGCTCGGCCAGCGTGACGAAATCGCCCTCGGGGTCGATGATGGCCTGCTGCACCCAGGGCGCGCTCTGCTCCAGCAGCCGCCGCAGCAGATGCGACTTGCCGGAGCCCGAATTGCCCTGCACCAGGAGGCGGGTCGCCAGCAGTTCCTCGAGGTCCATGGCCGCCGCGGCGCCCGCCGTGGTCAGCCCCATCTCGATCGCAACCGTCATGTCCCGACTCAAGTCCCCATCATTCGCGGACAGGGGCTTATCAACCCGGCCGCGGCGCGTCGAGCGCCGCAGCGCGAATCATGCTCTGTTGCCCACGGCGGCGTTCAGGCGTGACCGGGAACCGTTCCGCCCGCGTGGAATGACGCAGATCAAGGTCCATGAACCCGAGACCTGTTAGCTGGGCGCATGAACTTCCTGACCTTCTTCACGGCGACCTGCTTCCTCCTCGCCATGCCGGGACCGACCAACACCTTGCTCGCGACGTCGGGGGCGGGGATCGGGATCTCGCGGTCGCTCCATCTGCTCGCAGCCGAGCTGTTCGGCTATCTCGCGGCGATCGCGCTGCTGCGGCTGGCGCTCGGTCCCGTCGTGAGCGGCATTCCGCTTGCGGCCGTCGTGCTTCGCGTGGCGGTCAGTGTCTACATCCTGGGCCTTGCCGTCATGCTCTGGCGCGTCAACGCACGCGAGCTGCGCGGCGGCGCCGTGGTGACGTTCCGCCAGGTGCTGATCACCACGCTGCTGAATCCGAAGGCGATGGTGTTCGCCTTCCTGCTCCTGCCGCTCCAGGCCGGACTGTTCGAGCTCCTGCCCTGGCTCGGAATGATCGCGCTTCAGATCGTCGCCGCGGGAGCTGCGTGGATTGCGTTCGGCGCCACGCTCGGCCGCGGCGTCCGTCGTCTCGGCCACCCCGAGATCATCACGCGCGCCGGCGCGGTCACGCTCGTCGCGGTGACCGGCCTGATCTGGCTTCAATCATTCCTGAGCGCGTGAGCGCCGAGGCAGCGTGGCGATCGTGACAGAAGCGGCGCGCCGCTACTGCGCGCCCGATCCGCCCTGCACGATCTTCTCGTTCAGCTTCTGGTCCACGGTCTCGACGGTACGGTCGATCTCGGGGTTGGGCACGCCGAGCTGATGCGAGATCAGCTTCACCAGCAGGTCGACGCGCTCGATGAAGGGGGCGCCGCTGGCCACCGCGCGCGCGGCCGACGACGGCTTGAGCAGGCTTTCGGCCGCCTTGGCGTATTTCGCGAACGGCACCTGGTCCTGCGGATCGGCGCCGAGGCGGCGGGCGATCGCGTCGACATGATCGTAGATCGTCTGCGAGCGCTTGAGATCGCCGTGCACGGCGTCGCGGATCGACTGCGGCTCGTGCGGCGTGATGCAGCGATAGTTGCCGGTCAGCAGCATCGACCATTTCGCCAGCGGCACGAAGAGGGAATCGAACACTTTCAGCTTCACCGGCACGTCGAGGCCGTCGAGCGTCACCGCGTCGATGTCGGCTTCGAGCTCGCGCAGCACCTTGTTGTGCTTGTCGTCGGCGAAGACCGATGCCTTGAAGTTGGTGGGCAGGCCGACATGAAGCACGTTCGCGGCTTCTTCCGGCGGGCGGAAGGCCTGCGGGTCGGGCGAGCACAGCGTCACCAGCCCCGGCTCGAACCGCTCCCACACCTGCGCATTGGTGTAGGCCTCCTCGAGATCCATGCCTGCGAGCGCCGGAATCCGCTTCAGATAGGGCAGCGGCGGCATGTTCATGATCGACAGGCACGGCAGCTTCGCCGCGGCGATCTTGACCATGAGCACGCGCACCGTGTGGTTGGTGTATTGCGGCTCCTGCATCGCAAGGCCGACCATGTCGTAACGGGAGACGTCGACATCGCCCGGCGTCACCGCGTCGAGCTTGCCGGGCAGGTCGCGCGAGAAGATTGCCCGGTGCACCGCCTCGTCGCGCAGCTTGATGCGTACCTCGGTACCGTCACGATTGATCAGCTCAGCAGTCTTGGCGCGGCAGACCAGGGTGACATTGTGCCCCGCCATCAGCAGCTTCGTGCCCAGCAGGGAGCCGTAGGAAGCCCCAAGAATCAGAATATTGCGCGCCATGCTTCGTCCCTTTGACAATTTTGCGGATTTTTGAGCCTCGGCCGTCATCCGAGGGCGAGTTGGCGGCATCTAAAGCGAAGTGCCCGGCGATGGCAACTGGGATAATGCATACAAGACTACCACACATTCCCGCAATGATCCGGAGCAACGCGTCATGCGAGGGTTTTTGCCCCGGATGCCGAGGCCTCAAAGCCCGACGGGCAAAACACCCGCACGGCCTGTCAATCCGCCTGCGCAAAAATATTCCGCTTTACCGAAATTCGGATTTGTCGTATGTGTTCGCCCATCCCGGCTTGACCTTGAGGGGCGATCATGTGTCGTCATTTTTCGCGAGCCGGGTTGCGGTGGACGCGGCAGCGTCGGCACGACATGGTGCGGGCAGGGCGGGTAGTCCCCGTGAGCCCGAAACCGCGTGCAGATGAGCGGCGCTGAAAGTTCGTCTCGCCAGCATTTTTCCGGCTACGTCGACAAGGCCGGAGAACCCTGCGGCGGTCAGCGAATGCGCGTACGGCAAAACCGTGTGGTCCTGACCGTCGTTGCTACGGTCAAGCCTTTCGCGGAGGTGCACGCGAGCCCAACCGGGCGGACGGCATCGTCAATTCGCGGGGCGAGGGAGGCCAGAAGGAACTCGGCTCCCGGGAGAGCACGGCATAAGCCGTCCAACCACTGCGCAGGGAAGGCCGAGTGTTTTGGCTGCACCTGTATGCCGCTGTGCATCTTTTCATGCGCTACACGCGCACAGCGGACCGTGGGTGCCAGCCGGCACCCGGCCTTCCCTGCGCCCTCTTGGCCTAGAGAGGGTGGAGCGATGAAGCAAAGCTCGGGCGAAATCCGCCGCGAGAGCGCGAAGGCGTGTCTGCGACCACACATTCGCTGTCATCGCCCGCCTTGTGCGCACTTGCGCACTGGGGCGGGCGATCCAGTACTTCGAGGCGGTCGTAGTTCAATCGATAGGCCGCGGCGTACTGGATTCCCCGCCTGCCGCCTACGCTAAAGCTTCGGCGCCCCTCGACCTCAACCCCGGCGAAGCCTTGGCGTAGCCGGGTCGCGGGGAATGACAGTGGTGTTTGGAGGCGAAGTCTATGCCTCTTGCTCCGTCATTGCGAGCGCAGCGAAGCAATCCAGCGTCTTGCCGCGGACGGATTCTGGATTGCTTCGCTGCGCTCGCAATGACGATGTGGAAACTACGGGCTTTTATCTCTCACCGTCACCCCTGCGTAACGGCTTCGCCGTTGCGCGGGGATGACGGAGCTGATGGTGCCCTCATTGCGAGCGTCGCGAAATCTTCCAAAAGCTTTGGCCGCGCGATCCGTGCGGACGTTGCGCTCAGGCTGCGGGCCTTCGCCTCATCCCTGGCTCGCCACGCGCGCGCGGTCGAGATGCTCCTCGATCTTCGGGCGGTCGCGGGTGCGCTCGAAACTGGTGCAGAGCAGCTCGGTCTCCTCGAGCGAGACGGGGGCGCGATACAGCCGGCACATGAATTCTGCGGTTGCGCGCCCCTTCGCGGCGACCTGGCCGATGCCAGGGCCGCGTTCGGCGAGAAACATGCAGTCCCGGCAGATGCTGGCGTCGAGCCGTTGGTGAGCTGCGTCGAGGTGATTGAGGATCTCCCGCAGCGAGTCGCGCAGCCTGAGACACTCGTCGGTTCCGAGCGCCGTGACCGCATTCAACACGTGGTTGATCGGGTCGTGCTGGTTCAGGCACTTCTCGCCCTGCGCGGTGACGTGGAGCACCACGGAACGCTTGTCCTCGTGCGAGGGCTTTCGCACCAGGAAGGACTTGCTCTCCAGCGTCTTCACGATCTGCGATGCAGTCGCCCTGGTGGCGCCGATGAAGCCGGCGAGCGCGGACGGTGTGCGCGAAAACCTGTTGGCGCGGTGGAGAAAGCGCAGCGCCATCCATTCCCGATCGCGCAATCCATGCTGGTTGCCTTCGAAATACCAAGCCCTCGCCGCCTGGACCAGCAGCTCGACGGCTTCTCGTGCCAACGGCATGGATTTACCTCGTCCCCGGAACTTCGTCTGCGGCGTCCCGAAGCCGCCTTGCGCCGTGGTTCGTGAATGCTTCGGAAGACGTCAGACCTCCGGAGATGTCCGAGAAGCACGTCGTGCCCGATTCCTGCTCGACGGCACGGACTGCAACGCGCCCGACCTGGATCAGCGTGCGTCGCGTCGTCCGGAGCGAGAGGCCGGCTCGCGGAGGGCATGCCAATCGCGTCGTCGTCGCGCGGGAGCCCGAGTTGCCGCCACGAACGGACGATGGACCGGAATTGTTCAACCGAAGCCTCTGAGTACAAGTCACGAGAAGACGTTTCTTGATATTCCACCGAAACGATGAATGACCTTCTCAACAAAATCAAGTAGAGACACTCACGGAGACTGGATGTCGTTGCAGATGAATGTAACGTTCAAGACAATCTCGCTCTTAGGGACACATGATAGTGAACGCAATACGGAGTCCTACGAGCATGCCCGCAGTTATACGACGGTTTGATTGCAGGGCACGTAATTGTCCGCCGTCGATGCAAGTTGATCGAAGCTTGTGCATGACAAAGGGCGATTGCGTTGATGAGTCATCCACAACTTGTGCGATGAGTCCGGAGAATCGCCGAGGGAATTTGCAGGGATTACACGCGGCGGTTGTTGCGGCCGCGGTCGCGGTGTCATCCCTCAGCCGCTTCCATCGCGGCCGCCCGATCATTCATCCGAACGGTTGATGCGCTGACGACGGACCGCGGTGGCGGCGATGGGTGTGCATGCGCCGGCAGCGTGGCTGCATGCGCGGACCGGCTGTTGAAATAATGAGCAGGGCGCGTCCTGCGCCGTCTTGCCTGCTAATCGCCCTTGAGCATGTCCCTCAGCTCGCGGAACGGATCGGCGCTCGGCTGAGCCGATGCGTCTTGCCGCATCGCGCTGTAGATCCTCGGAACCAGGTCGATCGCCTGGTCGAGGCCCGAATCACGTCCCGACTGGTATCCGCCCATCAGGCGAAGATCGCGCGTGTCCTCGTATTTGGCGATCATGGTACGCAGCTTGCTCACCAATTCGCGCTCTTCGGGGTCCCAGACGTTGTGGGCGAGGCGGGAGACCGAGGCCAGAACGTCCACGGCCGGATAGCGCGCCTGGTCGGCGATGTGCCTGGAGAGCACGATGTGCCCGTCGAGCGTGCTGCGGATGGTGTCGGCAATCGGCTCGTTGTGATCGTCGCCGTCGACCAGCACGGAGAAGATCCCGGTGATGGTGCCGGATCCCTCCTCGCCGGGGCCGGCGCGCTCCAGAAGGCGCGGCAGGTCGGTGAAGACCGTCGGCGCGCAGCCGCGCGCGACCGCGGGCTCGCCGGCGGCGAGCGCGACCTCGCGGGCAGCGTGGGCGAAACGGGTGATCGAATCGACCACCAGCAGGACCGACTCGCCCCGATCACGGAAATATTCGGCGACCGCCATGGCCGTCTTCGGCGCCAAGCGCCGCATCATCGGGCTTTCGTCGCCCGTCGATACGATGGTGACCGCACGATTGCGGTTGGCGCCCAGCACGTCCTCGATGAATTCGCGCACCTCGCGGCCGCGTTCGCCGACGAGCGCCAGCACGACGGTGTCGAAGCCCTGGCTGCGGGCGAGCATCGCCAGCAGCGTCGATTTGCCGACGCCCGAGCCGGCAAAGATGCCGACGCGCTGGCCGGCGCAGATCGGGGCGAACAGGTCGATGACGCGCACGCCGGTGCGCAGCGGCTTGTGGACGCGCGCGCGCTTCATGGCCGAGGGCGCCTCGGCCTCCGCCGAGACGGGCCGCGATCCCGGCGTCAGCGGTCCCTGTCCGTCCAGCGGGGCCCCGAGCGCGTTGATGACGCGGCCCTTCCAGCTCGGATCGGGCGCGAAAGACAGTGGCGGCATCCGGTAGGCGACGGAGCCGAGGCCACCGGCAAATTGCCGGTCGAACGGCTTGGCGATGATGCCCTCGCTGTCGATCCGCACCACCTCGCCGATCTGCGGCTTGCCGCCGGAGTTGACGCCGATGAGTTCACCGAGCCTGACGAAGCGCGACAGGCCGGAGACACGGAAATGCGTCGGCGCGATCTCGGAGATCGCGCCGCTGACGCTTGCCAGGGGAGTGCTCTGCTGAAGCTCCAGCAGCGCCCACTCCAGTTGCCGAAGAGCGTTCAAGGAAACCGTCCACCCTCATTGCGCGCGAGGCGCACTCTACTTGCCGGGCTCGCCCAGCGTCCGGATTGCGTTCTGAAGCGAGCTCTCGGTGCCCTCGATCATCGAATTGGTGCCGTCGAAGGCGCGCGAGGCCGCCATCAGCTTGGTCAATTCCATCATCGGATTGGCGCCGGAACCCTCGACATAGCCTTGCTTGAAGCCGTCGCGGGAGAAGTCGGCGATGGCGGTCGCAGGCCGGTCGGGCGTGACCCCCGAATTGCCGTAGCGTTCGAGACTGGCGTCAGCGGGAATGTTGAACAGGCCGATGGTGCCGATCTCGTTGTTGTCCTGGGTGATCGCGCCGCTGCGGGCGATCGAGACCGGCCCGCCGTTCGGGTCGAGCGTGATCTGCGCGCCGCCGGCGTCGATGACGGGGAAGCCGGCCACCGTCTGAAGGTCGCCGTTGGCGGCGATCTGGAGGCGGCCGTCACGCGTATAGACGGTGCCGTTCGGGCCGGCGAAGGCGAGCCAGCCCTGACCGACCACGGCGACGTCGAGCGGATTGCCGCTCTCGGTGATGCTGCCGGTCTCGCGCGAGATGATGTTGTCGCCGGGCGAGGAGAACGCGACCGGGTTCGCGCCGGCCTTGGACAGCACGGTCTCGAACTTCACCACGTCGGTGCGGAACGCCGCCGTGTTGACGTTGGCGACGTTGTTGGCGATCGTCTGGAGGCGCTTTTCGAGGGCGACCTGGGCCGACAATCCCACATAGAGAGCCGATTGCATGATTTACCTGTTGAACTTGATGTTCTGAAGTGTCGCGAGCATGTCGGTATCCAGGCTGGCCGACGTCGCCGCGCTGCCGATCAGGACCAGCGCGGGGTTGGTCGAGTTGTCGCTCTGGGCCTGGGTCGCATCCCACATTGCCGCGAAGCGCTGCACGAATTTGGTGACCTTGGTCGGGTCCTGGAAATCGGTCAGGTCGATCTTGTCCGTGATCATCTTGGCCTGGGCGTCGATGTCGGACGAACTGATCGTCGGCGACCAGCCCATCGCGGTCTGGACCACCTGGGTCAGCGCCTTGTCGGCGAGGATCTGGTAGGCGCTCGTGATCGTGGAAGCCTTGCGGGTGAAATAGAGCGCCAGCCGCAGGCCCTCGTTCTGGTCGCCGGCCTTCTGCTCCATCGTCTGCGTGACGTATTGGGTGGCCGTGCCGGTCGTGGCTGCGGTGGTCGAGGTCGCGTTGGCGCCGAGGGCGGCGAAATTGAAGGCCGTGGCGAACTCGCGGTAACGGGTGTCGGTGAGCTTGTTGGCGAAAGCGTCCTTGTCCGAGACCCCCTCGGTCAGCACCTTGCGCATGAACGCCTTGGCGTAGGCCATGTCGCTGAGGCCATAGGCCTTCATCGCATAGGTGTAGAGGCGATAGTCCTTCAGGAAGTCGTCGATCGTCTTCACGCTGCCGATATGGCCGAGGAAGTAATCGGTCTCGCGGCTGACATCCGGCTGCTTCGCGACCTGCGTCATCGACTTGCCCAGGTCCTGGGTCAATCTGGTGTAGTCCGCGATGGTGGATAGCATGACCCGCGCCTCTTTGGCCGCAATTGCGACTGCGTCCCAAGCTGCCGCGAATTGCTTGCGTGAGGCTGGCGATGCGGGAAGCCAGCTTCGCGCAAGCGTCGCCGACTAGATATTCCCGGTGGGATCGGCGATGGAGTTGCGCGTTGCTCAGTTTCGTGGGGATTTTCATCACGGTGGCGGCGCTGCTCGGCGGATTTGCCGCCATGGGCGGGCATCTGGCTGTGCTCATGCAGCCGTGGGAGTTCGTGATCATCGTGGGCACCGCGGTGGGCACCTTCATCGTTGCCAATCCGTGGAAGACGGTCGTGGATACCGGGGTCGCCTGCATGCAGGCCATCACCGGCGCGGTGCCGGGTCAGCGCTACTATCTCGACCTGCTCGGGGCGCTGCATGCCCTGATGCGCGAGCTGCGGGGCAAGGGCCGCAACGAGGTCGAGGCGCATATCGACGATCCCGCGTCCTCCGAGATCTTCAAGGCGTTCCCGAGCGTGCTCGGCGACCCGTCGCTGCTCCAGTTCATCTGCGACTATGTTCGTCTCATCATCATGGGCAATGCGCGCACGCACGAGATCGAAGCGCTGATGGACGAGGAGATCCACACCATCGTGAAGGGCAAGCTGGCGCCCTACCATTCGCTGGTGACGGTCTCTGAGGCGCTGCCGGCGCTCGGCATCGTCGCCGCGGTGCTCGGCGTCATCAAGGCGATGGGCGCGCTCGACCAGTCGCCGAAGCTGCTGGGCGGCTTCATCGGTGCGGCCCTGGTCGGCACCTTCGCCGGCATCTTCCTGTCCTACGGCATCATTTCGCCCTTCGCGATCAAGATCAAGATGACGCGCGAGAAGAAGTGCCGGCCCTACATCATCGTCAAGCAGACGCTGCTGGCATTCATGAACGGCGCCATGCCGCAGATCGCGGTCGAGCACGGTCGCAAGATGATCTCGAGCGGCGAGCGGCCCTCGATCGACGTGGTCGAGAACGAGACGATCGCGGGTCCGAAAGCCGTCGTGGCCGACGTTGAGCCGAAGGCGGCGCGCGCATGACGATGGAAGACGTCGAAGTCGATCAGCGGAAGCAGCTGCCGAACTACCTGCTGGACGCGGCCGGCATATCGATCGAGCGCATGCCGATGCTCAATGTGATCTTCGATCGCATGGCGGCATCCTGCACCGACAGCCTGCAGCCGATGGCGGGAACACCCTGCTATTTCTCGGTCAACGGCATCACCAATGATCGGGTCGGCGACATCATCAAGGACTACGAGGCCAATGCGGTCGCCGCCGTGCTCTATGCCGAGCAGTGGGACTCCCGCATCATCATCATGCTCGACCGCGACTTCGTGTTCACGATGGTCGAGGCGATGTTCGGCTCCGATGGCGCCGAACCGCCGCTCGACGTCGAGCGCTCGTTCTCGAACATCGAGATCCGCCTGGTCCAGGCCCTGTTCGACCGCTTCGCCAAGGCGCTGCAATCCGCCTTCGCCGGCACCTCCAACGTCACCTTCCGTGTCGAGCGGGTCGAAACCGCGATGGCCTCGCTGGCGATCGGGCGGAGCGGCAACATGTCGATCTGCGCGAACATCATGCTGCAGGCGCTCTATCGCGGCGGCCAGATGTTCCTCATCATTCCGCACTCCGCGCTCAACCCGCTGCGCCAGAAGCTCGCCCACGTCGTCGTCAGCGACGGCCGTGCGTCCGATCCGCGCTGGCGCGAGCAGATGGAGAGCGAGGTCCACCGCACCGAAGTGACGTTGAGCGCGGTGCTCGACGAGAAGATGGTGACCCTCGGCGACGTCGTGAAGTTCCAGGTCGGGCAGGTGCTCGAGCTCGAAGCCACGCCGCGCACGCTGGCCCGCCTCGAAAGCAACAACCAGGTGCTGTTCTGGTGTCAGATCGGCCAGCTCGATGGCTATTACGCCATGCAGGTGGCAGATCCCGTGGATCAGAAACGGGAGTTCGTCGATGATATCCTATCTCGTTGATGCGGTGCTGCTGATTGCGCTTGCCTTCACCAGCATGCGGGTGACGCGGATGCACCGCGAGCTGGCGCGGTTGCGCAGCTACCAGGGCGAATTCTCGACCATCGTTCACGAGACGGCGGGCGCCTTCGATACGGTCATCACCGCAGCGCACGACTCGACCGCGAATCTCGGACGGCTCGCCAACGTGCTGAGCACGAAGATCGACCAGGCCAATGAGGCGATCGCGGCGCTCGACGCCAGGAGCGGACTTGCATCCGCAGCGACCGCGGGCGGCGCCGACGTGAACAAGCATTGAAGCCGAGGCCGGCGAACCAAAAACGACCGGAACGCCGCGGCGCGCCGGGAGCGGAAATACCAAGAGGCGATACCACATGGCGCAATCCTTCGACTATGAGTCTGCATCTGCATCGGAAGAGACCGAGACGTCTCCGCTGGAGCGGCTGGCCGAGATCGCCGCGCGCACGGCCGAGGAGAGCGGCAAGTTCGCCAATGTCGATGCCATCCTGCGCATTCCCGTCACCATGCAGGTGGTGCTGGGTTCGGCGACCATTCCGGTGGCGAACCTGATGAAGCTCGGGCGCGGCGCGGTGGTTCCGCTCGATCACCGGGTCGGCGAGCCCGTCGACGTCGTCGTCAACGGCCGTATCGTCGCCCGCGGCGAGGTGGTCGTCGTCGAAGAGGACAATTCCCGCTTCGGTGTCTCGCTCACGGAGATCGTTGGACCGCTGGGGCAGGGTGATACCTGACCATGGCGGCACAGGTGGGCATCGCTCCCGTCAAGCAGCGAGGCGTTGCCGCGCTGGGTGGTACGGAAAAGGTCGCGGCGCTCCTGCTGGCGATGGGCCGGCAGGCGGCCGCGAGCGTGCTCGCGCAGTTCGAGCCGCAGGATATCCGCATCGTGACCAAGGCCGCGGCCGAGCTGCGGCCGATCACCGCGCAGGAGCTTGAGTCGATCGTCGAGGAGTTCGCCCAGCAGTTCTCGATGGGTGCCAACATTCTCGGCACGCTCGGCGGCCTCGAGGCCGTGCTTGGCGACGTGCTTCCCGCCGACCAGGTCTCGGCGATCATGTCGGACCTGCTTGGCAATTCGAGCCGGTCGGTGTGGGACCGCGTCTCGTCGGTGTCGGAAAACTCGCTCGCGAGCTACCTCTCCAAGGAGCATCCACAGACCGCGGCCCTCATCCTGTCCAAGGTCAAGCCGGCCTGCGCCGCCAAGGTCATGAGTCAGCTTCCCTCGAGCCTGCGCAACGAGCTGATGCGGCGCGTTCTCAGCCTCAAGCCGATCGCCGACGATGCGATGAGGGTCCTCGAGAAGACGCTGCACGAGGATCTGACGCTGAACTTCGCCCGCAACCTCGGTGCGGACACCTATGCCCGCGTCGCCGACATCATCAACAAGATGGAGCGCGGCCACATCGAGGACATGCTGAAGAGCCTGTCGGAGAAGCGGCCGAAGTCGGCCGAAGTGCTGAAGGAGCTGCTGTTCACCTTCGACGACGTGATCCACCTGACGCCGAAGGCGCGCACCATGATCTTCGATCAGGTGCCGACCGATCGCATCGTCGTCGCACTGAAGGGGACCGACAAGCATTTCCGCGAGCTGATCCTGTCCTCGGTCGCATCGCGCGTCCGCCGCGTCGTCGAGCACGAGCTCGCCATCGGCGAGCCGTCGAACCAGCGCGACGTGCTGGAGGCGCGGCGCGTGATCACCGATCTCGCGCTCGACCTCGCGGAGAAGGGCGAAATCGAGCTCAACCCCGAGCAGGAGGATGAGCTGGTCTTCCGCTGACCGCTGAACGGGCATGGCAGAAACATCCGATCAGGACAGCAAGACAGAAGAGCCGACCGAGAAGAAAGTCCGCGATGCGCTCGAAGAGGGCAAAATCCCGGTCTCTCGGGAGGCTTCCATCTTCGCGTCGATGGCGGCGCTGATGGTGATTCAGATGTTCCTGATCGGTCAGGGCGTGCAGCGACTGACGCCGACCCTGAAGAACCTCCTCGACGATCCGGAGGGCTTCCCGCTCAGCACCGGGGCGGACGCGCAGAACCTCCTCACCGTGGTGGGACTCGAGGCGCTGCGATTCCTGGTGCCGCTGGTGGTCATCCTGCTCGTGTTCGGGCTGGCATCGTCGCTGCTGCAAAACGCGCCCAGCCTGGTGCTCCAGCGCATCATGCCGGACCTTTCGCGAATCTCCCCGATCAGCGGCTGGAACCGGCTGTTCGGAACGCAGGGCCTCGTCGAGTTCGCCAAGTCGCTGTTCAAGCTCGCCTCGGTGACCGCCGTCGTCGCCTTCGTGCTGCGCTCGTCCGAGGCAAGGGCGTTCGAGGCGATGTACACCGATCCGGTCGCGCTGCCGGAGATGATTCTCAGCATCGCGATGCGGATCGTCTCGGCGATCTGCATCGCGACCATCGTGCTGGTCGCGATCGATCTCGCCTGGGCGCGCTTCCACTGGCGGCGCCAGCTGCGTATGACCAAGCAGGAAATCAAGGACGAGCACAAGCAGGCCGAAGGCGATCCGCTGATCAAGGCGCGCCTGCGCTCGCTGGCGCGCGACCGCTCGCGACAGCGGATGATCGCCTCCGCATCGCGCGCGACGCTGGTGATCGCGAACCCGACGCACTTTGCGATCGCGCTGCGCTATAACCGCGAGGAAAACCCGGCGCCGCTCGTGGTGGCCAAGGGCATGGACGTGATCGCGCTGAAGATCCGCGAAGTCGCCGAGAAGAACAGGATCCCAGTGATCGAGAACAAGGCGCTGGCGCGCGCGCTCTACGAGGCCGTTCAGGTCGATCAGGTGATTCCGGCCGAATTCTTCCGGCCCGTCGCCGAGATCATCTACTTCCTGCAGTCGAAGCAGACGACGCGGCCCGAGAAGGTCCAGTAGATTTCCGAGGATGGTGCTTCGCCCAACAGCTTGACGAAAGCTTAACGCCCTAGGGTCCTTCTCGAATGGACCAGAATGGGGCTGTCGTGGGACCGCTTTATCTCTTCGAACTCGCATCGTCGCAAGCGCGGCATCTCGAACTCCGCCAGTCGACCATCGCCACCAACGTTGCCAACGCCAATACGCCGGGCTTCAAGGCGCGCGACGTCGAGCCGTTCAACAAGGTGCTCGACGGAATGCCGGTCCGGCTCGCGACGACGTCGCCGACGCACATGCAGCTTTCCCCGGCCGAGACCGACACGCGCGCGACCGCCAAGAACGACAGCTGGGAAGTGGTCCACTCCGGCAATTCCGTCAGCCTCGAGCAGGAAATGATCAAGGGCAGCGACGTCAATCGCGACTACTCGATGAATTCGGCGGTCGTGCGGTCGTTCCACCGCATGCTGCTGTCGAGCACGAAGACCTGAGGTGAATTGACATGCTGGACTCACTGAGCGCCTCCCTGACGGTCGCGAGCTCGGGGCTCGAAGCGCAGTCGACGCGCATGCGCATCGTCTCGGAAAACCTCGCCAACGCGACCTCGACGGGGCGGACCGCCGGCGCCGATCCGTATCAGCGCAAGACGATCACCTTCGACGCCGCGCTGGACCGTGCCTCGGGCGCGCAGCTCGCGAAAGTCAAGGAGGTCGGCGTCGACACCACGCCGTACCGCGTCGAGTACGATCCGGGGCATCCCGCCGCCGACAAGTCCGGCTACGTCAAGCTGCCGAACGTCAACATGATGATCGAGATGGCCGACATGCGGGAAGTCAACCGGTCCTATGAGGCCAATCTCCAGGTCGTGAAACAGGTGAGGTCGATGCTGGGTATGACCATCGACCTTCTGAGGAGCTGACAATGCTTGAGGCAATTTCGTCCACGGCGATCTCCGCAGGCCAGGCGGCGAGCCGCGCAACCGAGGCGCAGGCGATCTCGCCTGCGGCGCCGACCGCGATCCAGTCCGGCGGCGACGTCGGCTTCGATTCGGTGATGAAGCAGGTGACGACGGACGCGATCGGCACGCTGAAGGCGGGCGAGGCAGCGTCGATCTCGGCGATGCAGGGCAAGGAATCGACGCGGCGCGTCGTCGAGGCGCTGATGTCGGCCGAGCAGGCCTTGCAGACGGCGGTCGCGGTTCGCGACAAGGTCGTGCAGGCCTACCAAGAAGTCGTTCGTATGTCGATTTGATCTGAAGGAGTCACATTGTGAAATCGCTTGCCATTGCGGCCACGGGCATGAATGCCCAGCAGACCAATATCGAAGTCATCGCCAACAACATCGCCAACATCAACTCGACGTCGTACAAGCGGGCGCGCGCCGAGTTCACCGATCTGTTCTACCAGATGGACCGCATGCAGGGCGTCGCCAACGTCAACGGCTCGTCGCCGATCCCCGAAGGCTCCAATCTCGGCCTCGGCGTCAAGTCGACGGCGATCCGCAAGCTGCACATTCAGGGCACGCTCACGCAGACCGGCAACCCCTACGACCTCGCGATCAACGGCCGCGGCTGGTTTCAGGTGCTGGGCCCGAACAACGAAGTGCAATACACCCGTGCCGGCGCGTTCAGCCCCAATCCTAACGGCCAGCTCGTCACGACGGACGGCTATCTGCTGGATCCCGCGATCACGATCCCGCAGGGCACCGTTCAGGTCACGGTGAACCAGACCGGGCAGGTGTTCGCCAAGCTGGACACGGAAGTGAACCCGCG
The DNA here is from genome assembly GCF_028128935.1 of Bradyrhizobium sp. CCBAU 11361. Lineage (NCBI taxonomy): Bacteria > Pseudomonadati > Pseudomonadota > Alphaproteobacteria > Hyphomicrobiales > Nitrobacteraceae > Bradyrhizobium > Bradyrhizobium sp. CCBAU 11361. The sequence continues at coordinate 91,228 of NZ_LBJZ01000198.1, forward strand.
GCAGATCGGTCAGCTCAACCTCGCCAACTTCGCCAACGAGGCGGGCCTCGAGCCGCTCGGCAGCAATCTGTACCGCGAGACGACGGCGTCCGGCACGCCCGTCGTCGGCCTGCCGGGCGATTCCGGTTACGGCAAGATCAACCAGCAATATCTCGAAGCCTCGAACGTCGATCCGGTCAAGGAAATCACCGAGTTGATATCGGCGCAGCGCGCCTACGAAATGAATGCCAAGGTCATCCAGGCCTCGGATGAAATGGCCTCGACCGTATCGAAGGGCCTTCGCTAGTTCCGGTGTGTCCATGTTGAACAGGGTGGGCCTGATCGTGCGCGGGTTGGCCGCCGTGCTGCTGGTTCTCGTCTCGGCGCGCGTCGCTGCGGCCGAGGAGAAGCGGCTTCCCGTGCCGGCCGTGTCGATCCGCGCCGGCGAGCTGATCCGGGACGACATGATCACGGAGCGCACCTTCGCGCCGAACCTACTCGGCGTCGCCATGTTCATCGAGGGACGACAGGTCCTGGTCGGCCGCATGGCCCGGCGCGCGCTGCTGCCGGGCCAGCCCATCCCGACCAACTCGGTCGAAGACCCCTGGACCGTCGCCCGCGGCGCCATGGTCAAGGTCGTCGTCGAAGACAGCGGCCTGTCGATCGTCACCTACGGCTCGGCGATGCAATCGGGCGCCGCCGGCGCGCTGATTCCAGTGCGAAACACCGACACCGGCGTGATCATCAGGGGCGTCGTCCAGCCGGACGGCACCGTCAAGGTCGTGGACGGATCATGACCAGGCTCCTGCTTGCGCTCGTCCTTATCGTTTCCGCCGCCAGCGCCCAGGCCGCCGTCCGCATCAAGGACATCGCGGACATCAAGGGGCTGCGCGAAAACCAGATCGTCGGCTACGGCCTCGTCATCGGTCTGAACGGCACCGGCGACACGCTTCGCAACGCTCCGTTCACGGAGCAGTCCCTGCAATCGATGCTCGAGAACATGGGCATCAATGTCAGGAACGAGACCACGAGCACCACCAATCCCGCGCGTCCGACCACCCTGCGCACGCGCAACGTCGCGGCCGTGATGGTGACCGCGGACCTGCAACCTTCGATCGGGGCGGGCGAGCGGATGGACGTGACGGTGTCGTCGCTCGGCGATGCGACCTCGCTGCTCGGCGGCACGCTGGTGATGACGTCGCTGCGCGCGGCGGACGGTGCGGTCTATGCGGTGGCGCAAGGGGCGGTCACGGTCGCCGGCTACAGCGTGGGAGGTCAGGCGCAGAACGTCAGCCAGGGCACCCCGACCGCGGGCCGCATTCCGAACGGCGCGCTGGTCGAGCGAGAGGTGCAGGGAAGCCTCCATGAGATGGAATTCCTGGTGCTGGAGCTCAAGAACCCGGACTTCGTCACCGCAACGCGCATCCTCGATGCGATCAACCGCTACGCCGGCGGCCGCTATCGCGCGCAGATCGCGTTCGAGCGCGACTACCGCACCATCGTCTTGTCGAAGCCGCGCCATATCGGTCCGGTGCGTTTCCTCGCCGAAATCGGCGAACTGACGGTCGAGCCGGACACGCCGGCGCGGGTGGTGATCAACGAGCGCACCGGCACGGTGGTGATCGGACGGGACGTGCGGATATCGACGGTCGCGGTGACGCACGGCAATCTGACGGTCCGCGTCACCGAGATGCCCGTGGTGTCGCAGCCGGCGCCGTTCTCGCGCGGGCAGACCGTGGTCGTTCCGCAGACCGTGGTCGAGGCTAACGAGGCCGGCTCGCAGGTGGCGATCCTGAGCGGTGTCGATCTCCAGCGCCTGGTGCGCGGGCTGAACCAGATCGGCCTCAAGCCATCAGGCATCATCGCGATCCTCCAGGCGATCAAGACGGCCGGCGCGCTCCAGGCCGATGTCATCGTCCAATGATGCATAAGCGTCGTGCAAGCTTGGTCGCTCAATGCTGAGGTCTCGACCGAGAATCGCACGCGGCCCGATGCTGAAGCTGGATCACAAAGCCAAACTCCTCCTCCTGGTCGCGGCCGCGGCGCTCGCGGGCGCCTCGCCCGTGCTGGCGCTGGATGAGGCCAAGTCGTCGAAGCCGCTCAACCTGCTCTCCTTCGCGCGCGCCCGCGCGCCCGGACCGCAGAAGCCGCGCACGCCGGTCCCGGGCGACAACGCGTCCATCCGGGCGACGGCATGGGCGGCCGAAGATACCGGACCGGCGATCACCGGTGCGGTGCCGGCTTCCGAGACGCCTGCACCGGCACCGGCGCCTGCACCCGCGCCCGTACGTCCGGCCAAGCCCGGCAGCGTCACGGCGCCGCCAAAGCCCGCACCGCCGCAGGCCGCTGCGACCGCGGACAACGAGATCGCCCTGTTCTGCAGCAACGTGGCCGATCCCGCCGTCGATGCGAGACTGGCCTGGCAGCTCAAGGAGCTGGAAAAGGCCGAGAACCAGCTCCGCGAGCGCATCGCCGAGGTCGAGGCCAAACGCGCCGAATACGAGAAATGGATGGCGCTGCGCGACGACTTCCTGAAGAAGGCCGAGGCGCAGGTCGTCGAGATCTATTCGCGCATGAAGCCGGATGCTGCCGCCACCCAGATCGCCGGCATGGCGGACGAGACCGCCGCCGCCGTGCTCGCCAAGCTCAGCCCGAGGAACTCGAGCGCGATCTTCAACGAGATGGATACGGCGCGCGCCGCGCACCTCGCCGACCTGCTCGGCGGAATGCGCCGCGTGGACGACGGAAAGACGAAGTAGATGAAGAACCTGATCCTCATCCTGCCGCTCTTGATGCTTGCCGGATGCGTCAGTGATCCGGCGGAAGTCCTGAACGGTCCGCGATTGTCGCCGGTCGGCAGCGGCCTGCGGAGCCAGGCCGACCCGATCCCGGTGACGCCCCGCGTGCGTACGCCGGTCAGCTATCGCTCGACCTGGGACGACGGCACCGATCTCTATCGCGATCCCCGTGCTCGGCGCACCGGCGACGTCGTGACGGTGATCATCTCGATGCAGGACAAGGCCAAGCTCGACAACAAGACCGGCCGCTCGCGCGATTCGCAGATCAAGTTCGGGCTCGACTGGCTGATGGACGTCGCCGGATGGGCCGACAAGGGCGAGGCCACCGCCAACCTCAGCACCAACACCCAGATCAAGGGCAACGGCCAGATCGACCGCACCGAGGACATCAAGCTGTCCATCGCCGCGATCGTCACCGACGTGTTGCCGAACGGCAATATGATGATCAGCGGCTCGCAGGAGTTCCGCGTCAACACCGAGATGCGCGTGCTCAATGTCGGCGGCATCGTGCGTCCGCGCGACATCTCGCGAACCAACACGATCTCCTACGAGAAGATCGCGGAGGCGCGGGTATCCTATGGTGGTCGCGGAAATCTGTCGGACGTGCAGCAGCCTGGATGGGGACATCGGATCTATGACGCCGTGGCACCGTTCTGAGGTTCGCGCCGGCCGGGCCGCGTCGCGGGGGCAGGGGACGTGATGCGCCTGATTGCCGCCATTTTGGCGCTGACCCTGGTCGCGATCGGTGCCGGTGCCCTTGCCGGCCTGCATCTGTTTGCGGCCGCCGAGCGCGTCGCCGACGCGAAGAAGAGCGCCACGCCGCCGCCGCTAGCGTCGAGCTACGCCGGCAGTGCGCGGCTTCGAAAACTGTCCCCGATCGTGACCAATCTCGGCGCGCCGGCCAACAACTGGGCCCGTGTCGAGGCCTCCATGGTGACCGAGAGCATGAGCGACGAGGACGCCGGCATCCTGGCCGCCCATATCAGCGAGGACATCGTCACCTATCTGCGGTCGGCCTCGGTCGCGCAGTTCGAGGGATCGCGCGGGCTCCAGCATCTGCGCGACGACCTCGCCGAACGCGCCAATGTCCGCTCTTCGGGCAAGGTGCGCGAATTGATCATTGAGACGTTGGTGATTCAGTGAAATTGAGAGTCCTGCTGCTCGCGTTGATTCTGGCGGTGCTGCCCGAGATGGCGTTCGCCCAGATTCCGGACCTCAACTCGCTGCTGCCGCCCGGAAACGGCTCGACCAGCGGCCGCATCATCCAGCTGATGGCGCTGATCACGGTGCTGTCGGTGGCGCCGGGACTGCTCATCATGGTGACGAGCTTCACGCGGTTTGCGGTGGCGCTGTCGTTCCTGCGCTCCGGTCTCGGCCTCCAGACCACGCCGGCCAATCTGGTGCTGGTCAGCCTCGCGCTATTCATGACGTTCTACGTGATGGCGCCGACCTTCGACCGCGCCTGGGAGACCGGCGTCCAGCCGCTCATGAAGAACGAGATCTCGGAGGAAGAGGCTTATCTGAAGATCACCGATCCGTTCCGCGAGTTCATGCTGGCGCATGTCCGCGACAAGGATCTCCAGACCTTCGAGGCGCTCGCCGCGGAGAGCTTCCGCAAGAAGTTCGACGACAAGCGCATCGATTTGCGCGTCATCATTCCGGCCTTCATGATCTCCGAGCTCAGGCGCTCGTTCGAGATCGGATTCCTCATCATGCTGCCGTTCCTCGTCATCGACATGATCGTGGCGACGCTGACCATGTCGATGGGCATGATGATGCTGCCCCCGACGATTATCGCGCTGCCGTTCAAGATGCTGTTCTTCGTGCTGATCGACGGCTGGAACCTGCTGGCCTCCGGACTGGTGCGGTCGTTCTCGTAGCAGCGATCGCCGGCCGGCCGGCCGGTTATGGTTAGCGACAAGTACCCGCTTATGGTTAGCAGTGGGTAATGTTAACCATATGATTTTACAGCAGAATTCAAGCCGATCTTAATCCGCAAGCAAGATTCGGCGTGCTAGCAATGCGTCACGGCGGGTTGGACCCCACCCACATCAGTCCAAAGGCATGATGCCGCCCCTCCGTACCGGTGAAAGCCCGGTATGTCCCCTCGTGAAAATGTAACGCGTACATAAAGGGACATTCGCAATGTCAAGCCTGCTTACGAACTCGACCGCCATGACCGCGCTCCAGACCCTCCGGTCTGTCAGCTCGCAGCTCTCCACCACGCAGAACCGCATCTCGACCGGCCAGCGCGTCTCGACCGCTTCGGACAACGCCGCCTACTGGTCGATCGCGACGTCGATGCGCTCCGACAACGCCGCGCTCGCTGCGGTCTCCGACTCGCTCGGTCTGTCGGCCGCGACCGTCGACACCGAATACACCGCTCTGACCACGGCTATCGGCGATAGCACCTCCGGTCTGACCAAGCTCCAGGCGCTGCTGGTCGAAGCCAAGACCGCCGGTGTCGATCGCACCAAGATCCAGGCAGACGTCACCCAGATCCAGCAGCAGCTGAAGTCCACAGCCGGTGCGGCGACCTTCAACGGCATCAACTGGCTGAGCATCGACACCTCGAGCGGTTCCACGGCCACGCCGACGAGCTTCAACCTCGTGTCGTCGTACTCGCGCGTCGGCGGTACGCCGACCATCGGCTCCATCACCGTGACGACCGCCAACTACGCGCTCTACACCACCGGCGGCGCAACCAAGACCGGCATCCTGGACACGGTGACCGGCACCGGCTCGACCGCTGCGTCGGTCGACACGATCGCCATCGGCGCGCTGACCGACTCGGCGGCTGACCAGACCACGCTCGATGGCTACATCAAGCAGGTCACCACTGCGATCAACACGGTGGCATCGGCCGCCGCCAATCTCGGTGCCGTCAAGAACCGCCTCTCGACCAACACGGAATTCGTCCAGTCCCTGATGGACTCCGTGGACCGCGGTATCGGCCAGCTCGTCGACGCCGACATGAACAAGGAGTCCACCCGCCTTGCGGCCCTCCAGGTCCAGCAGCAGCTCGGTGTGCAGGCGCTCTCGATCGCCAACAACAGCAGCCAGAGCATCCTGTCGCTGTTCCGCTAAACCTCAACTCGTCTGGGGGAGGGCCGCGCTTCTCGCGAAGCGCGGCCCTTTTTTGTCTGGCGTGACGCCGCGTCCACGCCATGATCCGGCCCCGCTGTTGCAGCGGGGTCACAGAGCCACAAGCCTCGCACAAGCTTCGGCGGGTAACCTCTCCGCTACGACAGGTTGGGCCCTTCACCGCATTTCCGCGCGCCCAAAGGCATGACGCCGCCCTGTCGTACCGGTGCAAGCCCGGTATGTCCCCCAAACACAATTCAATCTTCAAAGGGACATCAAAATGGGTTCTAGTCTGCTCACCAACTCGTCTGCAATGACCGCGCTGCAGACCCTCCGCAACGTCAGCTCGCAGCTCGCGACCACGCAGAACCGGATCTCGACCGGCCAGCGTGTCTCGACCGCTTCGGACAACGCTGCCTACTGGTCGATCGCGACGTCGATGCGTTCCGACAACGCCGCGCTCTCCGCCATCTCCGACTCGCTCGGTCTGTCGTCCGCGACCGTCGACACCGAATATACCGCTCTGACCTCGGTTATCGGCGACAAGACCGGCGGTCTGACCAAGCTCCAGGCGCTGCTGGTCGAAGCCAAGACCGCCGGCATCGACCGCACCAAGATCCAGGCTGACATCACCCAGATCCAGCAGGACATGAAGCTCAAGGCCAACTCGGCGACCTTCAACGGCATCAACTGGCTGAGCATCAACACCTCGACCGGTTCCTCGGCCACGCCGACGAGCTTCAACCTCGTGTCGTCGTACTCGCGTGTCGGCGGTACACCCACCATCGGCTCCATCACGGTGACGACCGCCAGCTACGCGCTCTACACCACCGGCGGCGCAACCCAGACCGGCATCCTGGACACGGTGACCGGCAACAGCACGACCGGTTTCGCGTCGGTCGACAACATGAGCATCAGCGCGCTGACCGACTCGGCGGCGAACCAGGCCACGCTCGATGCCTACATTGCGCAGGTCACCACTGCGATCAACACGGTGGCATCGGCCGCCGCCAATCTCGGTGCCGTCAAGAACCGCCTCGCGACCAACACGGAATTCGTCAAGACCCTGATGGACTCCGTCGACCGCGGTGTCGGCCAGCTCGTCGACGCCGATATGAACGCGGAATCGACGCGCCTGCAGGCGCTACAAACCCAGCAGCAGCTCGGCGTTCAGGCGCTCTCGATCGCCAACGCGAACAGCCAGAGCATCCTGTCGCTGTTCCGCTAAGCCGCGGCTTCGAAATCGACCGTGCTCCCAAGGGAGCACGGTCTCCGCCATGACGGCGGATATGACGGCACAAGATGTGCCCGCAATCGATCTCCTGACGCCAGATTTCAAGCAACACGCCGCAGCCGATCGCGCCGCGATGCGTCCGGCCGTGCACCTGTTGCCGATCCGCGCGATAGCGTCCCCCGACTTCTTGTAAAATTACAACGCCTCGCCCGCGAACCGACACATTCGTGTTCCTGCGCAACCTTCAGACAAGGTTGGCAGCGGAGTGTCCCATATGTTCGCATTGGTACGAGGTCACATGCTGTTCAGTCGTGCGCAGATACAGCAACTGCTCAACAATCTGCTGGAGCTTGGGCCGCGACGCCTGATGGCCCTGGGATTGATCGGCTTTGCCGTTCTCGTCACCGTCGTCGGCGGCGCCTATTATCTGAGCCGGCCTGAATTCGAGACGCTCTATACCGGCCTCTCCCGCGAAGATGTGACGCGCATGGGCGCTGCCCTGCGCGAGCAGAATATTGCCTTCGACGTCAATACGGCCGGAGACGCCGTCTCGGTGCGTCCGAGCCAGACCATGCAGGCGCGGATGCTGCTCGCCGAGAAGGGGCTGCCGACCAGCGCCAATTCCGGTTACGAGCTGTTCGACAAGATCGGCTCGCTCGGCCTGACCTCGTTCATGCAGGAAGTCACGAAGCTGCGCGCGCTCGAAGGCGAGATCGCGCGCACGGTGCAGCTGATGAAGGGTGTGAAGGCGGCGCGGGTGCATATCGTGATGCCGGTGCGCGGCTCGTTCCGCGCGACGCAACAGCCGCCCTCGGCGTCCGTCGTGCTGCGCACCGACGGAGCGATCGAGGCGCGCACGGCGCAGTCGATCCGCCATCTCGTCGCGGCCGCCATCCCCGGCATGAGCCGCGACAAGGTGACGGTGCTGGATGCCGACGGCTCGATGCTGCTGGCCGAAGAGGACGAGGCCACCGCTGCCCCGACCAAGATGGCAAGCCTCCAGAAGACGGTCGGCGGGATGGTTCAGGAGAACATCCGCAAGGCGCTGACGCCGTATCTGGGTCTCGACAATTTCGAGGTGAGCGTCGCGCCGCAGCTCTCCACCGACAAGCGGCAGACCAACGAGACCGTCTACGATCCGGAGAGCCGCGCCGAGCGTTCCGTGCGGAACGTGCGCGAGAAGGAGTCGTCGCAGAATGCGGACCGCTCGACGCCGACCACGGTGCAGCAGAACCTTCCCGATCAGCAGGTGAATGGCGGCGGTTCCAAGAACTCCAGCGAGGACAAGACCCGCCGCGAGGACGTCACCAATTTCGAGGTGTCGTCCAAGACCACGACGACGGTAAGCGACGGCTATCTGGTCAAGAAGCTCTTCATCGCCGTGCTGGTCAACCGCGCGCGCCTCGTCGCCGATCTCGGCGACAAGAGCAACCAGGCCATCGTCGACAGCAAGCTCGCCGAGATCAGTCAGCTCGCGGCGACCGCCGGCGGACTCGACAAGCAGCGCGGCGACCAGATCCAGGTCACGGCCGTCGACTTCATCGAAGGCTCGCGCGAATTGGCGCCGGTGCCGCCGATCAGCTTCGTCGAGATGATCAACAAGCAGCTCGGTAGCGTCATCAACGCGGTGACGATCCTGGCCGTGGCGTCGATGCTCGTCTGGTTCGGCCTTCGCCCCGCGGTCAACGGCATTCTGGCCCACCGCGCGGCGCAGGAGCAGACCGAGGCGGCGGAGGCCGCTGAGCTTGAAGCAGCCACAGCCCTTGCATTGGCCGAGAGTCAGGACCCCGAGCTCAACCTCGTCGAGGACCTCGAAGGCAAGATGCAGCGCACGCCGCAGAAGCGGCTGGAGCAGATCGTCCGGCTTGATCAGGCCCAGGCAGCAGCGATCCTTAAAGACTGGATGCGACGCGAGGAGGCGGCATGAACGCGGCAATCGGAAAACTCCTGACGCAGTTCGACGCGAACGGCCGGGTCAAGTCGCCGCCGCCGCCTCCGCCGCCCAAGATCCCGGACGTGCTGACCAGGCCGAAGGAGGTCCGGCGCGAGCCTCAATCTCAACCACAGCCTCAGACCCAGTCGCAGCCGCAGCATCAGTCGCCGCCTCCGGCGCCCGCGACGGAAGCCCCGCCGGTCAATCTCCTGGACGATGCCTACCGGCGCGGCCACGCCGCCGGCGTTGCGGAAGGCGATGCCAGGGTTGCCGAGGAACGCGTGCGCAGCGCAATCCGGCTCGGCGAGGAGCGGGCCAAATGGTCCGACCAGCAGGCGGTCACGATCGTGAGCGGCTTCGAGGCGGCTTGCCGCGAGATCGAGACCAACATTGCGAGCTCCGTTGCCCGAATATTGCTGCCGTTCCTCGCCGATGCGGTCCGCGACAAGGCGATCGGGTCGCTGGTCGAGCAAATCGCGGCGCTGACCGGCAACTCGCCGGTGCCGGTGTTCAAGATCACCGGCCCGAGCGAACTGCTTGACCTGGTGAAGACGCAGCTCGAGACGGCCCGGCGAACGGGCATCGAGTACGAGGCCGCCGAGACTTTCGAGGTTCGCGTCGTCGCCGACCAGACCGTGATCGAGACGAAGATCGCGGCATGGAGCGAGCGCCTGAACGAGGCACGCAGGTAGCCTGCCATGGAGGAGGTCAAGCAAGAGCTCGTGATCGTCCGCCGGCGCAGCGCCTTCGCCGAGGAGGCGCATCACGGTGGCGTATGGAAGATCGCCTATGCGGACTTCATGACCGCGATGATGGCGTTCTTCCTGGTCATGTGGCTGCTCAACGCGCTCAACCAGGACCAGAAGCAGGTGGTCGCGAGCTATTTCAATCCGATCAAGCTCGCGGAGAACGCACCCGCCCCGAAGGGCCTCAAGGATCTCTCGAAGAAGGAGCCGACGCAGTTCGAAGGCCAGGATGGCAAGCGTCAGCCGGCCGGGCCGAACGAAGAACGTCGCGGAGACTCGCCGACGGCGGAGAAGCCTGCCTCCTTCGAAGAGAAGGTTCTGTTCCGCGATCCCTATGCGACGCTTGCCGAGATCGCCAATAGCGCGAACCAGGCCTCGGGCCAGCGCCGCGCCGGCGCGCTGACCTCCGCGGAAGAGGATGGCCTCAAGGGCGGCGACGCCTATCGCGATCCTTTTGATCCCGGCTATTGGAGACTGGCGCCGCAGGCATCCAAGGATTCGGATCGCTTCATCGAGAGCGAGCCAAAGCCGAATGCGTCCGCGCGCGACAACGCGACCGGGACGGGCCAGGGCGAGCCGCAGGCGCGCCGTGCCAAGGCGGATGACGCCGGCGGAAGCGTGGCGCCGAACGCCGATGCGTCGTCCGCAAGCCTGTCGCCCCTGCTACCGCCGGGACCCGCGCCGTCGCAGTCTTCGCGCGAAGGCAGCGCGCAGGCGAACGCGCAGCCGGGTGCTCAGGCCAGTGTCGCTGCGCAAGGGCGTCCCGGCGATACGTCGAAGGATTCCGAACCGCGCGACGCCGCGCAAACGCAGCAGCCGACCGTCAAGCAGCTTCAGTCCGCGATCGCGGATGCGCTGTCGGACATCAAGGCGGGCGCGGGACCGGCGGCCGAGGTGCGTCAGGTTGAGGAAGGTCTGCTGGTCAGCCTGACCGACGATGCAAGCTTCGGCATGTTCGCGGTCGGCTCGGCCGAGCCACGGCCCGAGCTCATCCGCGTCATCGACAAGATCGGGCCGCTGCTGATGAAACGCCAGGGCATGATCATCGTCCGCGGCCACACTGACAATCGACCGTACAAGTCGGAAACCTACGACAATTGGCGGCTGTCGACTGCGCGTGCGCAGATGGCTTATTACATGCTGGTCCGCTCCGGCGTCGATGCGCAGCGGATCGAGCATGTCGAAGGCTACGCCGACCGGCGGCCGAAACTTCCGAACGACCCGGCGGCCGCGCAAAATCGCCGGATCGAGATCCTGATCCGGGAGAAGCGCCCTTGATCAGGCCGCTCCTCCGTGCCGCCCTGCTGGTGCTGCTGCCGTTCGCGGCGGCACGCGCGCTGGCCGATCCGGCGCCGGCTCCGGCGTCGACATCGGGTGAACCCTACGAGCTCGTGCGCGCATTGCAGGCCGTGCAGGACGGCATCGCCAACGGCGACACCGCCGCGCATGGCGGCCACATCGCGCTGATCCGGCAGATCGGCGAGAAATTTCTCGCCGCCGATGCGAGCGTGTGGAGCAACCCGCAGAACGGCCAGGCCGTCGTCATCTACCTGCTCAGCGGCGGCGCGCCGCAACTAGTCCGCAAGCTGCCGCGCGACAAGATGAACGTCGACGGGCGGCTGTTCGACGGCGCGCTCGCCTATGTCGAGGGCCGGCAGGACGAAGCGCGCGAGCTGCTCAGGGACGTCAAGCCCAGGACGATTCCGTCGGGTCTGGGCGGACAGGTCGCGCTGGTCCAGGGCGCGCTATTCGCACGCACCGAGGCCTCTCTCGCGATCGAGCGTCTGGACGACGCGCGCCTGCTCCTGCCCGGCACGCTGGTGGAGGAGGCTGCGCTGCGGCGCGAGATCCTGCTGGTCGGGCAGGCCGAGGATTTCGACAAGTTCGAGTTCCTGACGCTGGCCTATATCCGCCATTACCGCAACTCGGTTTATGCCGGCGATTTCTGGCAGCGCTTCTCCACGGGCCTGACGCAATCGAGCCTCGCTCTCGACGAGCGCCGCTTTGCGCGGATCGTCACCATGCTGGAGCAGATCGATCGCAGTAGCCGCCTCAAGCTCTATCTCGTCATCGCGCGCAGTGCCATGGTGCGTGGACGGATGGCCGTGACCCGGCTCGCCGGCGAGCGGGCGCTGACGCTCAGCGCCGATGCCTCGCCGGAGCGCGAGCGTGCGCATTTCTTCCGTGGCGCCTCGCGGGTGCTCACCGACGAATATGACGGCGGTCTCGCCGAGCTGAAGGCGCTCGACCGGTCGAAGCTGCCCGAGCGCGACGTTCCCCTGCTGAATGCAACGGTCCAGCTCGCGCTCGATGTCCGCAAACCGTTCGCGGGCGGATCTGCCGCCACCGCCGACAAGCCTCCGGCCACGCCGGCGCGTCTCGATCTCGCCTCATCGACCGGGACTCTCGCGCGTGCGCGGAAGGAGCTCGGCGAACTCGAACTTCTCACCAGGGATCGCCGCCCATGACCAAGCTCAGCGGAACCGCCGGACAGGTTTTTTCGGGGCTCGCCGGGAGCCTCAATATGCGCGGGACGTCGCGCTCGGCGAAGAGCGCCGGGACGAAATCGCAGGCGGATTCGTCGTTCAACGATCTGCTCCACACCGTCTCGAACCTGGCCAAGCGGGCGCTCAAAGACGAGGGCGGCGATACGACCGTGAAGGCCGGAACGCTGCGCGCGCACCTCGCGCATCCGGCCGGGAAGGACGAGGCGGTGAGCGAACGCACCGAGGCGACCGACGAGGCCAAGTCCGGTCACAAGTCGTCCGACCAGAAGTCCGACCAGTCGTCGGAGACGCAAAATCCGGTCGACCAGGCCGCGAAGGCGGACGTTGCGAGCCGGCCGAGCATTCCCGCGATCGTCGGACAGGAGCTCGCCGCCGTGCCGGTCGTGAAGCTGCAGGTGCAGTCACCGGCTGGGGACAGGAAGGACGCGCCCGCGCGCGACGAGCGCTCCTCCGCGACGAAGGGCGAGGTTCAGGCGACGGGCATGGCGAAGGTCGCTATCGCCGATTCCGCGCCGCCTTCTGCCGGTCCGACAGGCACGCGCTCACAGGCCGCGGCTTCGCAGGTGGCGGCCGCCGCGCTGCAGGGCAACGAGAGTTCGTCAAAGGCAATGCCCGCGACGCCGGGCTTCGAGGCCGTCACGGCCAATGTCGAACGTGCCGTCAAGGCTTCGGCCCGGGACGCATTGCCCGAGGCGACCAAGGTCACCGTGGTCCAGCAGGAGACCCATCTGCCCCCGGCGCAGTTCAACGCGCCGCAACAGGTCGCCAACGCGGTGGTTACCGAGCTGAAGGAATCCTCGGCGCCGGCGGCGTCCGCAGCACCCGATCTCGCGACGTCCCAGACCAATGCGCCGGACCAGCCGCTCAAGATCCTGACGGTCAATCTCGAGCCACCGACGCTCGGCAATGTCACCGTGCGCCTCCGCCTCGTCGGCTCGGAGGTCTCCATCCATCTCGCGGCCGAACGCAAGGACACGAGCCAGATGCTGGACCAGCAGCGCGACTCGATCCGCGAGCTGATGCAGTCGGCCGGCTACGTCGCCGACGTCGCCCCCGTCCAGCACGGCTCGCTGGATGGATTCCAGAGCGGCTCCGGCCAGTCGCAGCCGCAGTTCTCGGGCCAGCAACAGCCCTCGTCACAGTCGCAAGGCACGTTCGACGGCGCCGGCACGTCGTCGGGACAATCGGACGGCGATGCGAGACAGGCCCGGCAGGAGCGCCAGTCCAACCAGGAGACGCGTCATGACCAGGACGTGGCGCCGCAGATTCGTCGCGGCCCTGTTTATCTGTAACGCCGGCGCCGCCGAGGCGGCCGCCGACAGCGCGCGCCCCTGCGAGCGCGAGATGGCGCGCGCGTCCCATGAGCACGGGATTCCGCTCGGCATTCTCTATGCGGTCGGCCTCACCGAGACCGGACGGCGCGGTTCGCTTCACCCTTACGCGCTCGGCGCCGACGGCCAGACCGTGTTCGCGAAGGACATGAACGACGCGATCGCGAATTTCGAGGCGATGCGAGCTAAGGGCATCAAGCTGATCGACCTCGGCTGCATGCAGATCAACCATTATTATCACGGCGACAAGTTCGCTTCGGTGCGCGCGATGTTCGATCCCGCGAAGAACGTCGAATACGCCGCACGCTTCCTGAAAGAGCTGAAGCAGCGCGAGGGCAGCTGGACCATGGCGGTCGCACGCTACAACGCAGGCCCGAACAACCAGCCGGCGCAGAAGCGCTATGTCTGTCACATCGTGGCTCACCTCGTCTCGAGCGGCTTCGGCGCGTGGACCGACAACGCGCGCTCCTTCTGTCAGCCGAAGACAACCTGACAACAGGAAGTTGTGCATGGTTCCCGATCATCAGCCCCGCGCAAGCAAGAACCCTCATTGTAGCTGCAACCTACCAAAGGAGCCCAATTCATGAGCCTGTATGGTGTTATGCGCACCGGCGTTTCCGGCATGTCTGCGCAGTCCAACAAGCTGTCGACGGTCTCGGACAACATCGCGAACGTCAACACGACCGGTTACAAGCGGGCCTCCACCGAATTCTCCTCGCTGATCCTGAAGAGCGGTTCGGGTAATTACGATTCCGGCGCCGTCGAGACGACCGTTCGCTACGCCATCAGCGACCAGGGACATACGCAGTTCACCACGTCGACCACGGATCTCGCCGTCCAGGGCAACGGCTTCTTCGTGGTGTCGAACGCCAACAATACGCAGCAGTTTTTGACGCGAGCCGGCTCGTTCGTGCCGGACGCCCAGGGCAATCTGGTCAACGCGGCCGGCTTCTACCTTCTGGGACAGCCCGGCCTCGTGACCAATTTCTCGCAGAACAGCCTCTCGGGAATGCAGATCGTGAACGTCGCGCAGGTCTCGCAGGTGCCGGTGCCGTCGACGGCGGGGACACTCACGACCGGCAATCTGGATCCGACGGCGGCTGTCATTGCCGGCCCGCCCGGTCCGGCGTCATATTCATCGAAGAGTTCGATCGTGGCCTACAACAATATCGGCCAGGCCGTTACGCTTGACGTCTATATGTCCCACACCGCGACGGCGGCCGGCTCGGACACCTGGCAGGTGCAGCTCTATAACTCCGCGACCGGTGCCTCACTTGCTGCCGCAACCACCTTCACCTTCGATACCACGGCGGCCGGAAAAGGCACGCTGGCGGCCGCGAGCCCGACGGGTCTCACCGTAACCGTCCCCGGCGGCGCGGCGCTCACCATGAACCTGTCGAACATGACGCAGGTCGGCACCGACTTCAGCTTCAAGGCCACCGTCAATGGCAGCGTTCCCTCGGCCATCGACAAGGTCAATGTCGACACCGCGGGTCACGTGACAGCCACCCTCAAGAACGGGCAGCAGCTGACGCTCTACACGATCATGCTCGCCGACGTCGCGAGCCCGGACAATCTGACGCCGGAGCCGGGCAACGTCTATTCGACCAACATGAATTCAGGCAATGCGCAGGCCGCGAATGCCGGCACCGGCGGGCTCGGTACGGTTCAGTCCAGCGCCCTGGAAGATTCCAACGTCGATCTCGCGGACGAACTCA
Organism: Bradyrhizobium sp. CCBAU 11361; assembly: GCF_028128935.1. NCBI lineage: Bacteria > Pseudomonadati > Pseudomonadota > Alphaproteobacteria > Hyphomicrobiales > Nitrobacteraceae > Bradyrhizobium > Bradyrhizobium sp. CCBAU 11361. The sequence continues at coordinate 106,558 of NZ_LBJZ01000198.1, forward strand.
CCGGGATGATCGAGGCGCAGCGCGGCTTCACTGCGAACTCGAAAACGTTCCAGACCGGCTCCGACCTTCTGGACGTCGTCGTCAACCTGAAGCGCTGAATCCTCAAGCGCTCATCCCGGGCCAGAGCAAATCATGTCCCTTACCGCCGCTCTCGACTCCGCCCGCGCTTCGCTCATGGCGTCGGGTATCCAGTCCTCGACCATCTCGCGCAACATTGCCGGTGCCAGCGCAGCCGGCTATTCGCGCAAGATCGCCGTGCTGGACAACCTCCCCGGGGCCGGCGTCTATGTGGCGGCGATCCAGCGCGCCGCCAGCTCGGGTCTCTACAACAACGTCTTGGTCGCGACCTCGTCGTCGGCCAAGCAGAACGCGATCTATGACGGGCTCCAGAAGATCGCATCTGCCACGGTGGACGATACGGAGCTCGACCAGTCGCCGACGGCGCAGCTCAATGCGCTGAAGAAGGCGCTGCAGCAATATGCCAACGCCCCGGACAACACCACCCTGGCGCAGGCGGCGGTCACGTCCGCCAAGGACATGGCGACCGCGCTCAATGAGGCGACCCAGACCGTGCAGTCGGTTCGTGAGGGCGCGGATGCCGACATGAAAACGTCGGTTCAAAACATCAATCAGCTGCTCTCCCAGTTCCAGACCGTGAACACCGAGATCGTGAAGGGCACGATCTCAGGCGACGACATCACCGACTATCTCGATCAGCGCGACAACATTGTCTCGCAGCTGTCGCAGGAGCTCGGCGTCACCATGTCGCTGCGACCTAACGGCGACGCGGCGCTCTACACCGACAGCGGCGTCGTGCTGTTCGACAAGACGGCGCGAACCGTCAGCTTCACCGCGACCAACATCTATACGCCCGGCACCACGGGCAATGCGGTCTATATCGACGGCGTGCCGGTGACCGGCGCCAATTCCGTGATGCCGCTGAAGTCGGGCAAGCTTGCGGGCCTCGCCCAGTTGCGCGACAATGATACGGTCACATACCAGAGCCAGCTCGACGAAGTCGCGCGCGGTTTGATCAATGCGTTCAAGGAAAGCGACCAGTCGCCCGTCCCGACCCTGGCCGACGTTCCCGGTCTCTTCACCTATCCCGGCGCGCCGGCGATACCGGCGAGCGCCACCGTCTCGGTCGGCCTCGCCGGCACGATTACGGTCGCTGCCTCCGTCGATCCGGCCTTGGGCGGAAACCCGAACCTGCTGCGCGACGGCGCGATCAGCGGCAACCCGGCTTATCGATACAACACCGCCGGCAACGCCGGCTACTCGGTCCGGCTACACCAGCTCATCGGCAACATGGATGCGTCGCAGCCGTTCGATGCAACCACGCAAGGCAAGCCGAGTGGCAGCTTGATCGACTTCGCGTCGTCGTCGACGAGCTGGATCGAAAACCAGCGCAAGACCGCGGACTCCAACGTCACCTACCAGAAAACGCTGCTCGACCGCAGCACCGCGGCGCTGTCCAACGTCAGCGGCGTCAACATGGACGACGAGATGTCCTTGATGCTTCAGGTCGAGCGCACCTATTCGGCCTCGTCGAAGATCATCTCGACCGTCGACGAAATGTTGCAGAGCCTGCTGGCCGCCGTGGGGAATTAAGCCATGATGAGCGCGAACTACATCTCGACCTTGATGCTGTCGTCGTCGTTGAGGTCCTCGATCACGAACAACCAGGCTGCGCTGAGCAAGGCGTCGAAGGAGGCGACCACCAGCCGTTTCGCCGATGTTGGCCTCGAGCTTGGTGCCACGACGGGAGGCGACCTCACCCTGCGGGCGGACTGGGGCTTCGCCGATCAACTCGTCGATACCAACGAGCTCGTCTCGGGACGCCTCAACACGACGCAAGACCGGATCACCCAGCTCGGCAAGACCGCAACGGACTTCCTCAAGGACCTGATCGCGGCCCGCAGTACCGACGGCGGTGGGCGGATCATCCTGCCGCCTGCGTCCTCCAACCTCCAGGATCTGATCGGCGCGCTGAACGTCTCCTACAACGGCTCGTCTCTTTTTTCGGGCATCAACACGCAGAACACGCCGATCACGGCCTACACCGCGGGCTCGGCCAGCAAGAACCAGGTCGACGCCGATTTCCTTGCGACCTTCGGTTTCTCGCAATCTTCGGCGAGCGTCAGCAGCATTACCGCGGCCCAGATGCAGACCTTTCTCAACACCACCTTCGATGCCGAGTTCGCGAGCCCGGCCTGGAACACCAACTGGTCATCGGCCACCGACCAGGTCATGCAGAGCCGTATTTCCACGACCGAGATCGCCGATACGTCCGTTAGCGCCAACCAGACCGGCTTCCGCAGGCTCGCCGAGGCCTACACCATGATGGCGGATCTCGGGAACGCGAAGCTGAGCCAGGATACGTTCCAGGTCGTCGTTGACAAGGCCATCGGCCTCGTTGGTAACGCCATCACGGATCTTGCTACGCTCGGCGGCAGCGTCGGCACGGTCCAGCAGCGGCTCACCTCCGCAACCGACAAGCTGAAGGCGCAGCAGGACATTCTCAACAATCAGATCATCGGTATGGAGAAGGTCGATCCGGCGGAAGCCGCGGTCCGGGTCAACACCCTGCAGACCCAGATCCAGACGGCGCTGGCGCTGACCTCGCAGCTCCAGAAGATCAGCCTCATCAACTACCTCTGAGCCAAGCTCATTTGCAAGGTTCGCACCCTTTGTCTTGCTATCCAGTTTTCTGCGCAGAGTGGTCCTGATGACGTTTGAAGCCTATGAAGCTGTCGTTGAAGAGAGCGGCTATCAGGAGAGAGGCCGCGAGCGGCAGGCGCTCAGCCTCGGCATCGACCGGCTCGAGCGGATCCAGAAGGGGCGCTTCAGTTTCGAGGATCTGGTCGAGAGCCTGCTCTATGTGCGCCGGCTGTGGACGATCTTCATCGAGGATCTCGCGCACCCGGAAAACGGCCTCCCGGACAAGCTGCGCGCCGAGATCATCTCGATCGGCTTGTGGGTCATCAAGGAGGCGGATCGCCTTCGCGAAGAGAAGTCGGGCGACGTGATGCAGCTCATCGAAATCAACCGCCTGATCCGAGACGCACTCTAATGAAGATCTCCTTGCGGGCGGGCGAACGGATCTACATCAACGGGGCGGTGCTGCGCGTGGACCGCAAGGTCTCCGTCGAGCTCGTCAACGACGTGATGTTTCTGCTCGAGGGGCAGATCATGCAGGCCTCCGACGCCACCACGGCGATGCGGCAGCTCTATTTCATCGTCCAGCTCATGCTGATGAACCCGACCGATGTCCGCGATGCCTCGGCGCTCTACGGCCAGCACCACGCGGCCCTGGTCGCGGTGTGCGAAAGCCGCGAGATGCTGGACGGGCTTGTCGCGATCGACGAGCTGGTCGGTGCAACCCGCTACTTCGAGGCGCTGAAGCGGATCCGGGCGCTGTTCCCGGTGGAGCAGGCCATCCTGGCCGGCGTCGCCACCAACATCCCATTCGAGGCTGCCTGACAGCGGAGAGGCTAGATGAACGTTACCAGCGCGACCGACAGCACCAGCAAGTCGTCCAGTTCGACCAGCTCCACGACGTCCACGTCGAGCAACAGCGTCGACTACAATACCTTTCTTCAGCTTCTCGTCGCCGAGATGAAGAACCAGGATCCGACCAATCCGATGGATACCTCGCAATATATGAGCCAGTTCGCCCAGCTCTCGACGGTCGAGCAGGCCATGCAGACCAACACCAAGCTGGATGCGCTGCTGTCTTCGCAATCGCTGTCGCAGGCCGACGGGCTGATCGGAAAAACCGTCAGCTTCACCGACTCGACCGGTGCGACCTTCTCGGGCAAGGTCAAGTCGGTCTCCATCAACAGCGACGGCTCCGTCGCGACCCTCGAGAACGGCACGAAAGTCGCGATCGGGCCCGGGCTCACGATCAGCCAGTCATGAACGAGCGGGACGCCCTCGACATCGTCCAGGCGGCGATCTGGACCATCATCGTCGCCTCCGGGCCTGCCGTCGGGGCGGCGATGCTGGTCGGCACCATCATTGCGCTGATCCAGGCCTTGACCCAGATCCAGGAGGTGACGCTGACCTTCGTTCCGAAGATCATCGTCATTCTGGTGGTCGTCGCCATCTCCGGCTCCTTCATCGGCGCGCATCTCTCCACCTTCACCGAGATGGTCTATTCGCATATCGAGCGCGGCTTCTGAGCCGCGAGGCCTCGGCCACCACCCTCGCGTAAGCTTTGCACGGCAGATTACGGGGCGGACCCTCTGCCGGTGACCCATGGCCGATACGTTAGCTGCTAGCCTGCCAACCCCGCGACGACTCGGGGCGGATGCCTTTTTTGCAGGCGGCATCGTGGCCATGCTCACGATCCTGTTCCTGCCGATACCGCCGATCCTGATCGATCTCGGCCTGGCGTTCTCGATTGCGCTGTCGGCGCTGATCCTGATGGTCGCGCTGTGGATCCAGCGGCCGCTCGACTTCTCCGCCTTCCCGACCGTGCTGCTGATCGCAACGATCCTGCGGCTGGCGCTCAACGTCGCGACCACCCGCCTGATCCTGTCGCGCGGCGGCGAGGGCGAGCAGGCCGCGGGCCATGTCGTCGCCGGCTTCTCGAAATTCGTCATGGGCGGCGACTTCGTCATCGGCCTGATCATCTTCGCGATCCTCGTCACTGTGAATTTCGTCGTGATCACCAAGGGCGCGACCCGTATCGCGGAAGTCGGCGCCCGCTTCACCCTTGACGCCATTCCCGGCAAGCAGATGGCGATCGACGCGGACCTGTCGGCGGGCCTGATCGACGACAAGGAAGCCCAGCGCCGGCGCAGGGAGCTCGAAGAGGAGAGCGCATTCTTCGGCGCCATGGACGGTGCGTCGAAATTCGTCCGCGGCGATGCCATCGCCGGCCTGATCATCACCGCGATCAACATCTTCGGCGGCATCATCATCGGCGTCACCCATCACGGCCTGACGCTGTCGCGCGCCGCCGACGTCTATACCAAGCTCTCCGTCGGCGACGGCCTGGTGTCGCAGATGCCGGCGCTGATCGTGTCGCTGTCGGCGGGCCTGCTGGTCTCCAAGGGCGGCACCAGGGGCTCGGCGGAGCAGGCCGTGCTGCGGCAGCTCAGCGGCTATCCGCGCGCCGTGTCGGCCGCCGCATTGATGATGTTCGTGCTCGCCTTCATGCCGGGGCTGCCGATGGCGCCGTTCGTGCTGCTCGGCGGCGTCATGGCCTTCGTCGGTTACACGCTGCCCAGGCGGCAGGCGGCGCGGGAGCGGAAAGAGGATGCGCGCAAGGCCGACGAACGCACCCAGGCCGAGGCCAAGGAATCCGTCAAGGAATCGCTCAAGACCGCGGAGATCGAACTGGCGCTCGGCGGCCACCTTTCGGTCCATCTGTTGGGCTCGCGCACCGAGCTTGCCCATCGCGTGGCCAAGATCCGCAAGAAGTTCGCCAAGCAGTACGGCTTCGTCGTTCCGGAGATCAAGCTCACCGACAATCTGTCGATCGATCCCAAGGGATACCAGATCCGGATCCACGACACCCGCGTCGCGCATGGCGAGCTCAGGCTCGGCGAGGTGCTGGTGCTGGTCGACAAGGACGGCAAGCCCGACGTGCCCGGCGAGGAGGTGATCGAACCCGCCTTCGGCATGAAGGCGCTGTGGGTGACGGAAGCCTTCACCGACGAAGTCAGGCGGCAGGGCTGCAAGCCGGTCGACAATCTGTCGGTGCTGCTCACGCATCTGAGCGAAGTGATCAGGGCGAACCTCGCCCAGCTCCTGTCCTACAAGGACATGCGCGCGCTGCTCGACCGGCTCGATCCCGAATACAAGCGCCTGATCGAGGATCTCTGCCCGTCACAGATCTCCTATTCGGGCCTGCTGTCGGTCCTGAAGATCCTGCTGGCCGAGCGCGTGTCGATCCGCAACCTCCATCTGATCCTGGAGGCGATCGCCGAGATCGCGCCCCATGTGCGGCGCTCCGAACAGGTCGCAGAACATGTCCGCACGCGCCTTGCCCAGCAGATCTGCGGCGACCTCTCCGACAACGGCGTGCTCAACGTGGTCCGCCTCGGCAATCGCTGGGATCTCGCCTTCCACCAGAGCCTGAAGCGCGACCCCAAGGGCGACGTCGTCGAATTCGACGCCGATCCGCGCCTGATCGAGCAGTTCGCGACGGAAGCCAGCGCCGCGATCCGCAAGTTCACCGAGAACGGCACCAGCGTGGTGCTGGCAGTGACCCCGGAAGCCCGTCCCTATGTCCGGATGATCCTGGAGCGGGTGTTCCCGACACTCCCGGTCCTGTCGCATGTAGAGGTTGCGCGCAGCGCCGAGATCAGGGCGCTCGGAGCCATATCGTGATCAGCAGCCTCGCCGACAGCGTGCTGGTGACGTTCATCGTGTTCTGCCGAATCGGCGCCTGCCTGATGTTCGTGCCCGGCTATTCCAGCGTCAACGTTCCGGCCCAGGTCCGCCTGTTCATCGCGCTCGTCACGACGTTTGCACTGACGCCGATCCTGATCGCGGTCCTGAAGCCTCTGACGGACAACGCGGCGCCGCTGACGCTGGCACTCCTGATCGGCTCCGAGATCCTGGTCGGCAGCGTCATCGGCCTCGGCGGGCGCGTGTTCTTCCTCGCGCTTCAGACCATGGCGACCGTGATGGCCAGTGCGATCGGGCTGAGCAACATCCCAGGCACGCCGGTCGCCGACACCGATCCGGCGCCGGCCCTGGTGCCGCTGATCATGGCGTCCGTCACCACGCTGTTCTTCATGACCGACCAGCACTGGCAGGTGCTGCGCGGGCTGATGAACTCCTACGACGTCTGGCATCCCGGCGGCAGGCTCGGCGGCAGCATGGCGCTCGACCAGCTCGTCGGCCGCCTGTCGGAGGCGTTCGTGCTGACACTGCGGATCACCAGCCCGTTCATCGTCTATTCGGTCATCGTCAACCTGGCGGTCGGCCTGATCAACAAGCTGACGCCGGCGATTCCCGTCTACTTCATCTCCGTGCCTTTCGTGCTGTTCGGCGGCTTCCTGCTGCTCTATCTCACCAGCGACGAGCTCTTGACGCAATTCATGCTCGGCGTCTCGTCCTGGCTGGCGGAATGACCATCATGAGGTCGCGCGCAGACAAGCTCGGTCGGATGGTCTCGCTCGTGAAGCTCCAGCTCCGGCTGTCCGAATGGCAGCTCGCACACTTGCGGCAGCAGGAGCGCAGCTTGCAGGACGAGCAGGAATGGCTGGTCGGGGCGCTGAACGAGGGGAGGCCGCCGGTGGGATCGTCGAGCGATTCGATCGCGCGGCGCCTCAACAGGACGAGCGTCGGTGCGCGCGCCGTGAAGGAGCAGGCTTCGCGGCAGCTCGACCAGGTTCGCTCGGAGAGCCGGCGTGTGAAACAGCTCGAGGAAGTCGCCAAGGCGGCGCTCGCGGACAAGCTTCGCGAGGCGGAAAAGCGCTCGCTCGAGGAGATGACGGGAACAAGCCTCACCGTGCGCGAGTGGATGCCGCGGCCAGCCAACCGGAACAAGACATGATCGTGACAGCGACACCCGACCTCGTCCTCGACGTTCTCGAGGCCGCCGACCCCGTGACGCAACGCGCGGCGACCGCGAAGCTCGATGCGCTGAAATCGTCGGACGCCGATTTCGCCGCCACGATGGACGCGGAGGCCGGCAAGGCCAAGGCGGCAACGGCCGATCAGTCCGCGGCGAAGCTTGCCGAGACCCAGTCGACAGCGATCAACGGAGCGCCGGTCAAGGTGATCAAGGCGCCGGCCTCCGGCGAGGTCTACCGCAAGTTCGAAGCTTTCATTCTGCAGACCTTCGTCGAAACGATGCTGCCGAAGGAATCCGAGCAGATCTTTGGCAAGGGCACGGCCGGCGGCGTCTGGAAGTCGATGCTGGCGGAGCAACTCGGCGCGCAGCTGGCCAAGGGTAAGGGTATCGGCATTGCCAAGCAGCTTGAGGCCGCGAATGCGGCGAAGGCGGAAGCCGCCGCAAACGCGGATGCTGTGGCGAAGGCCGGATGATGATCCGGGAATGGGTGACAGAAGTTGAGGGGTGAATTTCCAATGCAGGCACAAGAAGGCGCAGCAGCCCTGGTGATGGAGCAGCCGGTCGTGGACACCGGGGCAATGACGGTTGAAGCAGCATCGGACGATGCGCTGTTGCCCGTGCTGCTGTCGAATGTCGGCGGCGAGGCGGTGGTCGACGGCACCGAGGCGGCGAGAGCGGACGAGGTGCGCGGCCTTCTGGCGGCGATCCGCCGGCTCGAGGCTATCGTCGAGGAAGAGACGGTTGCGCTCGCTACGGGCAAGAAGATCGATTTCGACGACTTCAGCGCCCGCAAGAGCCGGAGCATGCTCGAGTTCGTCCGCCTGATGCGGGCGCGGATGTATCTCGGCAGCGAGGTTGAGATCACCGAGGAGATCCAGCGGTTGCGCGAGAAGCTCGAGCGGAATCGTTCCATCCTCGAAATGCACTACGACGCGGTGCGCGAGGTCGCGACCATCATCGTCAAGGCGATCAGGGATGCCGATTCGGACGGCACCTACACCGGTCGCGAAGCGCAGGACGGAAAATGATCAGACTCGTGCTTGCCGGGCTCTGGGTCTGCATCCTCACGGCAGGCACGAGCTACGCCGTGGCCTATTGGAAGGAAAACGGCAGCCTGCTGCCGGCAAAGGACGCATATCTCGACGGGCTCCAATACCAGAAGACGCGGGCGCTGAGCGTGCCCATGGTCGAGAACGGCAATGTGCAGGGCTACATCGTCGCGCGCTTCGTCTACACCGTGGAGGCGCGGACCATGCACCAGCTCAACGTTCCGCCGGAGCCGTTCGTCGTCGACGAGGCCTTCCGCAGGATCTATGCCGACGACCGCCTCGATTTCAGGAAGCTCGCCCGTTACGACCTCTCGATCCTCACGACGGGCATCAAGCAGCGCGTCAACCAGCGGATGCAGGCCGACGTTGTCCAGGACGTCCTGGTCGAGGACTTCAACTACGTCTCGAAGGAAGAATTCCAGCAAAAGCCCTAGAGCGTGGTCCGGACAGGCGCGAAGCGGCTTTCCGGGAGGACCATGCTCGACCAGGATTCCAAAGCGGGCCTGATCTCGTCGCGCTTTGGTATGGCGGCGCGTCGTGCCGCGAGGCTTGCGTTCTGCCGTCTCCGCCGCTGAAAGTGCACGGCCTCTGCGAAGGTGCTCCGCAGAGGCCGTTGTCGTTTTCCGCGGCAGCGCTCTGCCGCGTCAGTTTCCGGCTGGATAGGCCGCCGGGACGGCATGCGCCCTGTTGAGGAGGATGCCGACCTCGTCGAGATCCTGCATCGGCACGTCGACGGTCTCGCCGGCGGGGATGTTGAGGCGGTATCCGACGTAGCGCCGGGCCACGATCGCGTCGAAGCCGAGGCGGTCGCGAAGCTTCTTGCGCAGTTTGCTGACGTGGCTCTCGATCACGCTCTCGTCGAAGGTCGACTCGAAGATGCCGTAGACCGCGTTGAAGATCTGCGTCTTGGTGATCCACTTGCCGTGGTTGCTGACCATATATTCGAGAATGCGCAATTCGCGGCGGGGCAGGGTGAGAGCGTGGCCCGCGATCTCGGGGTCGCGTCCGTTGAAGAAGACCTGGATCCTGGTCTCGCAGGGTCTCGGTAGCTCGCCCACCCGGCGGCGCGCGATCGCGGCCGTTCGGGCGAGTATCTCGCGCAGGTGAATCGGCACGTACACGACGTCGTCAACGCCAGATTCGAACAGTTCCAGCGTGCTCTTCAGCATCTTCTGGCCGCTCATGGCGATGATGGGAGCCGAGGAGCGCTTGCGCATCGCCCGCGGCAGGCTTCCGCGGGCGTCGCAGTCCCCGAGGAGGAAGGCGTCGACCGCTGCCAGGTCGGATTCACTCGCAGATTGCAGCCAGTCCCAGAATTCTCCGGAGGAGAAGCCGATCGACGATACGCCTTCGCGAACGAGCCCTCCAACATAGCTGTTCGCGACGCTCTCGCGATCATCAACGATAATATACATCAGTCTTTCGCCCCTGTTTCGCATTTGTCGCGGCCGGTGGGTTGTTGTGATGCCCGGCTCGGCGACCATGCTGTTTGACGATATTTCCATCCCGCGAACCGTTGTTATGGTTTCGATATTCGCGGGCAGCCCTACGCACTCAGTGCCTGCGTTTTCCGCGGGCCTGTTACTTCGACTCGATACTGAACGCTTACTGCGTGAGGCCCGGCGGGTGTCTTGCGGATCACCTCGCGGAGCGGATTGAGACAGCGACCTAGAACAGTTGCGTCAAGTTGCTTATCACGTCCGAACGCTACCGAACTTTGCTGATCTCCTCGCCAACTGGCGAGAATCACTTGAGTAGGACCGTAACAATTGCCGATTCCCGATCAAGCGCGCGCAACAAAGCGATTGCTATGCGTGTTTGATGCTGTTGGTTTGTTTCGAGTTGTTTCTTGATATATTCAATCGTATCAGTTGATTTGGATTCCGAACTAGTTTTGCACCGTGACGGCTCTATAGTTCCGCATCCCCGTATAATCACAGCTGTTTTGGGTGGTGATGCGGGGTAGGCGCATGGAGTGGTTTTCAACCCCGGATTGACTCTCTCCACCGCTTTTCCACATGCGACAATTCGACTCATGTACGGCGAGGCGACTCCAGCTTGGCGAAATCTTGGCGAGGGTGTGTCTTTCGAGTCGCACTCTCGCCACGTGCGTGACGCTTTCGACTCATGCGACGTCGCGTCGGGCGCGATGAAAAGTTTTCGATGCGCACGTTTCGGGCAAGCTTCGACAAATAAATTCGTCGTTCGATAGATCGAACCGAACGGAGCATTCTTGCATGTTGTCCGATGGAAAAGCTCGTCCCAACGAGACTGCTGACGTTTCCGCGGCGGCGAAGCCGGCTCCGGCGCCAGGCAATACAAGGGACAACGCGACGCAAACGGCCAAGCCCGCCGCGAGCGCGAAGCGTGCGTCGGCTGCGGCGAGCGACGAAGCGTTGGCGAAAGAGGCGCTCGAGGGGCTGAAGCGTATTCGCGCCAAGGCGCGCCTCGACAAGATGGCGATACCCAAGCCTACGCCGGTCGTGATGAAGCCGGCCGTGATCGTGGCCAAGCCGCCGCCGCCCCGTCCGACCTGGGTCGCGCCGCTCGCGACATTGGCGGTCGCCGCCGTGCTGGTGGTCTGCGCCTGCACCGGCGTGATCGCCTATCTCACCACGCAGCCCGCCCAGAACAATGTCGCGGCCAATACGGAGATCAGGAATCTGCGCGAGACGGTCGCCCAGTTGCGCAAGCAGGTGTCGGGCGTGTCCGAAAATCTCGACGGCCTGCGCACCGCGGTCGATCAATCGAGCAAGGCGACCAATGATCGCTTCGGCAGGTTTGCCGAGAATCTGGACCGTATCGAGCGGGTGAGCTCGTCCTCGACGGTGAAGCTCGACAAGCTCGCCCAGGCGCAAGCCCAGGCTCCGGCGCCGACTTTGGCGCAATCGCAACCGTCGTCGCAGGCCGCGCCGATGATGGCTTCGCTCGCAGCGCCCGAGGTCACGGGCTCGGTGCCTCCCTCCGAGCGCGCATCGGTGCCGCGGAAGGTGGTCAAGGGCTGGTCGGTGCGCCAGGCCTATGAGGGGATTGCGATCCTGCAAAGCCCGAACGGCGTCATCGAGGCCGTGCTGGGGCAGCAGGTGCCCGGCCTTGGCCGCATCGAGGAGATCCGGAACGAGAACGGGCGCCTGGTGGTCGAATCCAGCGGGGGCGTGATCTATTCGTCGCGCAAGGCAACGCCCTGATCGACGGTGCCTTCTATTGGCGGTGATGCTCGAAGCTGGTGCATAGCAGATCGACCTCCGGCTCCGCGATCGGCGCGCGAAACAGGCGGCAGCTGAACTCGACCGTCGTCTTGGCGTCCGCCGTGGTGCGATCTTCCCGGAGGAAGATGCAGCGCTTGCAGACGTCGGTATGGTGCCGCTGCTCGGCCGCGTCCGACTGGTCGAGCACGTGGCGGAGCGCGTCGCGGAAACGGATCTTGGCCTCGTCGTCGAGGACGGCAATCGCCTCGACGAGAACGCTGACGGGGTCGCGCGCCAGGAACTTCTTGCCCTGCTGCGTGACGCTCAGCATCACCGACCGCTTGTCCTTGGCCGAACGCTTTCGTTCGAGATAGCCGAGCCGCTCGAGCTCACCGATGATGAACGAGGCGGTGCCGCGCGTGGTGCCGACGTAGCTCGCGAGCGCCGAGGGCGTGCGGGAGAACCGGTTGGCGCGGGAGAGGAAGCGCAGCGCCATCCACTCGCGGTCGCGCAAGCCGTGCTTGGTGCCTTCGAACCAGAGGATTCGTGCGACCTGCTCCAACAGTTCAATCGATTCGCGAGCCAAATTCATTTCACTTCCAGGTCGGATAAAGCTTTATTCAATTGAGCCTTCGGGTAGCGCAATCTGGGTGGACGAGAATGAAACTCTCGGGCGATCCTTGGCCCGGACGGCGGGGCGCACTTGGAAGACGTCTCTCCGTTTCCGGAGATGGAACTTCCGGCCGTGGAACTAGAGCGTCACAAAGAAAGTTCGAGTAAACCGCGCGGCTCAACTCTTCTGAAAATTTCAGTCAAATGACGGCGGCTCGCGTGCGGGATTCCGATAGCGCGCAACATCCGGGCAACATGATGTGTCGTTGCGGCCACCATGGAGCCCATTTGTTGCGGCGAAGCGTTTCGAATTGCGCGAAGGGGCGGAGCGTCTGCAGCCTCTGACCGCGTGAGGTGCGGCGGAAGAACCCCCGTTTTCGGTTAACGGATGTTGCGCCGCAACGCGGCCACGCGGTTAAATCGGGCACACGATCAAATCCGCAAAGCTTGCGCGTGGCCTTGCGCGCGGACGATCGCCGGCCCGCGGCATCATCTCCTTCCAGCTCATGCGGGACATGGGGAGCAGCGTCAGGGACAAGCTTGAAGACCGCATGCTCGCAGGCTGGTGATTTGCGTTTCCCCGGCGACTATTGGCGAATGCGTCGCCCCCGGGGGTACCATTGCAGGCAGCAGGAAGGATAGACTGATGAGTTTCGAAACGACCATGACATCCGACGTCGTCGGGCTGACGAAAGTTGCTCCGGTCTCGCGCCGCGGATTCATGAGCGCCACCGCGGCCGTCGCCGCCGGCTACACGCTCGCGGCAGGTCCAGTCCGTGCCGACATCATCACGACGGACACCAGCGGCCTCCAGGCCGGCGACGCCAGGATCAAGGTCGGCTCCGAGGAGATGCCCGCCTATTTCGCCCGCCCCGCCGGCAACACCAAGGCGCCGGTGATCATCGTGGCGATGGAGATCTTCGGCCTGCACGAATACATCAAGGACGTGACGCGGCGCCTGGCCAAGCTCGGCGCATTCGCAATCGCGCCCGACTATTACTTCCGCAAGGGCGTCGACCTGACCAAGGTCACCGACATCAAGGATCTGCTGGCGGTCGTGAATGTCAAGCCGGACGCCGAGCTGCTGTCCGATCTGGATGCGACGGTGGCGTGGGCGGGATCGCAGGGCGGCGATACCGCCAAGCTCGGCATCATCGGCTTCTGCCGCGGCGGGCGCACCGTCTGGGAATATGCCGCTCACGGCGGTACTCTCAAGGCGGGTGTCGCCTTCTATGGGACGGTGGTCGACCCCGCCAACCCGCTGTGGCCGAAGAGCCCGCTCCAGCTCGCACCCGAGATGAAGGCACCCGTGCTCGGCCTCTATGGCGGCGCCGATACCGGCATTCCCGTCGCCCAGGTCGAGCAGCTCAAGGCGGCGCTCGAGCAGAACAAGAAGACGGCTGAATTCAAGATCTACCCCGAAGCGCCGCACGGCTTCCATGCCGACTACCGCGGCAGCTACCGCAGGGACGCCGCGGAAGATGCCTGGAAGCAGGCCGAGGCCTGGTTCAAGAAATATGGCGTCCTAGGCTGACGCTGGATTCTAAAGGGCGGCCGATCGGCCGCCCTTTCTCTATCAAGGTGCGCTAACGCTACTTTACCATCGCGCCATAGACGATGTCCTGGACCTGCTCGCGATAGTATTTCCGGAGTTCACCGGGCGCCGCCGTTCCCACCACCACGACGAGACGCTCCTTGGGATCGCAGAAGAACTGCGTCCCGAACGCGCCGTTCCAGGTGAACTCGCCGGGATTGCCGGGGACCGACGACAGCCCTTCGCTGGTGCGGACCGCAACCGCGAGGCCAAAGCCGAAACCGCCGCGATGCGGCTCGACGTTCGCCACGTTGTTCTTGATCTCGGGGCCGAGATGGTTGGTCGTCATGTGATGCACGGTCTTCGGGCCGAGGATGCGCTGGCCGTCGAGCTCGCCACCGTTGAGCAGCATCTGCCCGAAGCGGATGTAGTCGCCGACGGTCGCGAATGAACAGGCGCCGCCGCAGTCGAACCTGGTCGGAGTGTCCAGCAGCCTGATGGCTTGCGGCTTCCCCGTCAGCGGATCGTTGGCGAACGGGCGGGCGAGGCGAGGGCGTTGCGCGTCGGTCGGGTGGAAGGTCGCGTCCTTCATGCCGAGCGGCTGCCACACATTGGCGGCGAGATAGTCGCCGAGCCGCTGCTCGCTCACCTTCTCGACAACGGCGCCGAGCACGTCGATCGAAAACCCGTATTCGAACTCAGTCGAGGGCTGATGCGCCAGCGGCAGCTTTGTGATGCGCTCGATGAAGGCGTGGGTTTCGCCTTCGATCGCCGGCGCGACGCCATCAGGGTATTGCCGCGCCACCGGGCTCGATGAGTCCGGGCGGCCGCCATACATCAATCCGGACGTATGCCGGTAGAGATCGTGGATGAAGATCGGCGAGGCCTGTGGCTCGAGCTTGAGCGAGCCGTCGGACTGGGGCACGCCGACCTTCATGTCGGCAAAGCCGGGATAGTAATCGGACAGCCTGGCCTGGAGCGGCAGCCGGCCCTGCTCCATCAGCGTCAAGCCGGCGACCGCTGCCATCGGCTTGGTCATCGAAGCCAGTGCGAAGATCGCGTCAACCGGCATCGGCGTGCCCTTGTCCGGATCGAGCATGCCGTAGGCCTTGTAGTGCACGAGCTTGCCGTCCCGCGCCACGGCGACGACTGCACCCGGCACACGCTTGGCCGCAATCTCGCGCGCGAAGAAACTGTCGAGCCGCGCAAGACCCTGCTTCGAGAAGCCGGCGTCATCAGGGTTGGCTTCGGGCAGCGGTGCGGCGCGCGCCGCACCGAACGTGATGACGGCGGCCGCCGCCGCGATCATGGCGATCGTCTTCTTCATTGTATCCTCCCAAGGCGCGAGCTCGTTATGCAGTGGCTCGCTGAATGCGTAGATCACGATCGCACCGGAGCGAAGTCAAGCGCTGGCAGGGCATGTCTGGGACGCGCCGGAGATGGATGAACCTACCGTCCTTCGCCGGCGCGCCACAGCGCATCCAGGCCGTGCCGGTAGGTCGGATGGGCGAGCGCGACGCCGAGCTCGCGCTTCAATTTCGCGTTGGAGACACGGGCGCTGCTGGCATAGAAGCTGCGCGCCATCGCGGACATCTCGGCAGTCTCGAACGCTTCTTCGGGCGGCGGCGCAACGCCCACGAGCTCCGCGGCATAGGCGATCACGTCCTGCGGCGGTGCGGGCTCGTCGTCGCAGACGTTCCAGGTGCCGCTGCCCTGGTGATGAACCGCGGCCATGATTGCGCTTGCGATGTCGTCGGTGTGGATGCGGTTGAAGACCTGTCCGGGCTTGATGATGCGCCGGGCCGTTCCGGTGCGCAGCGTCACCAGCGCGTTGCGGCCGGGACCGTAGATGCCTGCAAGCCGCAGGATCGCGACATCGCCGCGCCCCACATCCGTCCAGGCCTGCTCCGCTGCGAGCCGCATGCGTGTGCGGTCGAGGGCGGCCTGCGGCGGTGTGCTCTCGTCCACCCAGCTGCCTGCGTGATCGCCGTATACGCCGATCGTGGACAGGTAGATGATCTTGCGCTGACGGCCCGCGGCCAGCACGTCCGCGAAGGCCGCGATTGCGGGATCGCCGCCGCTGCCGGGCGGGACCGATACCAGAAGGACATCGGCGTCGCAGATGCGTTCAACCGTCTCACGGGCCGGACGGCTCCCGGAAAACGGATGCACCTCGATGCCTGCAAGGTCGTCCCGTTTCGCGGGATCGCGTACCGTGCCGGCAATGTGCGAGAAGGCGCCGCCGAATCTGCGGACGAAATGCCTGGCGCTGTAGCCGAAGCCTAGAATGAAGAGCCGCATGCCGCTCCCGTGCAGGTCGGAGTTCCCGTTCGCGCCCCGGCGCGCCTCCGCTCATAAGGGATTTTTGGGTCCGGCAAAAGATATTGCAATTTTACGCGCCTGCCAGTGCAGGCGATGATCACTCGTCACGGAGACGTCATGCGGGAAGTGTCGATCATGCAGGCAGAAGCGGCCACGATAGTGCCATCGGGCGCCGCGGAGCTGATCCGGCGCGCGGCCGCGCTGATCTTCGATGTCGATGGTACCCTTGCCGAGACGGAGGAACTGCATCGGCAGGCCTTCAACCACGCCTTTGTTCGCCACGGTCTCGACTGGCATTGGGACCGTGCCGTCTACAAGGACCTGCTGCGGGTGACAGGCGGCAAGGAGCGCATTCGCGCTTACCATGGAAGGCAAGAGATCGCGTCGCCATTATCGGATGCCGACATCGCCGAACTCCACCGCGTCAAGACCGCGCATTACGCCGAACTGATCGAGACAGGCTGTTGCCCGCTGCGGCCGGGCGTGACGGACCTTCTCGCCGCGTCGAAGGCGCGCGGCCAGCGCCTTGCGATCGCGACCACCACCTCACACGGCAACATCGATGCGCTGCTGTCGCGGGCGCTGGGAAAGCGCTGGGCCGCGGATTTCGATGCGATCGTTGCCGGTGACGACGTCCGCGACAAGAAGCCTGCGCCGGATGTCTATCTCGAAGTCCTGGCGCGGCTGAAGCTGGAGGCTTCCGACTGCGTCGCGATCGAGGATTCCGCCAACGGGCTGATCGCGGCGTCGCGGGCGAACATCCCGGCTCTGATCACGCGCAGCATGTTCTTCTGGGACGATGATTTCAGTGCGGCGCGGGTCGTACTGGACGATCTGTCGGGGCTGGGATGAGGTCGCCAACTAAAAAACTGAAAAACAACCCCATGCACAGTAGAGCGGGCCTGCGTCCCTGCCGCCTTCAGTGAACGCGGTGACTCGTTCTATCGTCTTCAGCCTGTTCGACAATCTGCGCAATCGGGCTCGACTGATGGTGAACCAGGCGCCAGTCGTCGCCGACGCGGCGAAAATGGTTGGCCGCGGCCAAGGCGGTGCCGTCGACGATCTCGATGCAGAGCACGCGCGCGCTGTCGCCGTCGACGATGGCCTGCGGTTCGGCGCAGACGATCTGCGGCCGCTCGGGATTTTGCAGGATGTCGCGCCAGCTCCCGATCACGGTAGCCCGCCCGATGATCGCCGGCCAGCCGGGATGGATGCAGGAAATGGCGTCGTCATCCGCCCACATCCGCTCCATGCCGGCGAAGTCGCCCGTTGAAAAGGCGGCGTAGAAGGCCGCGTTCGCGGCGATGACCTTGCTGTCCTTTGCCATGGCTCTCGGGTGGGCCAAGGACAGGCAAAAATCAAGCGAGACTTCCGTCGATTTTGACCGCAGTGCAGCATCGACGTTCGGGATTGCCGTCACGCGGAAACGTGCGTCTCCACCGCCCGCCGCGCGCCATCCTTATAGAGGCGGCCGAGCGCCGCGGTCACGGCCTCGCGCAGGCGCGGCTCGGCACCCAGCGGCCCGAACACCTTCTCGACCCCGAGCAGTGCCGGGGCGAGCCGTTCGGCGACGGGGCCCGCCTCGCGCGCCAGCGCGGCGAACTCGGCGGCGAGCGGGTCGCGCACGTCGATGGCGCGGCCCTGCTCGTCGCGGGCGGTGACGTAGCGCATCCAGCCGGCGACCGCGAGCGCATGGGTCGCGATTGGCAGCTCCCTGAGCAGGCGATCCCGCATCGCGCCGAGCAGGCGCTGCGGCAGCTTTTGCGAGCCGTCCATCGCGATCTGCCAGGTGCGGTGATGCAGCGCCGGATTGGCGAAGCGCTTGAGCAGCGAGGCGCGATAGGCGGCGAGATCAGTGCCAGCCGGCATCGTCAGCGTCACCGCGGCCTCTTCCATCACCTGCGCGGCGAGACGCGCGAAATGCGGATCCTGCATGGTATCTGCGATGGTCTCGTAGCCGGCGAGATAGCCGAGATAGGCCAGCGCCGAATGGCTGGCGTTGAGCAGCCGCAGCTTCATCAGCTCGAACGGCTTGACGTCGGTGACGAGCTCGACGCCCGCGGCGGCAAGATCGGGCCGGCCCGCCGTGAAGCGGTCCTCGACCACCCATTGCGTGAACGGCTCTGTCATCACGGGCCAGGCGTCGCGAAAGCCCAGCGCCGATGACACCGCATCGCGGTCGGCACCCGTCGTCTCCGGCACGATGCGGTCGACCATGGTCGAGGGAAACGCCGCGGTATCCGCGATCCACTTGCCGAGATCCGTCGAGCGCAGCGCCGCGAACTGCGTCACGATCCGCTGCACGGTGTGGCCGTTGGCGGCGAGGTTGTCGCAGCACAGGACGGTGAAGGGCGCCAGCCCCTGCGCCCTGCGGCGCGCAAGTGCAGCCACGATGAAGCCGGGCGCCGAGCGCGGCGCATCAAAATTGTTCAGATCGTGCACGACGTCCGGGTGCCGCTCGTCGAGATCGCCGGTCTGCGGCGTGTGGCAATAGCCTTTCTCGGTGACGGTGAGCGAGACGATGCGAATGGCGGGATCGGCCATCCGCTCGATCAGCCGCGCCGGGTTCTCGCGTGCGACGACGCTGTCGAGCAGCGCGCCGATGACGCGGTGCTCGGTGCCTTCGGCAGCACGCACGGCAACGGTGTAGAGATGATCCTGCGGGGCGAGGGCGTCGCGCGTATCGGGACTGCGCAGGCTCGCGCCGACGATGCCCCAGGATGCGGTCCCGCTGGCAAGGCAATCGTCGATGACGACGGCCTGATGCGCGCGATGAAAGGCCCCGAGGCCAAGATGCACGATGCCGGGCGTGACGCGCGAACGATCATAGGCCGGGCGGCGGATGCCAGGTGGCAGCCGGTCGAGATTGGCGCGGCCAAGGCGCGTCGAATTAAGGCGCATGGACGTCTCCCCTTTGCTTTGCCGCTGCTTGACATGGCGCCCGTCCTCGGTCAATGCTCCGGTCAATTGGTAAGACCAATTTTCCAAAAATTGGCGGGCCGCCGGGGGCGATGCTTCCCTGCGAGACCCTTTCGGGGAGGCCAGCGTGCCGCTGGAAGCTGTGGAGGCGAGACGGCTCTATCGCCAGGTCGCCGATCAATTGCGAAGCCTGATCGACAGCGGCGAGTACGCGGTCGGCAGCCGCTTGCCGACCGAGCGCGAGCTCGCCGAGCAGCTGAAAGTGTCGCGGCCGACGGTGCGCGAAGCCCTGATCGCGCTCGAGGTCGAAGGCCGCCTCCGTATCCGCGTCGGGTCCGGCATCTATGTGATCGAGCCGGCGGCCGTTGCGGCGCCCGCAACCGCTTCCGTCATCGAGGGGCCGTTCGAGCTGTTGCGCGCCCGCGAATTCCTGGAAAGCGCGATCGCCGAGCAGGCCGCGCGCGTCGCCACCAAGGACGATCTCGCCCGCATCGACGCGTCCCTTTTCGCGATGGAGAATGTCGAGCATCCCGGCGAAGCCTCGATGGTCCACGACCGCGCGTTCCATGTCGCGATCGCCGGAAGTCTCGGCAATGCCGTTCTAGTGCGCGTGGTCGGCGAGTTGTTCGACCAGCGCCTCAATCCCTATTTCGCGCAGCTTGCGCATTATTTCGAGAACCCGGGCACGTGGCGCACCGCGCTCGACGAGCATCGCGCCGTGCGCGACGCGATCGCCGCGCACGACCCGGACGCCGCGCGCGAGGCGATGCGCAATCACCTGGCGCGCTCGCAGGCGCGCTTTGCGCAGAATTTCGGCGCCGTGGCCGCGTCAGGATCGTCCTCGGCGCGACCTCCGGCAGCGCCGGCAAAACCAGAACGGGCACCGAAGAAGCAGTCCGAAAGACAGGCCAAGAAGCAAGCCAAGAAGCAAGCCAAGAAACAAGCCAAGAAACAAGCCACGAGCGGCAGCGCGCGACGGCGATGAGATTGGGCGGCCCGCATTCCTTGGAGGCGGGCGAACAAGAAGCAGACTTGAACGATGGAGGAAAAGTCAGTGTTGAAGAAGATGACGATGATGCTCGCGGTCTCGGCCGCGGCGATGTTTGCGACGACCCATGTCGGCATGGCGCAGACCAAGCTCAAATGGGCCCATGTCTACGAGACCTCTGAGCCGTTCCATACCGCTTCGGTCTGGGCCGCGCAGGAGATCGGCAAGCGCACCAACGGGCGTTATGCGATCGACGTCTATCCGGCGTCCCAGCTCGGCAAGGAAGCCGACATCAACCAGGGCCTCTCGCTCGGCTCGGTCGACATCATCATCTCCGGCTCCAGCTTCGCGGCAAAGAGCTTCCCGCCGATCGGCGTGACCTACTATCCCTACACCTTCCGCGACGCCGATCATCTCCTGGCCTACACCAAGAGCGACATCTTCAAGGAACTCGCCAAGGGTTATGAGGACAAGAGCGGCCACCACATCGTCGCCGTGACCTATTACGGCGTGCGCCAGACCTCGTCGAACAAGCCGATCAAGAGCTGCGCCGACCTCAAGGGCCTGAAGATGCGCGTGCCCGACGTTCCGGCCTATCTCGCGATGCCGCGCGCCTGCGGCGCCAATACCGCGCCGATCGCGTTCGCCGAAGTCTATCTCGCGCTGCAGAACGGCACGGTCGAGGCGCAGGAGAATCCGCTGACCACGATCGAGGCCAAGAAGTTCTACGAGGTGCAGAAGCACATCGTGCTGACCGGCCACATCGTCGACCACCTCAATACGGTGGTGGCGGGTGCGCTCTGGAAGAAGCTGAGCGACGAAGACAAGAAGATCTTCACCGACGTGGCGCAGGAGGCCGCCGCCAAGGCGACCGCGGAGATCAAGCAGAACGAGGCCAAGCTGGTCGCCTTCTTCAAGGAGAAGGGCCTGACCGTGACCGAGGTCGACAAGAACGAGTTCCGCGACACCGTGCTGAAGAATGTCGCGTTCGAGACGTTCGGCTATCGCAAGGCGGATTGGGAACGGATTCAGGAAGTTAAGTGACGACGTAGTCGTCATTCCGGGGCGGTCCACAGGACCGAACCCGGAATCTCGAGGTTCCGGGTCTGGTGCTAACGCACCATCCCGGAACGACGTGAGCCTGTTTGAGGAGTAACCCCATGTCGACCGCCGAAATACACCGGCAGATCACCGCGGACGAGATCGCCCACACCTTCGAGGAGGAGGCGGCGCCAAAGGTCGATCTCGGCATCTACGCTTTCGAGGACTGGGTGGCACTGGCGATCTTCTGGGTGATGGCGCTCGCCGTCTTTCTGCAGTTTTTCACCCGCTACGTCCTCAACGACAGCTATGCCTGGACCGAGGAGATTGCGACCTACTGCCTGATCGGCGTGGTCTTCATCGGCGCCTCGATGTGCGTGCGGCTGTCGCGGCACATCCAGGTCGATCTCATCTATCGCTATTTGCCGCATCTCGTGGCGCGCGCGCTGTCGACGGTCATCGATCTGATCCGGATCGCCTTCTTCGGCTACGCCATCAAGCTGGTCTGGGTCTACATCCAGATCATCGGCGACGAGTCCATGACCACGATCAATCTTCCCAAGGACTACGTCTATTACGCCGTGCTGGCCGGCTTCGTGCTGATGTTCGTGCGCTCGGTGCAGGTGGCGCTGCAACATTTGCGACAGGGCTATTCGATCCTCGAACGTCCCGGCGCCTACGACGGTTTTGAAGGGTGACGTTATGCTGCTGTTGCTTGGTGGTTTTCTCCTCCTGATGCTGCTCGGTGTGCCCGTGGCGATTGCCATGGCTGCGTCGTCGCTGCTCTACATCCTGGTCAGCGGCGTGACGCCCGACGTCACGTTGGCGCAGCGCATGATCGCCGGCGTCGAGAGCTTTCCGCTGCTCGCCGTGCCGTTCTTCATCCTGGCCGGCAATCTCATGAACATCGCCGGCGTCACCGGCCGCATCTACAAGTTCGCGGTCGCGCTGGTCGGCTGGATGCGCGGCGGCCTCGGCCACGTCAACATCATCGGCTCGGTGATCTTCTCCGGCATGTCCGGGACCGCGATCGCGGATGCCGCCGGTCTCGGCACCATCGAGATCAAGGCGATGAAGGACCACGGCTACTCGACCGAGTTCTCGGTCGGCGTCACCGCGGCGTCCGCAACGCTCGGCCCGATCATCCCGCCGTCGCTGCCCTTCGTGATCTACGGCATGATGGCGAACGTCTCGATCGGCGCGCTGTTCCTCGGGGGCGTCATTCCCGGCATCGTCATGACGCTTCTGATGATGGCCACCGTCACCTACTTCGCGCACAAGAACAAATGGGGCAGCGATACGCCGTTCTCCTGGCCGCAGCTCGGTTCGGCCGGGCTCGAGATCGCCATTGTGCTCGCTTTCCCGCTTGCGATCTGGCTGATGGTCGTTGCCGGCATGTCAACCAACATGGCGGTGGTCATCGGGCTCGGCGCGCTGCTCGCGATCGACTGGTACTTCGACTTCTCGGCGGTGATGGCGCTGATGGCGCCGGTGATCCTGATCGGCGGCATGACGCTCGGCTGGTTCACGCCGACCGAAGCCGCGGTCGCCGCCGTGATCTGGTCGCTGTTCCTCGGGCTCGTGCGCTACCGCACCATGACGCTGAAGACCGTTGCGAAGGCGACTTTCGACACCATCGAGACCACGGCCTCGGTGCTGTTCATCGTGACAGCTGCGTCGATCTTCGCCTGGCTGCTGACGGTGTCGCAGGCTGCGCAAATGCTCTCGGACTGGATGCTCAGCATCACCCACAACAAATGGGTGTTCCTGGCGCTTGCCAACGTCCTGATCCTGTTCGTCGGCTGCTTCATCGACACCACGGCGGCGATCACCATCCTGGTGCCGATCCTGTTGCCGATCGTGCTCAAGCTCGGCATCGATCCGATCCATTTCGGCTTGATCATGACGCTGAACCTGATGATCGGCCTGCTGCATCCGCCGCTCGGCATGGTGCTGTTCGTGCTCGCCCGCGTGGCCAAGCTTTCGGTCGAGCGTACGACGGTTGCGATCCTGCCCTGGCTGGTGCCGCTGATGCTCGCGCTGATCGCGATCACCTACATCCCCGAACTGACCCTCTGGCTGCCTAAATACATGGGACTCTCCAAATGACCTCCACTGCTCTCGCCGCAACCCTGTTCGGCCCCGAAGATCTGCGCATGATCGAGCATCCGCTCGACAAGCTCGCATCAGGCATGGTGCGCATCCGCTTCGGCGCCGGCGGCATCTGCGGCTCGGACATGCATTACTTCCGCCACGCGCGGACCGGCGATTTCGTTGTGAAGTCGCCGCTGGTTCTTGGCCACGAGATCTCGGGCGAAGTCGTGGAGATCTCCGGTTCCGCCGCGAACCTCAAGGTCGGTGACCGCGTCGCCGTCAATCCGTCGCGCTGGTGCGGCCATTGCGTCGCCTGCCGCGAGGGCCGGCCGAACCTCTGCGAAAACATCTATTTCATGGGCTCGGCGTCGAAGACGCCGCACATGCAGGGCGGCTTTGCCAATTACTTCGACGCGATCCCCGCGCAATGCGTGAAGATTCCCGACCACGTGTCTTATCAGGCGGCAGCGCTTGCCGAGCCGCTCGCGGTTTGCCTGCATGCGGTGGCGCGCGCCGGCAATATCGAGGGCAAGCGCGGCATCATCTTCGGTGCCGGCCCGATCGGACTTTTGACCATGCTCGCCGCACACCGCGCCGGCATGGCCGACATCACGGTGGCGGACATCGCGACGGCACCGCTCGCCTTTGCGACCCGGCTCGGCGCTTCGCATGTCGAGAACGTCTCGGCCGGCGCGGAGGGTCTGAAGGCCCAGGCTGCTGCGCGTCCCTACGATGTCGCATTCGAGGTCTCGGGCACCGCCGCGGGCCTTGCCAGCGCGATCGGCATCATCAGGCGTGGCGGCGTTGTGGTGCAGATCGGCAATCTGCCGGGTGGCCAGATCCCGACGCCGTCGAACGCCGTGATGGCGAAGGAGATCGACCTGCGTGGCTCGTTCCGCTTCGGCTTCGAGTTCATGACGGCGGTGGAACTGATCGGCGCCGGCAGCGTCGACGTGCTGTCGCTCGTCACCGCCGAGCGACCGCTCTCGACCGCACCCGATGCGCTGCGGCTGGCGCTCGACCGCTCGCAGAGCGTCAAGGTCGTGCTAACCGCGAACTGATCGGAGAGACCCATGATGCTGGAGGGATGGCGCTGGTACGGGCCGGATGATCCGGTCTCGCTCGACGATGTCAGGCAGGCCGGGGCGAGTGATATCGTCTCGGCGCTGCATCAGGTGCCGATCGGGGAGGCCTGGACACGCAAGGCCGTCGAGGAGCGCAAGAGCTTCATCGAGAACGGTCAGCCAGGCCGCTCGCAACTGACCTGGTCGGTGGTGGAATCGATTCCGATCCCCGACGACGTCAAGCGGCTCGGGGGCAAGGCGACGAAGTCCATCGAAGCGTGGATCGCGAGCCTGGAGGCGGTGGCCGCTTCCGGCATCAAGATCATCTGCTACAATTTCATGCCGGTCGTCGACTGGTGCCGCACCGATCTGGAATGGGAACTGCCGAACGGCGCCCGCGCCATGCGCTTCGACCAGGACCGCTTTGCTGCGTTCGAGCTGCACATCCTCAAGCGTCCTGCCGCTGCGCAGGAATATTCACCGGAGCAGCAGGCGCGCGCCAAAAAGCTGTTCGACCAGATGAGCCAGGCCGACATCGACTACCTCGTCATGGTCATCGCCAGCGCGCTGCCCGGCTCGACCACCGAGCCGATGACCATCCCGCAATTCCGCGACCGGCTGGAGACCTACCGCGATATCACGCCAAAGATCCTGCGGCAGCATCTCGCCGAATTCCTTGCGCGCGTGACGCCGGTGGCCGAGCAGCTCGGGGTGTCGCTGACGCTGCATCCGGACGATCCGCCACGCCCGCTGTTCGGCCTGCCGCGCATCGCCTCGAGCGCCGACGACTATCAGGCGCTGTTCGATGCGGTGCCGTCGAAGGCGAACGGCATCTGCCTGTGCACGGGCTCGCTCGGCGTGCGGCCTGAGAACAACCTGCCCGATATGGCCGAGCGCTTCGGCCCGCGCATTGCATTTGCGCATCTGCGCGCGACCAAGCGCGAGGCCGACGGCCTGTCGTTCTACGAATCCGACCATCTCGACGGCGATGTCGACATGGTCGCGGTGCTGAAGGCGCTGCTGAAGGAGAACGCGCGGCGCGCACCCGACAAGAGAATCGTCTTCCGTCCCGATCACGGCCACCGCATGCTCGACGATCTCGCCGCCACCAAGCGCACCAATCCGGGCTATACCGCGATCGGCCGCCTGCGCGGCCTCGCCGAGCTCCGCGGCGCGATCAGGGCAATCGAGCATCATTGAAGGAAGCTTCGCCTCTCCCCGCGCTGGTCCGCCGAAGCTTTAGCGAAGGCGGATGCGGGGAGAGGCGGGAGTCTACCCGCACCGTCATTGCGAGCGCAGCGAAGCAATCCAGAATCCCTCCGCGGAAAGACTCTGGATTGCTTCGCTGCGCTCGCAATGACGTGGAGGGAGAGGCGCCGAAGTTTCACAGCGTCATGGCCGGGCCTAGCCGTCCGAAGAACGGCGTCGCTTCCGCTCGCCTATGTCCGGGCCATCCACGCCTTGGCCCGCGGCACGAAGAACGTGGATGCCCGGGACATGCCCGGGCATGACGACCTCTCGTGAAGTTCACTCGCCGCTCAATAGCACGCCGCCATCGCGCCGAGTTTGGGATAGAGCTTGTCGATCGCGGCGATCTCGCTTTTCATCTGCGCGATGATCCAGTCGCGGATCTCAGTGGCGATGGGGCGCATCGGCCGGTTGCGCGGCGGCAGGAATTCGCAGATGCGGCGCGTGGTGGTGAGCGTGTCGGAGGCCGGCACCAGCGCGCCGGTCAAGAGCCAGTGCGAGGCGACCGTTAGCCAGCCCAGCGCGATGCCCTGGCCGAGCAGCGCAGCCTGCATCACGACGGCATAGTCGGTGAAACTCAGCGCCTTGGCCGCACCGCGGCGCCCCGTGAGAAGCGATGCGTAGTCCGTGGCCCAGTCGCCCGGCGTCTCGGCGAGGCGGATGATGGTGTTGCCTTCGGCCGGATCGGTCGCGCCGAGATAGGCTGGGCTGCACATCGGCAGCATCACTTCCTTCATCACCAGCGTGCCGCCGGACGACGGCTCGTCGCGGTCGCGAAAGCGCATGCCGAGATCGACATTCTCTACCGGCCCGCGCAGCGCGCCGGAAATAAGCTGGAAGCGCAGGTCCACCTGCGGAAACTGCCGCTGCAGCTTGTCGATGCGCGGCATCAGCCAATGCGTTGTGAAGGCGGAGGAGACCGACAGCGTCACCGTCTCGGTGCCCTTGCGGCGCCGCTCGATCTCGACGAGGCCGCTTTCGATACTGCGAAAGCCTTCGAGCACGCGGCGATACAAGAGCTCGCCCTCCTCGGTGAGCACCGCGCGGCCAGCCGTGCGATCGAACAGGCGGACGCCGAGATGCTCCTCGAACTGTCCGAGCATCCGGCTCACTGCCGGTTGCGTGACGTTCAGTTCGGCGGCAGCAGCCGTGAAACTGCCATTGCGCGCCGCTGCGTCGAAGACGAACAGGGCGTTACTGGAGGGCAGCATCCGGCGCAGCTCGGGCATAACACCATGTTATGGGCGCGGTGAGAATTTGGCAATTGCCGAGTTTTGCCAAGTCTGGTGTCATTGGCATGACAGCCTAAAGACAGGGGCTTCGAGCGAAGGATTGGTTGCAGTGCACGCTACAACCAGGAGTGCTCCAAATCCCTGTCTATAAAGCAGGCTTATGGCGCGCAGTGAGGCACGCCGGCTGAGGACATGGCGAGGTCGATCGTTGGACAAACGAGCGGAAAGCGTCGAGATCAGGTCCGCGAGCAAGGCTTACGGCGCGGTTCGCGCCCTCGACGACGTGTCCTTCAATGTCGGCGCCGGTGAGTTCGTCTCGCTGCTCGGCCCCTCCGGTTCCGGCAAGACCACGCTGCTCGGCATTTTGGGCGGCTTCATCCTGCCATCGTCAGGCACCATCCTTTTCGGCGGCCGCGACGTCACTTACATGCCGCCGCACAAGCGCGACATCGGCGTCGTGTTCCAGAACTACGCGCTGTTCCCGCACATGAGCGTCGGCGAGAACGTCGCCTTCCCCTTGCGCGCGCGCCACCTGCCGAAGGCGAGTTGGCCCGACAAGGTGCGCGCCGCGCTGGCGATGGTCGGTCTTGCCGGCTACGAGGAACGCGGCATCGCGCAGCTCTCCGGCGGCCAGCGCCAGCGCGTGGCGCTCGCACGCGCCATGATCTTCGAGCCGCGGCTGATCCTGATGGACGAGCCGCTCTCCGCGCTCGACAAGCAGCTCCGCGAATCCATGCAGATCGAGCTGCGCGCGCTGCACCGGCGCATCGGCGCCACCATCATCTACGTCACCCACGACCAGCGCGAGGCGCTGACCATGAGCGACCGCGTCGCCGTGATGAAAGACGGCCGGCTGATCCAGATCGACGAGCCGGCGCGCCTGCACGACCATCCCGCCGATTCCTTCGTTGCAAGCTTCATCGGCGAGGCGACGATGTTGCCGGTGCGCCGCGTCGATGCCTCCAGCGTTGCGCTCGGCAACGCCCTGTTGCGC
Source organism: Bradyrhizobium sp. CCBAU 11361 (assembly GCF_028128935.1). Classification (NCBI taxonomy): domain Bacteria; kingdom Pseudomonadati; phylum Pseudomonadota; class Alphaproteobacteria; order Hyphomicrobiales; family Nitrobacteraceae; genus Bradyrhizobium; species Bradyrhizobium sp. CCBAU 11361. Next base: position 134,380 of record NZ_LBJZ01000198.1, read on the forward strand.
AGTGCCCGCGCCATTCCCGACGGCGATGCCCTGATGCTGGCCGTGCACAGCGAGAAGCTGCTGATCGACGACGGCGCGCAGGATGCCGCCTGCAACCGGCTCAGCGGCACCGTCACCGACATCGTCTACCAGGGCGAGAGCTTGCGCATCTTTCTGGCGCTCGAAGGCGGCGTCGCGCTCAGCCTGCGCCAGCCGAGCTATCACCAGGCCTACAGCCGCATCCCGCCGCTCGGCGGCAGCCTCACCGTCACCCTCCACCCCGAGGACACCATCGTCGTCCCCAGGGTGGGGGACTGAACTTAAGCCCAATCCAACTCGAGAGAAGAGACCAAAATGTCGTCCCAAGCCGCGTTCAGCAATTTCAAGGTTCTCACGTTCGACGTCGTCGGCACCTTGATCGATTTCGAGACCGGCGTGCTTTCCGCGGTGCGCAGGATTTCGGGCAAGTCGCCGGCCGAGCTCAGCGACGACAAGATCTTCGAATCCTACAAGCGCGGCCGCGACAAGCACTACGAGCGCTCGAGCGAGGTGATGTTCCACGTCTACCGCCATCTCGCCAAGGAGCTCGGGCTGCCGGCGGATGATGCGTCCTGCGACGTGTTCCAGCTCGCCGTGCTGCGCTGGGGGCCGTTCCCGGACTCGGTCGAGGCCTTGAAGCGTCTGCGCACGAAATTCCGCCTGGTTGCGATGACCAATGCGGATCGCGTCGCGCTCTCTTGTTACGCGCACGCGCTCGGCAATCCCTTCGACGACACTGTCTGCGCTGACGACACCGGCGTTGCCAAGCCGAACCCGGAATTCTTCGCCTACAACAAGGGCCGCCAGTCCGCCTTTGGCTACAAGCAGTCCGACATCCTCCACGTCGCGCAGAGCCAGTACCACGACATCGGCATCGCGCGGAAGCTCGGCTACAAGGTTTGCTGGATCGAGCGCCGCCAGGGCATCGCCGGTTTCGGTGGCACGCCGGCGGTGGAGACGCTGACCAAGCCGGACTTCCATTATCCGACGCTGAAGGCGCTCGCCGACGCCGCGATCGGGCCGGCGGCGTAAGGCATGAGCGCGGGCATGACACGAGACTGGAGCGCGCTGCCATCGGCCAATTCGCTGTGGGAAGCCACGGCGGAGCCGGCGCGCGCGTTTCCGGTCCTGTCGGGCGAGCTGCAAGCGGACGTGGTGATCATCGGTGCGGGCTATACGGGCCTCTCCGCAGCGCACCACATCGCCAAAAGCGGGCTTGCCCCTGTCGTGCTCGAGGCCAACCGCCCTGGCTGGGGCGCGAGCGGACGCAATGGCGGGGTGATCACGGCAAAGTTCCGCCTGTCGTTTCGCGAGATCGACGCCGTGCACGGCCGCGCCATGGCGCGGCGCATGTACGAGATCGCGCATGAATCCACCGACATCGTCGAGGAGCTGGTGTCCGAGTTCGGCATCACCAGCGCCGCGTTGACGCGCGCAGGCCAGGTCAAGGTCGCGCATAACGAGACGACCTTGAGGGCCGCGATCGACGAAGCCAATTGGATGACGCGCGAGATGGGCGATGTGGAGGTCCGCATCCTCGACAAGCGCGGGGTGCGCGAGGAGACCGGCTCGGACATCTTCGTCGGCGGCGTGCTCAATCCCGGCTCGGGCGGCATTCATCCGCTGAACTATCTGCGCGGCCTCGCCGACGGCGTGGCGCGCCGCGGTGTCTCCATTTTCCAGGGATCGCCGGTGCTCAAGCTGAGGCGAGAGCAGGGCGGCATCGTCGCGGAGACGCCGAATGGCGCCGTGCGCGCGAAGCAGGCCATCATCGCCACCAACAGCTACTCGGACCTCACCAGCGCCACCGCGCAGATGCAGCGCACGCTGATCCCGTTCCGCAGCGCCATGGTCGCAACGGAAAAACTGCCGCGCAATCTCGCCGGAAAATTGATGCCGACCGGGCGCACCTATACCGAGACCAAGCGCATGATGCGCTGGTTCCGCATGGTCGACAATCGCGTCATTTTTGGTGGCCGCGGCGCCTTCGGCAAAGAGGACTCCGAAGCCGCGTTCGACGCCTTGCGCAAGGCGATGGTCGGCATCTTCCCTGATCTCACCGAGGTGCCGCTCGCCTACAAATGGTCGGGCCTCGTCGCCATGACGCTGGACTCGGTGCCGCATATCGGCCGGCTTGACGACCGCACGCTGTTCTCGATGGGCTACAATGGCGCGGGCGTGGCGATGTCGAGCCTGATGGGGCGCTATCTCGCCGCCTTCGTGCGCGGCGAGGCGCCCGACGTGGGCCTGCTCGACGCGCGGCGCATGAAGGCGATTCCATTCTATCCGCTGCGCGAGCCTGCCGTGCGCATGGTCGCCGGCTGGTATCAGTTTCTCGATGCGATTGGTCAGTGAGATCTCTTTGGCGATGGAGGAGGCGAGGATGACGACGAAACAGAATTCTGCATTGGGCTACGCCCTGTTGGGCGCGATCGCGTTTGGCGGCACGGCGGCGAGCGCGGCCGAGCAGATCACCTTCGTCTCGCAAGGCGGCGCCTATCAGCAGGCGCAGACGGTGGCGATCCTCGATCCCTCCGCCAAGAAGCTCGGCATCACCATCAACCAGGACTCCATTCCCGATGCCTGGCCCGCGCTCAAGACCCAGGTCGGCAGCGGCAAGCCGATCTGGGATGTCGTGGACACGCCCACCGGCTATTGCCTGCGCGGCGGCGAGCAGGGGCTGATCGAAAAGCTCGACTTCTCGAAAATCCCCAACGCCGCGGCGATGCCGGAGGCCTATCGCAGCCCCTATTCGGTATCCTACGAGTTCTATTCCAGCGTGCTGGCCTTTAGCCAAAAGACCTTCCCGAAGGACGCGCCGAACAGCTGGGGCGATTTCTGGGACGTCAAGAAATTCCCCGGCCGCCGCGCGCTGCGCAATCACCCGATCGCCACGCTGGAAGCCGCGCTGATGGCCGACGGTGTCGCGCCCGACAAGCTCTACCCGCTCGACGTCGACCGCGCATTCAAGAAGCTTGAGGAGATCAAGCCGCACATCACGGTGTGGTGGACGTCAGGCGCGCAGTCGGCGCAACTTCTCAACGACGGCGAAGTCGACATGGAGATGGCCTGGAACGGCCGCGTCAGCGCGGTGGCCAAGGAAGGCGCCAAGGTGTCCTTCACCTACAACCAGGGCATCCTTCAGAGCACCTCGCTCTGCATCCTCAAGGGCGCGCCAAATCTCGAGACGGCGGTGAAGTTCCTCAACGAGGCCGTCGATCCCGTGCACCAGGCCAATCTGCCGCTGCATATCGACTACGGCCCGGGCAATCCCAAGGCGTTCGAGACCAACGTGATCAAGGCCGAGCGCGCGGCGCAATTGCCGAGCGAGCCCGCCAATGCGGCCAAGCAGGCGCTGATGTCCTACGCCTGGTGGTCGTCGCCGGCCGGCGAGGCGGCCGAGAAGCGCTGGGCGTCGTTCATGCAGAAGTAGGCGTAGAGCTAAGCGAAGCGAGGCAGCGTTGACGATGTCAGTGCCAGATCCCTCCCAAAAGCATCAGCGCCGCGAGCACGGCCTGATGCTGGCATTGGTGTCGCCGGCGCTGCTGGTGATCCTGGCTCTGATCGTGCTGCCGGTCGGCTGGCTGGCCTGGCAGTCGATCTACCATGACGGCTTCACGCTGGAGAACTACCGCCGCGTCTTCACCGAGGACATCTACTGGCGCAGCTTCGCGCTGACCTTCGAGATCAGCCTCGCGGTCACGGGAATCGCGCTGCTGCTCGGCTATCCCGTGGCCTATCTTGCCAACTCTGTCCCGAAGGGATGGAGCATCCTCATCCTCTCGCTGGTCGTGCTGCCGTTCTGGACCAGCGTGCTGGTCCGCGCCTATGCGTGGCTGGCGCTGCTCCAGCGCACCGGCGTGATCAACCAGTTCCTGCGTTATCTCGATGTGATCTCCGAGCCGCTCGCGCTGGTCCACAACACGTTCGGCACGGTGGTGGCGACCGTGCACATCCTGCTGCCGTTCATGGTGCTGCCGCTCTATGCCACCATGCAGAAGATCCCCGGTGATCTGATGCAGGCCGGCGCCAGCCTGGGGGCCAGCCCGTCGCTCACCTTCGTCCGCGTCTTCCTGCCGCTGTCGTTGCCGGGCGTGCTCGCGGGCTGCACCATGGTGTTCGTGCTCTGCCTCGGCTTCTACATCACGCCGGAACTGCTCGGCGGCGGCCGCACCGTGATGGTGTCGATGCTGGTGAGCCGCAATGTCGAGCTCTACAACCAGTTCGGCGCGGCGAGCGCCGTCGCCGTGGTGCTGCTCGTCAGCGTGCTCCTGATCTTCCTCGTCGTCAGCCGCTTCATTTCGCTCGATCGCGTGTTGGGGCAGAAATGACGCGGTTGTCCCCCGCCCGGATCGTCCTCTACGTGATCAGCGCGCTGGTGCTGGTCTATCTGATCCTGCCGGTGCTGATCATCGCGCCGATCTCCTTCTCCAGCGCGCGCTTTTTGACCTTCCCGCCGCCGTCCTTCTCGCTGCGCTGGTACCAGCAGTATTTCGCCAACCCGGCCTGGATGCAGGCGACGCGGGTGACGCTGACGGTCGCGTTTTTCACCGTGGTCATCGCAACGCCGCTCGGAGTTGCCGCCGCCTATGCCATCAGCCAGTCGAAGCTGCGCATCATGCGGATCATCCACATGGCGCTGCTGTTGCCGCTGGTGGTGCCGATCATCATCACCGCGGTCGGCATCTTCTTCGTCTATGCCAAGGTCGGCCTGGTCGCGACCCTGCCGGGCCTCGTGCTGGCGAACGTGATGCTGGGCCTGCCATATGTCGTCATTTCCGTGCTCGCGGGGCTCCAGAGCTTCGATCCGGCGCAGGAGATGGTGGCGCGCAGCCTCGGCATGAACCGCCTGCGCAGCTTCTTCGCGGTGACGCTGCCGCAGATCAAGTCCAGCGTGGTCGCCGGCGGCATCTTCGCCTTCATCTCGGCGATGGACGAGACCATCGTCGCGCTGTTCATCTCCGGCGGCCAATACCAGCCACTGACCAAGCGCATGTTCACCGCGCTCCGCGACGAGATCGACCCGACGATTGCCGCGATCTCGACGCTGATGACGGCGGCGTCCTTCATGCTGGTGCTGCTGGCGAGCACGCGGCAGAAGAGGAGTGGGTGAGGGGGCTGCTGCTCCGCTCTCGGTGTCATCACCCGCGAAGGTGGGTGATCCAGTATTCCAGAGACGGTAGTGATTCCTCGATAGGCTGCGGCGTACTGGATGCCCCGGTCAAGCCGGGGCATGACAGCGCGTGTGTAGCGGTCGCTAGGCCTTCGCCGCCAGCCACGCCAAAATCATCTCCACGATCTGCGTGCGGCTCTTCGCCAGCACCCTGGGCTCGCTGAGGTCGCGGTCGAACAGGGCGCCGAAGGTGTGGCGGTTGGCGACGCGGAAGAAGCAGTAGGAGCTGATGGCCAGGTGCAGGTCGATGGCGTCGACGTCGTCGCGGAAGACGCCCTCAGTGCGGCCGCGCCTGAGGATGCCGTCGAGCGTCGCGATCACGCTGGCGTTGAGCTGGCGCAGTTGCTGGTTCTGCTTCAGGTGCTTGCCGTGGTGGATGTTCTCGATCGAGACGAGGCGGATGAAGTTCGGATTGCGCTCGTCATGGTCGAAGGTCGCCTCGATCAGCCGGCGCAATCCCTCGCGCGCGTCGCAGCTTTCGATGTCGAGCTGATCCTCGAGCGCGCGGATGCTGCGATAGGCCTCCTCCAGAACCGCGAGGTAGAGCTGCTCCTTGCCGCCGAAATAGTAATAGATCATCCGCTTCGACGTGCGCGTTCGCGCGGCGATCGCATCGACGCGGGCGCCGGAATAGGCCCTCCGAGGCGAATTCGGCCATCGCCACTTCGAGGATGTCGCGCTTGGTGCGCTCGGGGTCGTTGGTGCGCTTCGATGGGGGCGGCATGCGCTCGAGCATCACTGTTTCTCCCGCCAGTTTCCATGGAAACCGGGGGCGCGGCAACCCGAACGACGAATGTGTCAGAACTGCACTTCGCCGGGAATGTCGTCCGCGCCGAGACCGACGGCTTCAAAACCCTTCAACATCCATTCGCGGGTCTGGCCCAGCGAGCGGTTGTAGTCGGCCCAGGCGCTGAGGAAGTCCTTGTAGCGCCGGTCGCCTTCGGCGCGGATGCCCATGTTGGTCGGCAGCGTGAGCAGCGGACGTGGCACCGCGAGCTCGCCGAGCGTCGGGTTCTTCTTCAAGGTCGCGACCGAAAGCACCGCCAGCGAAATGTTGCAGTCCGCGCGTCCGGTTGCGACGGCGAGGATCGCCTCGTTGCGCTCCTTGAAGCCGAGGATCGTCGCCTTCGGGCAATAGCGGCGCGCGATCGTCTCGTGGGTCGAGCCGATGTCGACGGCGATCTTGACCTCGGGCTTGTTCAGCTCGGCCCAGGTTTGCGGCTTGGCAAAACCCTTCTTGGTGATGACGGTGAAGGAGTGCACCAGGATGGGCGTGGAAAAATCGATGACCAGCGAGCGCTCCGGTGTCGGGTTCACGGCGAAGGCAAGGTCGATCTTCTCGGCCTGGAGATCCAGGATCTGGTTGCCCCAGGTCGATTCCAGCGTCTCGACCTTGGCACCGAGCTTGCCGGCGATGTCGTTCGCCATGTCGATGCAGGCGCCCGACCATTGATTGGTGGCGAGGTCCTTGTGGAAGTAGGGATCCTGGCCGGCGATGACGGCGATCCGCAGCACACCGCTCTTCTTGATCCGTTCGAGCGTCGAGCCCGGCGCGGTGTCGGCCTTGGCCGAACCGGTTGCGGCGATCGCAGCTCCGGCGAGGGCGACAGTGGTGAGTGCATCCCTGCGATTCATGGCAGTTCTCCTGGGCAGTCGCTTTAGGACATTCGAACCCGGCGTCTGGACTATTTCTGTATTCAGACTAAAATGCAATACGGTATTTTAAACTGGACAGGAAAGACAGGCCCGTGCGCGCTCTCTTCGTCGATGCCAATGACACCCTTGCCGCAGTCACCGAGAAACTGCTGCGCGCGGACAGCCTTCCGGTCGGCATCAATCGCAACCCCGCAATCACTCCGGGCGACCTGCCAGGCCTTCTTGACGGTGTGGAGATCATGATCGTCGACCATACCGCGGTGCCGACGGCGATTGCCGCGAAATGTCCTGCCTTGAAGCACGTCGTCTTCCTCGGCACCGGCGCGCGCAGCTACATGAATCCGGAAGAGCTTGGCCAGCGCGGCATCTCCGTTCACACCATCAAGGGCTATGGCGACACGGCCGTCGCCGAATGCGCGATCGCCCTGATGTGGGCCTCGGCAAAGAGCTTCGGAGAGATGGATCGCGGCATGCGTGAGGGCAATTGGCTGCGCCGCGACGCGCTGCAGCTCACCGGCAAGACGCTTGGCCTGATCGGGTTCGGCGGCATCGCGGCGGAAGCCGCGCGCATGGCGCTTGGCTGCGGCATGAAGGTGATTGCCTGGAACAGATCGCCGAAGACGCATGCCGGCGTCGAATTCGTCTCCCTGGAGAAGCTTCTCGCGGACAGCCACGTCGTCTCGCTGCATCTGCTCCTCAACGAGGAGACCAAGGGGTTTCTGTCACGCGAGCGCATCACGCAGATGCGTCCCGGCGCCATCCTGATTAACACGGCGCGCGGCGCCGTGGTCGACGAGGACGCGATGTGTGATGCGCTGCGCTCCGGCCACATCGCCCATGCCGGCCTCGACGTCTTCACCGTCGAGCCGCTGCCGCCGGGCCATCCGCTCACGAAACTGCCGAACGTGACGCTGTCGGCGCATTCGGCGTTCCGCACGCCGGAGGCGAGCGACAACCTGATCGGCGCGGCGCTCGATCATTGCCGCCGCATCATGGCGAATGGGCGGTAGTGCAAACGGCAGGGGCGGGCATGACGCATGCGCAGGGAGCGGGAAGCCTTTCGATCTTGCACCTCCTGTTGGCCTGTCCTACGCCACCTCCGAACGAAATTTTCGCGACGCGCTCGAGCGCATCGCCAGAGCCTGCAGGGAGCCGTCATGACCATTCGTAACACCCGCACCGGGGGCCAGATCCTGATCGATCAGCTGGTCGCCCAGGGCGTCGAGCGCGTCACCTGTGTGCCGGGCGAGAGCTATCTGGCGGCGCTCGACGCGCTGCATGACAGCCCGATCGACGTCATGATCTGCCGCGCCGAAGGCGGCGCCGCGATGATGGCGGAGGCCTATGGCAAGCTCACCGGGCGCCCGGGCGTCTGCTTCGTCACCCGCGGCCCAGGCGCGACCAATGCCAGCCATGGCGTCCACATCGCGATGCAGGATTCGACGCCGATGATCCTGTTCGTCGGCCAGGTCGACACCGGCATGCGCGAGCGCGAGGCGTTCCAGGAGCTCGACTACAAGGCGGTGTTCGGCACCATGACGAAATGGACGGTCGAGATCGATCGCCCCGACCGCATTCCGGAGCTGGTCGCGCGCGCCTTCCGCGTCGCGATGCAGGGCCGTCCGGGCCCCGTGGTGATCTCGCTGCCGGAGAACATGCTGACCGAGACCGCCGCCGTCGCCGATGCCATGCGCATCGAGCCGGCGGTGAGCTGGCCCGCGCCATCGGATATCGAGCGCGTCGGCGCCATGCTCGCGAGTGCCAAGGCGCCGCTCGTCATTCTCGGCGGCTCGCGCTGGACCGATGAGGCGACCAGGAGCATCGCGCGTTTTGCCGAGCGGTTCGACCTGCCGGTGGCGACCTCGTTCCGCCGGGCCTCGCTGATCGACGCCGACCATTCGCATTACGCCGGCGATCTCGGCATCGGGCCGAGCCCGGGCCTGAAGGCACGCATTGACGGCGCCGATGTCGTTCTGCTGATCGGCGGCCGCATGTCGGAGATGCCGTCCTCGTCCTACACGCTGCTCGACATTCCCACCCCGCAGCAGAAGCTGATCCATGTGCATCCGGGCTCCGAGGAGCTCGGCCGCGTCTACCAGCCGGCGCTCGCGATCCAGGCGACGCCCGCCGCGTTCGCCGCCGCAGTCGAGACGCTGAAGCCCTCCGGGGCGGTGGCCTGGAAGGGCGAGGCCGCCAAGGCGCATGCCGATTACCTTGCCTGGACCGAGAAGGCGCGCGAGCTGCCCGGCACGTTCCAGTACGGCCAGGTCATGACCTGGCTGCGCGACCGGCTGCCGAAGGACGCGATCGTCTGCAACGGTGCCGGCAACTATGCCGGCTGGATCCATCGCCACCATCGCTTTCACAGCTTTGCGTCCCAGCTCGCCCCGACCTCGGGCTCGATGGGGTACGGCGTGCCGGCGGCTGTGCTCGCGAAGCGCCAATATCCGGATCGCACCGTCATTGCCTTTGCCGGCGACGGCTGCTTCCTGATGAACGGCCAGGAATTCGCGACCGCCGTGCAGTACGACGCGCCGCTCGTCGTCATCGTCGTCGACAATTCGCAATACGGCACCATCCGCATGCACCAGGAGCGCGACTATCCCGGTCGCGTCGTCGGCACCCAGCTCAAGAACCCGGACTTTGCGATGTACGCCAAGGCGTTCGGCGGCCATGGCGAGCGTGTCGAGCGCACCGAGGAGTTTGCGCCGGCATTCGAGCGCGCACTGGCGTCGGGCAAGCCGTCGATCCTCCATTGCATCATCGATCCGCGCGCGATCTCGGTCGGCAAGGATTTTGTGCCGTCAGTGAAGGCGTAAGCGATGCCCGAAGGCCGCCACGTCGCCATCATCGGAGCCGGCGCGGTCGGCGTGATCAGCGCCATCGAGGCGCTGCGCGAGGGCCATCGCGTCACGCTGATCGACGCGGGCGAGCCCGGTGGCGAACAGGCGGCGAGCTACGGCAATGCCGGCTGGCTCTCCTCGCATTCGGTGATCCCGCCGGCCGAGCCTGGCATCTGGAAGAAGGTGCCGTTCTATCTGATGGATCCGCTCGGTCCGCTCGCGATCCGCTGGTCGTATTTGCCGACGGCGTTGCCCTGGCTGATCAAGTACCTGCTCTCGGGCTGGACCGAGGCGCGCGTCGAGAAGACCGCCTTTGCGCTGCGCGATCTCCTGAAGGATGCACCGCTGCTGCACCGGAAGCTTGCGGAAGAAGCCGGCGTCCCAGAACTGATCGAGCGCAACGGCGTGATGCATGCCTTTCCGTCGCGCGGCAATTTCGACAACGATCTTGGCTGGCGCCTGCGCAAGAAGGTCGGGGTCGAGTGGCTGGAGCTCAATGCCGACGAGATGCGGCAACGCGAGCCGGACCTGCATCCGCGCTACACCTTCGGCGTGGTGGTGGACGAAGCCGGGCGCTGCCGCGATCCCGGCGCTTATGTTGCGGCACTGGCCAATCACGCGCTGGCAAGCGGTGCCAAGCTCGTGCGCTCCAAGGCGACGGGGCTGAAGCTTTCCGGCGACAGGCTCGTCGCTGTTCTCACCGAGACTGGTGAGATTGCTTGCGATGCTGCGGTGGTCGCCGCCGGCGCCCGATCGAAGCAGCTCACCGCGTCCGTCGGCGATCCGCTACCGCTGGAAACCGAGCGCGGTTATCACGTCATGATCGAGAATCCGGAATCGGGTCCGCGCAGCTCGATCATGGCATCGGATGCCAAGATGGTGGTGAACTGGACCGACAAGGGCCTGCGCGCCGCCGGCACCGTCGAGATCGCCGGCCTCGAGGCCGCGCCCAACTGGAAGCGCGCCGAGATCCTGCGCGACCATCTCTTCAGCATGTTCCCGAAACTTCCGAGGGACATTCCGGCCTCGCGCATCAAGAGCTGGTTCGGTCATCGGCCCAGCATGCCGGACGGACGTCCCTGCATCGGTTACGCGCGCGTCTCGCGCGACATCGTCTATGCTTTCGGCCACGGCCATGTCGGCCTGGTCGGCTCGGCCCGCACCGGCCGTCTCGTAGCCCAGCTTCTGAGCGGCAAGCAGCCCGAGATTCCGCTTGCGCCGTTCTCGCCCACCCGCTTCCTCTGAGGTCGCACCATGACCACTTCTGCCAGCTCGTCCTCCCGCATCGCCCGTGGTGGCAAGGCCATCTATGGCGCGCCGCTCGGCATCCTGATGCTGGAGGCGCGCTTTCCCCGCATTCCCGGCGACATGGGCAACGGCACGACCTGGCCGTTCCCCGTGCTCTATCGCGTGGTGAGCGGCGCCTCGCCGGAGAAGGTGGTGCTGAAGGGCGCGGCCGGCCTGCTGCCTGACTTCATCGATGCGGCGAAGGATCTGGTGCGGCTTGGCGCGGAAGCCATCACCACCAATTGCGGTTTCCTCTCGCTGTTTCAGAGGGAGATCGCGGCGGCCGTCGGCGTGCCGGTTGCGACCTCATCGCTGATGCAGGTGCCGTGGGTGCAGGCGACCTTGCCGCCCGGCAAGCGCGTCGGCCTCGTCACGGTGTCGGGCTCGACCCTGACGCCGGCCCATCTCGAAGGCGCCGGCGTGCCGCTCGACACGCCGCTGGTCGGCACTGAGCATGGCAAGGAATTCTTCCGCGTCCTGATCAAGGCCGAGAAGGACGACATGGACGTCGGCTTGGCCGAGCGCGACGTGGTCGAGGCGGGCAAGCAGCTCGTCGCAAAGAACCCCGACGTCGGCGCCATCGTGCTCGAATGCACCAACATGCCGCCTTACGCGGCAGCCTTGCAGGCCGAGGTCGGGCTGCCGGTCTACGATATCTATTCCATGATCACCTGGTTTCATGCTGGACTGCGCCCGCGCGTCTTTGCCTGATTCCAGGTGTCGCAAAGCTCTGAACAAGCTCTGCCAAGCTGTCCTTTGCATTGCAATCATCTTCACGGCCCCGGTATATTGGGCTGTGTTCGGGCATGAATGCAGCTTATGAAGAGCAACGTGGAACTGGCTTCCGATAGCATCGTCGATCGCGTCTATGAACAGCTCAAGGCGATGGCCGTGAGCTACGAGTTCAAGCCGGGCGAACGACTCAACGAAGGCGAGCTGGCAAAGCGTCTCGGCGTCAGCCGTACGCCGCTGCGCGAGGCGCTCAATCGTCTCAACACCGAAGGCTTCCTGCGCTTCACGCCGGGCAAGGGCTTCTTCTGCCGCGAGCTCGACGCGCACGAGATCTTCGATTTGTACGAGTTGCGCAAGTCGATCGAGGTCGCCTCGGTCCGTCTCGCTGTCAAGCGTGCCAAAGATGAAGACATCGACGCGCTCTTGAAATTCCTCGAAGCGACCGGTCCCGATCCCGGCGAGCGCTCCTCGGTCGAGCTGGTCGAGCTCGACGAGACCTTTCACGAGCGGCTGATGGCGATGTCGAACAACGCCGAGATGCTGCGCGTGCTGCGCAACGTCAACGCCCGCATCCGCTTCGTGCGCTGGATCGACATGGACCGCGTCAACCGCTCCAACACGCAGGCCGAGCACCGCGCCGTCGTCGAAGGGTTGAAGGCGCGCAATGAGGAGGCTTGCGTTTCCGTGCTGGAAAAGCACATCGACCGCCGCCTCGACCGCATCACGTCCGCGATCAAGGAAGGCTACGCGCAGATCTACATGCCGGCCGCGAGGTCGGCGGCGAATTGACTTCACCTCGCCCCGCTTGCGGGGAGAGGTCGGATTGCATCGAAGATGCAATCCGGGTGAGGGGGACTCTCCGCGAGTCCAACTGCTAGCGTCCCTGCGGAGACTCCCCCTCACCCCAACCCTCTCCCCGCAAGCGGGGCGAGGGAGCAGAGGCACCGCCGCTGCCTGCCGCCAACGGCAGCTATACAATCCGTCGATACCTGATCGTGCCAGACGGTCAGAGCCATCGCGCGCGAACATCGCTAACGTCCTTCCGAATCTCACGGAGACCTCGCGGTGCACAGCCCTCAACCCAATCTTGAAACGCGCTCGAGCGACAACTGGCCGAGCGAGCTCTATCGCGTCCTGAAGGCCGCTGACGTCAGGCAGATGTCCTATGTGCCGGATGCCGGCCATAGCCAGCTGATCCGCCTGTTTTCGGCCGACCGCGACGTCACCACCAACGTGCTGACGACGGAAGAGGAGGGCATCGCCATTGCCGCGGGCGCCTGGCTCGGCGGCCACCGCAGCGTGCTGCTGATGCAGTCGAGCGGGGTCGGCAATTGCATCAACATGCTCTCGCTCTCGGCGATCGGCCGCTTTCCGCTCTTGATGCTGGTGACGATGCGCGGTGAATGGGCCGAGTTCAATCCCTGGCAGGTGCCGATGAGCCGGGCGACGCAGCCCTCGCTGGAAGCGATCGGCCTGAAGGTGATGCGCGCAGAGACGCCGGAAGATCTGGTCGAGACGGTCGAATCGGCCGCAGCGCTCGCCTATGAATCCGATCAGCAGATCGCAGTGCTGATCGGGCAGCGCCTGATCGGCAAGAAGAAGTGGTGATGCCAATGCAAGCTCAACTCGATCGTCGCGCCGCTGTCGCCGCGCTCCTGAAGGACCGCAAGGACACGCTGGTCGTCTCCGGTCTCGGCTCGCCCACCTACGACCTCCATTCCGTGGGGGATCACGACGGCAATTTTTATCTCTGGGGCGCGATGGGCGGCGCCGCGCTGATCGGTCTTGGGCTTGCGCAGGCGCAGCCCGGCAAGCGCGTCCTCGCCTTGACCGGGGACGGCGAGCAATTGATGGGGCTCGGCGGTCTCGCCACCATCGGCGTTGCGCGTCCGCGCAATCTCGACATCGTGGTGATCGACAACCAGCATTTCGGCGAGACCGGGATGCAGGCGAGCCATACCGGGCGCGGCGTCGATCTCACCGCGATTGCCACAGCCTGCGGCTTTGCCGCGACCGGAATCGCGCGGACGATCGCCGAGGCGGAACGTCTCGCAGCGCAGATCGCCACCCCGGGCGAGGGGCCGCGACTCTTCGTCATCAAGGTTCTGGCGGAAAATCCGCCGCGCTCGCTGCCCTCGCGCGATGCCGTCTTTATCAAGAACCGGTTCCGTGCTCATCTCGGATTTGCAGCGGCCTGAGCCGGGTATCTCACCCGGCGATGGCCTGCTGTCTAAGCAGCTATTCTGGAGTGAGACTATGAAACTATCCGGCAAGGTCGCCGCCATCACCGGCGCGGCGCGCGGCATCGGCAAGGCCTGCGCAAAGAGATTCCTGGACGACGGCGTCAAGGTCGTCATCTCGGACGTCGATGCCGAGGGCCTCGCCGCGACGGCTGCCGAGCTTGGGCGGCCGGATGCCTTGCGCACCGTCCCCGGCAACGTCGCCAAGCGTGCCGACGTCGACCAGCTCGTTGCGACCGCCGTGAAAGAGTTCGGCCGGCTCGACATCATGGTCAACAATGCAGGCGTCGCCCGCAACCAGAACATCCTTGATATCTCCGAGCAGGATTTTGACGAAATCATCGCCATCAATCTGAAAGGCGCGTTCTTCGGCGTGCAGGCGGCGTCGAAGCAAATGATCGCGCAAGGCAGCGGTGGCGGGGTCATCATCAACATGTCCTCGGTCAATGCGCTGCTGGCGATCCCGACGCTTGCGACCTATGCCATCTCCAAGGGCGGCATGAAGCAGCTCACCTCGGTTGCTGCCGTCGCGCTGGCCCCGCACAACATCCGCGTCGTGGCGGTCGGGCCGGGCACCATCCTGACCGACATGGTGGCGTCTTCCATCTACACCTCGGAGGATGCCCGCAAGACCGTGATGTCACGCACGCCAGCCGGCCGCGGCGGTGAGCCGAGCGAGGTTGCCTCCGTGGTTGCGTTCCTGGCCAGCGACGATGCGTCCTACATCACGGGGCAGACGATCTATCCGGACGGCGGCCGGCTGATCCTGAACTACACGGTGCCGGTGAAGGAGAGGTAGGAAGGCGGCCCATTCTCGCTGTCATCGCCCGGCTTGACCGGGCGATCCAGTACTCCGTGACGTCTGCGATTGAACCGAAGGGCTGCAGCGTACTGGATGCCCCGCTTTCGCGGAGCATGACAGCGGTGGTTGTGTGGGGCAACGTGGCAACGCGAGGCCTCACTCCGCCGCAACCGTGATCCCGCAGCCCAGCCGCTTCGAGATGGCGCCGGCGCAGTCGCGCAAGGCATGCGCGATCGGGCTGTCCCAGCGCGCATCGAACGTGCCTTCCGGTCCCATCGCGGTGATGACCAGTGCGACATGGCCGGCGTGATCGAACACCGGTGCAGAGAATGCATTGACGCCGGGCAGGGGATCGCCGAGCGCGCGGGCGAGGCCGTGCTTGCGGACTTCAGCCAGCATGTCGGCGACCTTCGCGCCTTTCACCGCCCGCTTCGGATTGTAGCCGACGCCGTGACGGTCGAGGCCGCTGTCGAGCGCGGCATTGATGGTTTTCTCCGGCAGGAAGGCCGCGAAGGCACGGCCGGTCGCGGTCTCCAGCAGCGCCATCACAGAGCCGGCCCGCATCACGATGTGCACCGGCTGGCCCGGCTCCTCTAACTGCACCACGGTCGGACCATGCGTGCCCCAGACGGCCAGCGAGACCGCGTGGCCGATCTGGCTCGCAAGCGCCGCGATCTTTGGTCCGGCGATGCGCACGCCGGAGAGGCGGCGCAGGCTGATGAGGCCGAGTTCCAGCGCCAGCGCGCCGATCTCGTAGCGGCCGGTGGTCTCGTCCTGCTCGATCAGCCCGATGCGCGAGAAACTGGCGAGATAGGGGTGCGCCTTGGCCGGCGTCATGCCGGCCTCGCGCGCGAGGTCGCGCAGCATCATCGGCTCGCCGCTGCGGGCGAGGGCGCGGAGCAGTTCTCCGCCGACCTCGATCGATTGGATGCCGCGGCTTTCTCTCTTCATGCGCCTCCTGGCGTACGATTACGCCGCGTTGCGCTTGGCGGCGCTTTCGGCGAGATGACGGCCGGCAATGTAGCCGAAGGTCAGCGCCGGCCCAAGGGTGATGCCGGCGCCGGGATAATTGCCGCCCATGATGCTCGCCATGTCGTTGCCGGCGGCGTAGAGCCCGGGAATGGCCCGGCCTTCGGCGTCGAGCGCCCGCGCGTTCTCGTCGGTGACGATGCCGGCATAGGTGCCGAGGTCGCCGATCACCATCTTGATGGCGTAGAACGGGCCGTTCTCGATCGGCGCGACGCACGGATTGGGGCCGTGCAGCGCATCGCCCTGGTAGCGGTTGTAGGCCTTCGAACCCTTGCCGAAAGCGGCATCGTGTCCCAGCGGCGCGGTCGCATTGAACTGCCTGACGGTCGCGGCGAAGGCCGTGGCGTCGATGCCGGCTTGCGCCGCGAGCGCCTCTAACGTGTCGCCGCGCATGAGGTAGCCGGTCTTGAGGTGATGGCCGGTCGGCATCGGGAAGGGCGGCACGCAGCCGAGGCCGTATTTCCGCAGCGTCTTGTGATCGCAGACGAGGAAGGCCGCGATCTCCTCGCCGGGCTTGGCCGCCTTGACCATGGCCTGGACGAAGTCGTGGTAGGAATTGCCTTCATTGGCAAACCGCCTGCCGTCGCGCATCACCGCGATCACGCCGGGCTTGGCGCGGTCGATGAAATGCGGCATCACGCCCTTCGAGCCGTCCTTGCGCGTAGTGAGCGACACCGGCACCCAGGCCGCGGCATTCGGCAGACGGTCCTCGACATGTCCGCCGGCGCTTTCCGCAAGGCGCAAGCCGTCACCGGTGTTGCCGGTGGGGCCCGGCGAATAGTGCTCATTGCCGGTCGGCGCATGCGGAAACATTTTCTTGCGGCGTTCGACGTCATGCGGAAAGCCGCCGCAGGCGAGCACGACGCCTTGTCTTGCGCGAATGCGTATATCTCGCCCGTCGCGGGTGACGACGGCGCCGGTGACAGTGCCACTCTCGACCGTCAGCTCGCGCACGGGAGAGGACAACCACATCGGAATCTTGAGATCGAGCGCCGATTTGGCCAGCCGTCCCGCCAGAGCGTTGCCATTGGTCAGCGTCATGCCGCGGCCGTAGCGCAGCACGTCCATCAGATGCCGCGACAGGCGCTTTGCGACATAGACCGCGGAGGTCAGCGATTTCGTCACCCGCATGAAATGGATGATCTCCTTGCCGGAGCCCAACATCATGCCGAACACGGTGAGTTCGGGCAGCGGCATGCCGAGGGTCTTGATCTGCTCGCCGAGTTCGCGGCCGTCGAACGGGCGCGTCACCATGGAGCGGCCGCCCTGCGCGCCGCCGGGCGCTTCGGCGTGATAGTCCGGGAACACCAGCGGCATGTCGAAGCGCAGGGCGGTCTTGGTGGTGAAGAAATCCACCGCCTCGGGACCGGCGCTCAGGAACGCATCGACGCGCGCGGCGTCGAAATTATTGCCGGCCTCGTGCCGCAGATATGTGCGGGCCTGCTCCGGCGTCTCCTCGATGCCGTAGGCCTTCGCTAGCGAGGTGCCGGGGATCCAGAGCCAGCCGCCGGAACGGGCGGTGGTGCCACCGAAACGCGGCTCCTTCTCGACGATCAGCACGTCGAGGCCGCGATAGCGCGCCGTGATCGCCGCCGACATGCCGGAGGCGCCTGATCCGGCGACGAGCACATCGCACTCGTAAGTCTCAATTGCGTTGCGCTCGTTGCCGGTCATGCGGGCCTCACTTCTTCAGCAGCGGACATTTGGACTCGGAGACCGGACGGAAGGCGTCCTCGCCCTTCACCGTCTTGATGATCTCCAGGTAATCCCAGGGTTCCCTGGACTGCTCGGGCGACTTCACCTTGGCCAGATACATGTCGCGGATGACGCGGCCGTCCTCGCGCAACTTGCCGCCATGGACGAAGATATCCTCGATCGGCAGCTCGCGCATCTTGGCCATCACCTTGGCGGGATCGTCGGTGCCGGCCGCCTTGATGCCTTTCAGGTAGTGCAGCACCGAGCCGTAGACGCCGGTGTGGATCATGGTCGGCATCACCTTGGTGCGCTCGTAGAACTTCTTCGACCAGGCGCGGGTTGCCTCGTCCATGTTCCAGTACGCGGCCGTGGTCATGTAGGTGCCCTGCGCGGCCTTGAGGCCGATTGCGTGCACGTCGGTGTCGAACATCAACAGGCCGACGAGCTTCTGGCCGCCCTGGACCAGGCCGAACTCGCCGGACTGCTTGATGGCGTTGTCGGTGTCCTGGCCGGCCTTGGCGAAGGCGACGACGTCGGATTTCGAGCTCTGTGCCTGGAGGGCGAAGGACGAGAAGTCCGCGGTATTGGTCGGGTGCTTCACGCCACCAAGCACCTTGCCGCCCATCTCGTTGATGAAGCGCGTGGCGTCCTTCTCGAGCTGCTGGCCGAAGGCGTAGTCGGCGGTGACGAAGTACCAGGATTTTCCGCCCTCCTTGATCACGGCGGAGGCGGTCACCTTCGACAGGGCGTAGGTGTCGTAGGTGAAATGCACGGTGTTGGGGCTGCACAGCTCGTCCGTCAGCGAGCTCGCGCCGGGACCGGAGAGCAGGGCGATCTTGTTGCGCTCCCGTACCATGTTGTGGACGGCAATCGCGATGCCGGAATTGGGGATGTCGACGACGGCGTCGACCTTGCCGTTGTCGAACCAGCCGCGCACGATCTGCACGCCGACGTCGGTCTTCATCTGGTGGTCGGCGCTGATGATCTCGATCGGCTTGCCGAGCACGGTCGGTCCGAATTCCTCGACCGCCATTTTCGCGGCTTCGACCGATCCCGGCCCGCTGTTGTCGCGGCCCCAGCTCGACAGATCCGTCAGCACGCCGATCCGCACCGCATCGTCGGAGACCTGCGCGATCGCGGTCGACGTCATGGCAGCCGAAGTCATGGCCGCGAGCATGGCGCAGGCCAAAAACCCTCTCATCGTCGTTCCCTCTCTTTGGTGGGCCGCTTGGCGCGGCCGATTATCCTGGCGATAAATTAGATATTAGCGAATGAATTTGTCAATGGCGAATTGTAGCCCGGAAAGTTCCGCTGTGCTGGCGGACGACGGGAACCGCAACTGCCTCAACACCCGTCATTGCGAGCGCAGCGAAGCAATCCAGACTTTTTCCGTGGAGGCAGTCTGGATTGCTTCGTCGCAAGGGCTCCTCGCAATGACGGTGTTGATGCAGTTGTGCGCCACCATTCCCGCTGTGGTCATCGCCAGAAGCAACACCCCGCAGGTTGCAACCGCCATCGCGATTGGCCATGATGCCGCCCAGGAATCTTTGGGGCATGGAATGACGGCAGCAACGGGGGTCTCCGGCGCGACGGAGAGATCGACGACGGCGCATGTGGTGTGGGCGAGCGCGCTCGGCACCGCGATCGAGTGGTACGACTTCCTGATCTACGGCACGGCGGCGGCGCTGGTGCTCAACAAGCTGTTCTTTCCGAGCTTCGATCCGTTCGTCGGCACGCTCGCGGCGTTCTCGACCTATGCGGTCGGCTTCGTGGCGCGGCCGATCGGCGGCGCGATCATCGGGCACTATGGCGACCGGCTCGGCCGCAAGACGATGCTGGTCGCGACCATGATCGCGATGGGGCTCGGCACCTTCCTGATCGGCTGCCTGCCGACCTACAGCCAGATCGGCGTGTGGGCGCCGATCCTGCTCATCATCCTGCGCTTCGTCCAGGGCATCGGGCTCGGCGGCGAATGGAGCGGGGCGGTCGTCATGGTGATCGAACATGCCGGCAATCGCCGCGGCTTCTACGGCAGCCTGGTGCAGATCGGCTTTCCTGTCGGTGTTGCTGCATCCACCGGCATCTTCGCCCTGATGACGCAACTGCCCGAGGCCGACTTTTTGAGCTGGGGCTGGCGCGTGCCGTTCTGGATCAGCATTCTGCTGGTCGGCGTCGGCTTCATCGTGCGGCTAAGGCTTGCGGAGACACCGCACTTCAAGGAGGTGGTCGAGCGCAAGGAGGTGCTGGCGCAGCCGGTACTGGAAGTGCTGCGCCGCGACTGGCGCAGTTTTCTGCTCGCGATCGGCATCACGGTCTCGGAGGTCGGGCTGGCTTATCTCCTCACCGTCTTCACTGTGCTCTACGCCACGACGAAGCTCGGCCTGCCGCGGCAAGTGATCCTGAATGCCGTCGTTTACGCTGCGATCGTCGAGTTCGCGACGCTGCCGCTCGCCGGCTGGCTCTCCGATATCTTCGGCCGCAAGGCGCTGTATCTCGCCGGCGGCGTGTTCTCGGTGGCGCTGGCGTTTCCGCTGTTCTGGTTCCTCGACACCAGGGACCCGGCGCTGATCACGCTCGCGCTCGTGGTCACGATGACGCTGACGCATGCGCTGCTGTTCGGACCGAAGGCCGCGTTCATGCCGGAACTGTTCCGCACCCAGGTGCGATACAGCGGCGCATCGCTTGGTGCCAACGTCGCGGCCGCGCTCAGCGGCGGCTTCTCGCCGTTGATCGCAACCGCGCTGCTCGCATGGGCCGGCTCGTATTGGGCGGTGTCGGTCTACATCATCGCGCTGTCGATCATCACGATCATAGCGACGCTGATGGCGCCGGAGACGGCGCGCGACGCGCTGAAATCCTGAGAGCGGCTAACTACAGGCACGATTCGCGGCCGCTGGAAACACCAGGAAGGTGATGGTCGCCGGCGCAAGCCGGATCGCTCCCGCAGGCGTTGCGCGCGGCTCAAGTCGGGGCAGTTCGTCATCAGCACTCAGCGCGAGTGTCTTGCCGTTCAGCTGCACGGTCGCGTCTTGCGGCCACGTCGCATGCAACGTGTAACTCTCGACGGGGTGTGACAGCGTCAGGGTGGATGGTTCTTGCCGCGACGCGTTGATCGCGAGCACGGACACGGCGCCCCGCATGCCCGGATGGCAATGCGCGTAGAGATGGAGATCTGGCGCGGCGACTGCGTTCGCGTCGAGCACTGTCGTGCCCATCAACCGATGCCAGAGCAGCGCGCCCCAATAACTGGGCCGCGGGCGGAACATCTTCTCGTCCAGCAATCCGTAATCGCTCGCGGCCAGCGTGTTGTGCGTCACCACTTGAACGCCAGCCTTGGCCAGGCGTCCGAGCTGGTCGAGATAGCGGAACGTGTCGAGGAAAGTCTTGTCCCAGCGATTGCCGCCGCAGGCGGCGTCCGCGGTTTCCGTCAGCCAGATCGGCTTGTCCGGCGCGAATTCGTCGCGCAGCGATTTGTAAGTCGATAGCGCGGCATCGGTGCGGGCAAGCCACGCTTCGGACAGCGCGCCTGACGGCTCATCGCGGCCGCCGCAGCGCGGCGAGATCGTGTTGTAGTGATGATAGGCGAAGCGATCGACACCGGAGCCTGAGCCGGCGAGCAGGTCGCGCGTGCGGAGCCCGGACGCGTCGGCGGAAGCGGTGTCGCCGACCGAGCCTGGTCCGACGATCAGCGTCCCCGGCGCGGCGCGTAGCATCCACTCGTGAAATATCCCGACATCCCGGACATAAGCCTTCGCATCGTATCCAGGCGGCGCACCGTTCGTCGCCGCGAGCGTCGGCTCGTTCATGAATTCGGCGGCGGCGATGTGGCCGCTCAGCGAACGCGTATAGTCGATCAGCCGTTGCGCCTGATCCGGCCTCCAAAGGCCATCCGCATCGCGGCTGCCCGGGCTGATGGCAAAGGAGGTGACGATCTCCGCATCGACCGTGCGCGCAAAGTCGACGACGCCGCGCCACTGCGCGCGGCTTAGCACCGCGTTGAATCCCGATGGCGGCGCGGCTGGCGCACTCTCGGTGTCGGCGAAGAATGTCGCATTGGCCCAGGTGCCGCTCACGCGCAGATACGCCGGCGCCAACGCCGCCGCGAGCTTGCGCAGACGCGTGTTTCCGAGATCGATCGGAGGTCTGTAGCTGTAGCGATCCTTGTCGGCCGGCGCGCGCATCGTTTGCGGATAAGGCTTCCAGAACCGCCCGCCGGTCACCTCCACCATCTCGATGTTGTAGGACTGAAAGCGGGGATCGATGGTACCGATCGCTTGCAGCCCTGCCGGCGCGAGCGAGACCGCGCCGGCATGCGCCGCGCACGATGTTCCGGCAGCGAGCAGCGCAAGGCTTGTCACACGTGCCGCGTGACAAAGCCCGCCGCGTTGAATTCGCCGTCTTGTATGCACGTCCTGACGCCTTCTTATGCGTGCTGCCAAAAGCAAATGCAGCCGCCCGAACCATTAGCCCCCCTTATAACGCGAATTTTTACTTCCAATTTTACTTCGCAAAATCCCGCCCATAGCCTCGCGCGCAACTAATCAATTCCGCAGCCGGTCAATGGCGACCGGTGCGAGCGTTCATTGTAGCCAACGAGGGTTGCCATGCTTGACAGGGACAAGGGAACATCTGCGGCCGATCCGTCGGAGACCGGGGACGTACGGCAGAAAAAGCTGAGCCGCCGCACGCTGTTGAAGGGGGCGGCCGTGGTCGCCGGCGCCGCCGCAGGATCGGACGCGATCCGCGGCTTCC
The DNA here is from genome assembly GCF_028128935.1 of Bradyrhizobium sp. CCBAU 11361. Lineage (NCBI taxonomy): Bacteria > Pseudomonadati > Pseudomonadota > Alphaproteobacteria > Hyphomicrobiales > Nitrobacteraceae > Bradyrhizobium > Bradyrhizobium sp. CCBAU 11361. The sequence continues at coordinate 156,607 of NZ_LBJZ01000198.1, forward strand.
CGACGATCTGGGCGCAGGAGATCAAGGACATCGAACTGCGCCATGTCGGCGTCTCCTACTCGGTGGTGAAGGCGATCGGTGACCAGGCCGCCAAGGATCTCGGCTTCAAGGTGACGATGCAGAACCTCGACACCTCCGCTGCCATCAATCGCTTCATAAGCCAGGCTAATACGGTCGATATTGCCGATCTCGAGGGCTGGCAGGCCAAGCTCGCCGCCAAGCGTGCCGTGATCCAGGGCATCGAGGTCAAGAAGATCAAGGAATTCGACAACATCCTGCCGATCTTCACCAAGGGCGAGATCGACGGCCACAAGATCCCGCGCCAGGGCATCTCGCCCTACGAGGCCATGTACATCTCCAAGCCCGACTCGACCGATCTGCATGACGGCGTCACCGAATGGGCGACCTTCCTGCCCCAGGTCTACAACGCCGATTCCATCGGCTATCGCCCCGATCTCGTTGGCCATGAAGTCACCGAGTGGAAGGACCTGATCGACCCGAAGTTCAAGGGCAAGGCTGCGATCCTCGACGTGCCCGCGATCGGCATCATGGACGCCGCGCTCTGCTTCGAAAGCGCGGGCCTGATCAAGTACGGCAACAAAGGCAACATGACGAAGGAGGAGATCGACTTCACCTGCAACAAGCTGATCGAGCTAAAGAAGCAGGGCCAGTTCCGCGCGACCTGGACCACCTTCGACCAGTCGGTGCAGCTCATGGCGGCGGGCGAAGTGGTCATCCAGTCGATGTGGTCGCCGGCGGTCGCTGCGGTTCGCGTGAAGGAGATTCCCTGCGTCTATGCGCCGGTCAACGTCAAGAACGGCAAGGAAGGCTATCGCGGCTGGTGCAACGGCATGGGCCTGATGAAGCATCTCTCCGGCAAGAAGCTCGATGCGGCCTACGAATATCTCAACTGGTATCTGTCGGGCTGGCAGGGCGGCTTCGTCGCGCGCTACGGCTATTACAGCCCGGTGCCGTCGACCGCGAAGAAATTCCTCACCCCTGCCGAATGGGCATTCTGGTACGAGGGCCAGCCCGCGCCTGAGGTTGTCAACGATCCCTACGGCGTCGCGATGGAGAAGGCCGGCACCAAGCGTGACGGCGGCTCGTTCCTCGACCGCGTCAAGAACATCTCGTGCTGGAACACGCTGATGGACGAGGCGGCCTACATGAACAAGCGCTGGAACGACTTCAAGGTGGCCTGAAACCTGCTTTCCCTGATGCAGCGAGGCGCCGGCGCGCGAACCGCGCCGGCGCGAGAAGACCGACTTCGAGGCCGATATGCAGCCAAGTCTTAGTCCAGCTCGAACTCCGGCACGCGCCAATCTCGCCGGCTGGCTCTACGTTTCACCACTGGTTCTGGTGCTCGTGCCATTTTTCGTGGCGCCGATCCTGGTCGTGCTGGCCGCGAGCTTCTTTGCGACGGACGGCTTCGGTGGGCTGACGCCGGGCTTCACACTCGCGAGCTATGTCGAGGTCCTGCATTCGGCGCTGACGCTGAAGCTGTATCTGGCGACCATCAAGTTCACGGTGCTGACGTGGATCTTCACCCTGATCATCGGCTTCTTCGTCGCCTATTTCCTGGTGTTCCACGTCCGTAACCCGTTGCTGGCGATCGGCCTGTTCCTGCTGTGCACGGTGCCGTTCTGGACCTCGAACATCATCCGGATGATTTCGTGGATCCCGTTGCTCGGCAAGGAAGGCCTGATCAACCAGGCGCTGCTGGCAATGGGCGTAATCCGGCAGCCGCTGGAAGTGCTGCTGTTCTCCGACCTCGCGGTGGTCATCGCCTATGTCCACCAGCTCACGATCTTCATGATCGTGCCGATCTTCAATTCCATGGCGCGGATCGACAAGAAGCTGATCGAGGCCGCCATCGATGCGGGCGCCAGCCGATTCGACATCATGCGCCTGATCGTGGTGCCGATGTCCAAGAGCGGCATCGCGCTCGGTACCATCTTCGTGGTGTCGATCGTGATGGGCGACTTCTTCGTGGTCAAGGTGATGTCCGGCGGCGGCTCGGCCTCGGTGGTCAGCGCGTTCTACGAGGACGTCGGCGTGCTGCAATACCCGACCGCCGCGGCGAGCGCCGTGTTGCTGACGCTGGTGCTGGTCGCGATCGTCTCCCTGATCCTGCGCACCGTGGACATCAGGCAGGAGATCACGCGATGAGCGCGGTTCTCGCCGGCATGCCCGAGACGGTCGCGCCCGCGACCACCAAGGCAATCGCGCCGAGCCGCGGGCAGCGGCCCTGGACGTTCTACGTGCTGGCGACGCTGTTCGCGCTTTACGTGATCGCACTCTACGGTCCGATGTTCTGCATCTATATCCTGTCGTTCCAGGACATTCGCGGCGGACTTGTGTTTCCGATGAAGGGCCACTCGCTGCACTGGTTCGTCGATCTCTTCACCCAGGTGCGGACCGGCGACGTCAAGGGCTCGTTCGACCGTTCGATCAAGCTGGCGGTCATCGTCACCATCATCACGGTGGTGGTCTCGTTCCTGGCCGGCCTCGGCTTCCGCAAGCGTTTTCGCGGCGACACCATCGTCTTCTACATGATGATCGGCAGCCTGGTTGCGCCCGGCCTCGTGCTCGGCCTCGGCACCGGGCTCCTGTTCCAGGCGCTCGAGCTGAACGCGAGCTGGTACACCTCGGCGCTCGGCGCGCAGCTGTCCTGGACGCTGCCGTTCGGCGTGCTCGTGATGTTCGCGGTGATGTCGCGCTTCAACCGTGTCTGGGAGGAGGCGGCCTACGACTTGGGGGCCAGCCGCTGGCAGTCGGTCCGGCTGGTGATGATTCCGGTGCTCGCGCCCGGCCTCGTCGCGGTCGCGCTGTTCGGTTTCACGCTGTCTTACGACGAGTTCGCACGCAGCCTGCAGACGGCGGGTTCGTTGAACACGCTGCCGCTGGAAATCTGGAGCATGACGCTGAACGTCACTTCGCCCTCACTTTACGCGCTCGGCACGGTGACGACCGTGGTCTCCTTTGTCGTGATCGGTGCAAGCCTCGGCAGCATCGTGTTGATCCAGAAGAAGCGCAGCAGCAGCGCAAAAGGTTGAGCTTGGAATGAAGAGCGATCGCGGCGATATCGAACTGGCGGGTGTCTGCAAGAGCTTTGATGGCGCGACCTACGTGGTCGACGGCGTCAACCTCAAGATTGCCGACGGCGCCTATTGCTGCTTCATCGGTCCCTCCGGTTGCGGCAAGACCACGATCTTGCGGATGATCGCCGGGCATGAAGACCCGACCGCGGGCGAGATCGTGATCGGTGGACAGAATGTCGTCGGCCTCGCGCCGGTGCAGCGGCGCACCGCGATGATGTTCCAATCCTACGCGCTGTTCCCGCACCTCACGGTACGCGAGAACATCGCCTTTGCGCTGCGTGTGCGCGGCATGTCCAAGGCCGACCGGCTGCGTGCGGCGGATGCCATGATCGAGAAGGTGCGGCTGACGCAGTTCGCCGACCGCCTTCCGGCGCAGCTCTCCGGCGGCCAGCAGCAGCGTGTGGCGCTGGCGCGCGCGGCGATCACCGAGCCGCGGGTGTTGCTGCTCGACGAGCCGCTCTCGGCGCTCGATGAGCAGCTTCGCGTGCAGATGCGCCAGGAGTTGCGGCGGATGCAGCAGGAGCTCGGCATCACCTTCATCCACGTCACCCATACCCAGCTCGAGGCGATCGCGCTCGCTGACCTTGTGGTGGTGATGGAGCAAGGCAAGATCAAGCAGGCAGGCGCCGCCCGCGACGTCTACGCTCACCCCCATGACCGCTATGTCGCCGAATTCATGGGCGGACAGAACGTGCTGTCGGGACGGGTCGAAAAGGTCAATGGCGCGAGCTTCACGCTGGCGCAGGCCGCGCCCGATGGCATCGAGGTGCCGCTTCAGGCGCGATCCACTGTCAGTGTTGGTGACAAGGTCGAAATCGCCGTGCGCCGCGACGATGTCGCGCTGGTTCGGCCCGGCAAGGACTTGCCGCCGGGCTGCACCACGTCGCTGCCGAGCCGGGTGCTCGCGATCGAATACCAGGGCTACTTCGTCAAGGTCATGCTCGACACCGTGCCGGACGACGAGTTCGTGGCCTATGTGCCGGAAAAGACCTTCTTCGCGGATCCCTTCACCGTCGGCGATGTCGTGATGGCCACATGGGCCACCGGCAGCGCCCTTCCACTCGCCTAGAGACCCGTCGCGCACAGGAGTATGACCGTGCAGATATCCTTCACACTCAACGGCCGGCCCACCATCGTGGACGTCGAACCGGCGACGCTCGTCGCCGAGCTCCTGCGCGAGCAGCTCAACCTCACCGGCACCCATATCGGCTGCGATACCAGTCAGTGCGGCGCCTGCGTAGTGCACCTCAACGGTCTTCCCGTGAAGAGCTGCACGCTGCTGGCGCCGGCCCTCGACGGCGCGACGCTGCTCACCATCGAGGGTCTGCAAGGTGCCCCCGGTTCGAACCGGATGCATCCCATGCAGGAGGCATTTCGCGAGCATCACGGCCTGCAATGCGGCTTCTGCACGCCGGGCATGCTGATGACCGCGGTGGCACTGGCCACCGAGAAGCCGGACCTGACGGAGGCTGACGTCCGCCACGGCCTCGAAGGCAACATCTGCCGCTGCACCGGCTACCAGAACATCGTCGTCTCGGTTATGGCCGGCGCTGCCGCCATGAACGCCGCCAAGGGAGAGTGACCATGGGCAATGTGATCGGCATTGGCGCCTCACCGAAGCGCAAGGAGGACCAGCGCTTCCTGACCGGGCGCGGCAATTACGTCTCCGACATCAAGCGACCCGGCATGACCGCGGGCGTTTTCGTGCGCTCGCCGCATGGGCATGCGATCCTGCGCGGCATCGACAAGAGCGCGGCACTGGCCTCGTCGGGTGTCATTGCGGTCCTGACCGGGGATGACGTCGCCGACGATGGACTTGGCTCGCTGCCCTGCGGTTGGGGCATCACGGACGCCAAGGGCGTCCCGATGAAAGAGCCGCCATTTCCGATGCTCGCGCAGGACAAGGTGCGTTTCGTCGGCGACATGGTCGCCTTCGTCATAGCCGAGACGCCGGAACAGGCCAATGCGGCGGCGGAGCTTTTGAAGATCGATTACGAGGTGCTGCCTTCGGTCGTCGGCGTGCTTGAAGCGGTGCGGCCCGGTGCGCCGCAATTGTTCGACGACGTGCCGAACAATATCTGCTGCGATTGGGAGCTCGGCGACAAGGCCGCGGTCGAAGCCGCGTTCCGGAAAGCTGCGCATGTCGCAAAGCTCAGCCTCGTCAACAACCGCCTGATCGGCAATCCGATGGAGCCGCGGGCGGCGATCGCCGAATACGAGCCGGGCACCGATCGATTCACGCTGTGGACCACCAGTCAGTTTCCGCACGTCGTACGCTTCCTGATGGGCGCGCTGGTGCTGAACATTCCGCAGCACAAGCTGCGCGTGGTGGCGCCGGATGTCGGCGGCGGCTTTGGCGTCAAGCAGTTCCACTACGGCGAAGAGGCCGTGATCACCTGGGCTGCCAAGCGCGTGATGCGGCCGATCAAATGGGTGGCGAGCCGCTCGGAGGGCTACGTCTCCGACCGCCACGGCCGCGATCACGTCACCGAGGCCGAGCTCGCACTGGACGAAACCGGAAAATTTCTCGCCTTTCGCGTCAACACGCTGGCCAATATGGGCGGCTATCTCTCGACCTTCGGGCCGAACATCCCGACCAATCTCTACGGCCCCCTGCTCGGCGGCGTCTACACCACGCCCGCGATCTACTGCAACGTGAAGGTGGTCTTCACCAACACCGTGCCTGTTGATGCCTACCGCGGCGCAGGCCGGCCCGAGGCGACCTTCGTGCTGGAGCGTATCGTCGATGTCGCCGCCAGCGAGATGGGGATCGATCGCGTCGAGATTCGCCGCCGCAACATGATCCCGAAGGAGGCCTATCCGTATCAGACGCCGGTTCTGGTGCAGTACGATTCCGGCGATCCGATGGGCTGCCTCGACGGTGCGCTGGTCGCAGCCGACGTCAAGAATTTTGGCATCCGCAAGTCGGAATCGGCGCGCAAGGGCAAGTTCCGCGGGCTCGGCTACTCGACCTATGTCGAGGCCTGCGGCCTTGCGCCGTCGCGTTTCGCGGGACGGCTTGGTGCGCGCGGCGGTCTCTATGAGAGCGCCACGGTGCGCGTGCATCCGACCGGCCAGGTGACGGTCATGATCGGCACGCACAATCACGGCCAGGGCCACGAGACGACGTTCGCGCAGATCGTCTCGGACAAGCTCGGCGTATCCTTCGAGAATGTCGACATCGTGTTCGGCGACACCGATCGCGTCCAGTTCGGCATGGGCACTTACGGCTCGCGCTCCCTGGTGGTCGGCGGCGCCGCGCTGTCGAAGGCGACCGACAAGGTGATCGCCAAGGGCAAGAAGATCGCTTCCCATTTGCTCGAAGCGGCCGAGGCGGACATTCAATTTGAGGCCGGCAAATTCTCGGTGGCAGGCACGGACCGCGCCAAGACGTTCGAGGAGATCGCGGGCGCGGCCTATGTGCCGCACAATTATCCGCTCGAAGTGCTGGAGCCGGGACTGGAGGAGCAGGCCTATTACGATCCCGTCAACTTCACCTATCCCGGCGGCTGCCACATCGCGGAGGTCGAGGTCGATCCGGAGACGGGCACGGTGACTCTCGTGAACTACACGGCGGTGGACGACGTCGGCACGGTCATCAACCCGATGATCGTGGAAGGTCAGTTGCACGGCGGCATCGTGCAGGGTGTCGGCCAGGCGCTGTTCGAGAACGCGGTCTATGATGAAGGCTCGGGCCAGCTGCTGTCGGGCTCGCTGATGGACTACTGCATGCCGCGCGCCGATCATCTGCCGATGATGAAGGTCGCGACCCACTCTACGCTCTGCACGCACACGCCGATGGGCGTGAAGGGCTGCGGCGAGGTCGGCACCATCGGCTCGCCGGCCGCCGTCATCAATGCGGTGGTCGATGCGCTGTCGCATCTTGGCGTCACCCATGTCGACATGCCGGCGACGCCGAACCGGATCTGGCGCCTGCTTCAGAATGCATCGCTGCCGGTCGCCGCGGAATAGGGAGGACAACAATGAAGCCGTTTGCCTATCATCAGCCTGCCCAGATCCCCGAGGCGGCAAAACTGCTGACCTCGATCGAGGACAGCAAGCTCGTCGCCGGCGGCATGACGCTGATCCCGACGCTGAAGCAGAGGCTGGCCAGCCCGGTCGCGCTGGTCGATCTGTCGAAGCTCGGATCGCTGAAAGGTATTGCCGACGACGGCGCCACCATCACCATCGGCGCCATGACGCCGCATGCGGTCGTGGCTGCCTCGAAGCTCGTGCAGACGAAAGTCCCGGGGCTCGCGGCGCTGGCTTCGATGATCGGCGATCCGGCCGTGCGCAGCCGCGGCACCATCGGCGGATCGGTCGCCAACAACGATCCGGCGGCCGACTATCCGGCCGGCGTTCTTGGTCTCGGCGCCACCATCGTCACCAGCACGCGCGAGATCGCGGCAGACAATTTCTTCCTTGGTCTGTTCGAGACGGCGCTTGAACCCGGCGAAATCATCACAGCGATCCGCTTCCCGGTGCCGCTGAGGGCGGGCTACGCGAAATTCAAGGCACCGGCGTCGCGCTATGCGCTGGTCGGCGTCTTCGTCGCGAAATTCGCCGATGGTGTCCGCGTCGCCGTCACCGGCGCTGGGTCAGGCGTGTTTCGGGTGCCGCCGATGGAGGCGGCGCTATCGGAGAATTTTGATCGATCCGCGATCGCGGCGATCAAGATCGACACCGACGGTCTCACCTCCGACATCCATGCCGAAGCCGATTACCGGGCGCATCTCGTCACGGTCATGGCCAAGCGCGCCGTCGACGCGGCGCTCAGCTAGCTTTCAGGGTTGATGATGACTGATGGTTCCGGCCGAACGGCCTTCCCGCCGGCGCCGACTGGCCTTGGCGCGCTTTCTGCAACCGAGATCATGGCCGGCTTCCGGCGCAAGGCGTTCACCCCGCGCGATGTCGTCGATGACACCATCGCCGCGCTTCAAGCGACGAGCGAAGCCTGCAACGCGGTGGTGACGCCGATGTACGAGCAGGCGAGGGCGGATGCTGACCGTCTCACCAGGGAGATGCGTGCGGGCGAGGCCAAGGGGGCGCTCGCCGGCGTGCCGGTCACGATCAAGGATCTCGTCTTTGTCGCAGGCGTGCCGGCCTATGCCGGCTCGCCGATGAACAGGACGTTCGTGCCCGAGGTCGATGCCGCGGTGGTCTCGGCGCTGAAGGCCTCCGGCGCGATCATCACATGCAAGACCACGACCTGCGAGTCCGGTTACAAGCTCACGGCGGACAGTCCCGTTACCGGCACCACGCGCAATCCCTGGAATCCTGGCCGCACCAGCGGCGGGTCGAGTGGCGGTGCGGCGGCGGGCGTGGCCGCCGGTTGCGGGCCGATCGCGATCGGTACCGACGGCGTCGGTTCGATCCGCGTGCCGTCGTCGTTCTGCGGCGTGTTCGGTCTGAAGCCGACCTTCGGCCTGGTGCCGCGTTCGCCCGGCTTCTCACCGCCGTCCTGGGCCTCGCTCGCCCATACCGGGCCGATCACGCGCACGGTTGCGGATGCCGCGCTGACGCTGGAGATCATCGCTGCTTACGATCTGCGCGACCCCGCGAGCCTGCCGGTGTCGCCGCGGCGCTTCGATACCAACGCCGCGCGGCTGAACGGCATCCGCATTGGCGCCAGTGTCGATCTCGGCTATGCCGCGATCAGCCCCGACGTGCGCGCAGCGTTCAACAAGGCGCTCGCCATTCTCGACTCCTGCGGCGCGCAGGTCACCATGGATGGTCCGGGCCTCGATCCCGACATTCTGGAACACACGCTGAAGCCGATCGCGTTTACCGAGCAGGCGGCGGCGGTTGCGACCAAGACCATTGCCGATCTCGAAAGCTCCGAAGCCGATTATCGCGACGTTGTCAGCGCCGGCCGGCATTACAGCGGCACGGACTACATCGAGGCTGGCTACCGTCGTGGCCAGGCGCGTGGTGCTTTCGTGAAGCTGTTCGAGCGCATCGATGCACTGGTGACACCGACGGTCGCTGTGACCGCGTTCGAGGCCGGCCAGATCGGTGTCGGCACGATCGACGGCAGCAAGGTCGATCCGCATCTCGGTTGGTCGCCCTTCACCTGGCCGATCAATCTCGCCGGGCTTCCGGCCGCGACGCTGCCCTGCGGCTTCGACCGCGATGGCCTGCCGATCGGCCTTCAGATCGTGGCGCCGTGGCTCGACGAGCCCACGATCTTCAAGATCGCGGCGGCGTTCGAGCAGGCGCAGCCTTGGTCAAAATTCTGGCCGTCGCTGGCGCTGGGCGAGCAAAGCCTGGTGCATGTCAAGGCGTGAGGAGCCTTGCGAACATCTACGCAGCAGAGTCTATATTCACCAAGACTTCTCCGGCGATGATCTCGGGATCCCCGAGATCGAGGTCGTGCAAGCTTGCTTGAATGAACTCCATCACCTTATCGTTCGCCGCATTGGCGCATTCGCGGTCCTCGAATAGCATCACGGCGACACCAACCCCGTCGCCCCCATCCAGCACATAGTAAGACTTGAAGCCGCGCGACTCCCTCAGGATCTGACCGACGCCGCTTTTGGCGCGGCGGGCAGCATCCGCGACCGAACGAACCTTGGTATATTTTCGAATGAGTATGTACATCAGGCCACCCTTGCGTCTCGGTTCCTCCCCCACGCATCAAAGCATACCGGGCCGCTGCTGGACTAGGGCCTACTTGTGAAATGGGTCAAAAGCGAAGGTCAAAGCAGACGCCCAGCAATGTCCGACCTGCTGCGTGATGGGTGGGCGCAGTTGGGGTCGGCTTCGGGGTATTTTTGACCACCTCTGCGATACACGTCAGGAAAGCTCAATCGGCGCACCGCGGCCGCTGAGCTCTTCGTCGAGGCGCAGATAGTGCGCGAGATAGTCGTGCAGCGCCGTGGCCGCCTTCGACGTCGCGCCGCTGGATTTGTAGAGCAGCAGCTCGATCTTCGGCAGCGGCGGCAGGCCCTCGTTGGGGCCGATCTCGCGCATTGCCGGCACCAGCGCGCTGCGGCCGAGCACGGTGACGGCCATGCCGGCAAAGGCTGCGGCTTGCAGGCCGCCGACGCTTTCGCTGACGCAGGCGATGCGCCAGCGCAGATTCGCACGCTCCAGCGTGTCGATGGCGTAGTCGCGATAGATGTTGCCTGGCGGCAAAAGCGCCAGCGGAATCGGACGTTCCTGGTGTGCGGCGGATTGCTCGCCGGTCATCCAGACCAGTTGCTCGCGCCGCACCACCTGGCCGCCGGTGAAATCGTTCATGCGGGTGACCAGCGCAATGTCGACATCGCCGCGCTTGACGAGCCCGACCAGCGGCGTCGACAGCGCGCAATTGAGTTCGACCTGCACACGCGGGAAGGACTTTCGGAACACGCTGAGGATCGAGGGCAGCATGAACGCCGCATAGAGGTCGGGCGTGCCGAGCACCACCTGGCCTTCGATCTCCTGCGACGCCAGCTGCGAAATCAATTCGTCATGCAACCTCAGGATGGATTTGGCGTAGGTGAGAACCGTTGTGCCGTCGTCGGTCAGCGTCAGCCGGCGGCCGGCATGCTCGAATAGCTGCTTGCCGGTCAATTCCTCCAGCCGCTGCAATTGCAGGGTGATCGCCGGCTGGGTGCGGCCCAGCCGTCGTGCGGTCTCGGTGATGCTGCCGGTCTCGACCACGGAGATCAGCGACCGGAGCATGCGGATATCGAGACTGATGAGGTTCATGCGGCGTCCATGTCGCCCAGAATTTATGCAAGTTCCATGCTAGCAGATTGCGCCAGCCGGCTTGGGGTCCAGGCGGCGCGCACGGCTAGGTCTCATCAATAAGACGATGTCACGTCACGCTCGTCCAGCGTTGCTGGCATACTGAATATCGACTAATCAGCCGGATCGGCGCGCATGAACGCCGACCTGCGAAGCAAAAGGGAGCACAAAAGATGAAAAAGACCACGCGCCGGGATCTGCTCGCAACGGCCGCCGCAGTCACCGCAGCTTCCATCGCGGAGGTCGCGCCGGCCGCAGCGCAGGCCGGACCGAAGCCGATCTTCCCAGTGCCGATGGTCGCGATCCCGATCGTCGGCGAGACCCAAGTGTTCCAGGTTCGCCGCATCTATTGCATCGGGCGCAACTATGCGGCGCATGCGATCGAGCGCGGCTCGGATCCGAACCGCGAGCCGCCGTTCTTCTTCCAGAAGCCGACGGACGCGATCCAGAACGTCGCGGTCGGCGAGGTCGCCGACCATCCCTATCCGTCCCTGACCAAGAATTATCATCACGAGGTCGAGCTGGTTGCCGCGCTGAAATCCGGCGGCACCAACATCCCGGCCGAGAAAGCGCTCGACCACGTCTATGGCTACGCGCTCGGCCTCGACATGACCCGGCGCGATCTCCAGAACGGCATGGCCGCGGAGAAGAAGCCCTGGGAGATCGGAAAGAGTTTTGACCACGCCGCGGTGATCGGCCCGATCCACCCCGCGAGCAAGACCGGCCATTTCGAGAAGGGCGCGATCTCGCTCGCAATCAACGGCACCGTGAAGCAGAGCTCGGATCTCAGCAAGATGATCTGGAGCGTCGCCGAGCAGATCGCAAAGCTCTCGGAAGCGTTCGAGTTGAAGGCCGGCGACATCATCTATTCCGGCACGCCGGAGAATGTCGGCCCGGTGGTGAAGGGCGACGTGCTGCTGTGCAAGCTCGAGGGATTGCCGGACATGTCGATCAAGATCGTCTGATCGTCTTCGCCTCTCCCCGCGTGCGGGGAGAGGCCGGATTGCATCGTCAGATGCAATGCGCATCGCGCGCTCGACGGCTCTACCAGCGACAAGGTCGCGCCGTAGTTGCGCCGCGCGACCTCTGCTGGAACCGCGGTTTGAAGGCGAGGCCTTTGAATTGCCGGAGTTCCATCGGCGATTGCCCCGTGTTTGGCAACGAACTAACGTCCTGCAGCCATATTTCAGTAAGAGTGATCTCTCCCATGAGGGAGGCGCTCCGATGAACAAAGCTTTGATCACTGCCGTCGTTCTGCTGGCTGGCGTGCCTGCAAGCGCCGCCGCGCAAGAGCGCGCCGGTGCTGCGGCGCTGGGAGCGGTCTCGGGGGCGGTCGTGCTGGGGCCAATCGGTGCCGTCGCAGGCGCGGCGATCGGTTATACCGCCGGACCTGCAATCGCCCGGTCCTGGGGCGTGAGAGATTCACGCTCGGCGAGGCATCGGCAGCCGCCGCGCCGCGAGGCGTATCGCGCAGCCGCCACCGGCGCTCCGCCGCGCGCGCGTGAGGCGATGAATGCCAACGGCCAAATGCGAGCTGCCGGCAATCCGCCGGCTCAGGCCGCGCCTGCGGCGCAGCCTGTTGAAGCGGCTCCGGCTGTGCCGGCGCAGACTTCGGCGCCGCCCATTCAGGGATTCGAATGAAGCTTCGGCTTCAGGCCGCGGTGGTCTTCGGCCGCAGCCGATCGACCGTCCGCGCGATCAGCGCGGCCACCTCGGCGACTTTCGGGCCGATGCGGAATTCGGGCCCGGCGACGACGACGGAGAGCCTGCGGTCGCCGATCGGCAGTGGAATCGCAGCGCCCGCGAGGTCGCGGCTGTAGTCGCCGAAGCTCTGGCAATAGCCGCGCTCGATCGAGATGCGCAGCTCGGCTTCCACCGCGTCGATGCTGATGGGCGTCGACGGGCCGTATTGCTTGAACTCGATCTTGCGATAGACGGAGTCGCGCTCCTCCTGCGAATATTGCAGCAGCAGCGCGCGGCCGCTCGCGGTCGCGTGGATCGGCACGCGGTGGCCGATGGTCGCGAAATAGCGGATCGCGGCCTGGGACTCGACGACGTCGATGAACACCGCCATCACGCCCGCAGGCGCCACGATCGACGCAGTCTCACCGGTCTCGGCCGAGAGATCGGCAATCAGCGTATGCGTCCATGGCGGCAGCGGCTCGACCTCCGAGATCATCCGCGCCATCGCCAGCCAGCGCGGGGTCGGATAGAAGCCGGCGCGCGGCCGCGGCTCATAGAGATAGCCCTTCTCCGACAGCGTCGCGAGCAGGTTGAAGGTCGACGAGCGCGGCCAGCCGAAATGATCGGCGATCTCCGCAAGCGTCGCCGGCTTCCTCACTTGCGCGAAGAATTCCATGATCTCCAGGACGTTTGCGGCTTGGCGAACGATCATGACCCGGTCCCGTCTGTCGCGACGCGTTGCCCTTGATCTACGGCTGGCCGAGGATCTTCTTCGCCGCGCGAAGATGCGGCTTGTCGATCATCTGGCCGTCGAGGCGCAGCGTGCCGGAATCGGGATTGCTCGCGAACGCCGCGATCACCTTCTCTGCCCAGATGCGCTCGGCTTCCGTCGGCTCGAACGCCGCATTGACGACATCGACATGCTTGGGGTGAATCAGCGCCTTCGCGGAAAACCCGTCGCGCCGTGCGGCACGCGTTTCCTGCTCGAGGCCGGCCAAATTGTCGATGTCGGTGTAGACGGTGTCGATCGGCGCGACCTCGGCCGCGGCGGCTGCCATCAGGCAGAGATCGCGCGCGAGGCGATAGGGACTGTGGAACACGCCGCCCGAGGACTTCTCTGTGGCACCCAAAGAGGCGGAAAGATCCTCCGCGCCCCACATCAGGCCGGCGAGGCGAGGGGAGCAGCCCTTGTAGCTGCCGAGCCCGAAGATCGAGCCGGCGGTCTCGGTCGCGACGCAGACGATGCGGGTTGCGCCGACCGTGATGCCGGCCGCAGCTTCCAATGCTTCGAGCCAGGTCGCGACCTGCCGCACGTCGTCGCCGCCTTGCGATTTCGGCAGCACGATGCCGTCGGGCCTGCCCGGCATCACCACGGCGAGATCGGCGAGCGTCATGCCGGTGTCGAGCGCGTTGACGCGGACATAGAGCTGATGCGGCTTGCTGCGCGCCTTCAGCATCGCGAGCGTCAACCCGCGCGCCTCCGCCTTCTTCTCGGGGACGACGGAATCCTCGAGATCGATGATCAGCGCGTCGGCCTTGCCTTCGCTCGCCTTCTCGAATTTGCGCGGGGAATCCCCCGGCACGAACAGCATCGAACGCATCAGACCGGCCTCTTGTGCATCATCGCCATGCGGCGGCGATCTCGTCGTCCCATACATTATTCATAACCTTGACAGATAAATTCACATATATGTACGTTTAGCTCAAGCAGGAAATGGTGCGAGGATCCAGCTGCCAAAGCTGCGCCGCCAGCTAAGGAGATCAACAACATGGATTTCGCGCTCACCGATCAGCAGGAAGCCATTCGCGACGCCATCGCCAAGATCTGTGAAGGCTTTCCCGATGCCTACTGGCTGAAGAAGGACCACGACGGCGGCTTCCCGCACGATTTCCACAAGGCGCTGGCCGACGCCGGCTGGCTCGGCATCTGCGTGCCGGAGGCCTATGGCGGCTCGGGGCTCGGCATCACGGAGGCTGCGATCATGATGCGCACCATCGCCGAATCCGGCGCCGGCATGTCGGGCGCCTCCGCGGTGCACATCAACGTGTTCGGGCTCAATCCCGTCGTCGTGTTCGGCACCGAGGCGCAGCGCAAGCGCATGCTGCCGCCGATGGTGGAGGGCCGCGAGAAGGCGTGCTTCGCCGTCACCGAGCCCAATACCGGCCTCAACACCACCCAGCTCAAGACCCGCGCAGTGGCGCAGAACGACCGCTATATCGTCAACGGCCAGAAGGTGTGGATCTCGACCGCCCAGGTCGCGCACAAGATCCTGCTGCTCGCGCGCACCACGCCGCTGGAAGAGGTGCGCTCGCCCACCCATGGACTGAGCCTGTTCTACACCGATTTCGATCGCAAGAAGATCAAGGTCCACGAGATCGAGAAGATGGGCCGCAAGGTCGTCGATTCCAACGAGCTGTTCTTCGAGGATTTCGAGATTCCGATGGAGGACCGCATCGGCGAAGAGGGCAAGGGCTTCCAGTACATCCTCGAGGGCATGAATCCCGAGCGCATCCTGATCGCGGCGGAAGCCGTCGGCCTCGGCAAGCTCGCGCTGGCGCGCGCGACCGAATACGCCAAGACCCGCGTCGTCTTCAACCGTCCGATCGGCAAGAACCAGGGCATCCAGCATCCGCTCGCGGTGAACTGGGTCGAGCTCGAGGCGGCCTGGCTGATGGTGATGCAGGCGGCCTGGCAATACGACAAGGGCTTGCCCTGCGGCGCTGGGGCGAATGCCGCGAAGTATTTCGCAGGCGAAGCCGGCTACCATGCCTGCGAGCAGGCCGTGATGACCCATGGCGGTTTCGGCTACGCCAAGGAGTTCCACGTCGAGCGTTATCTGCGCGAAGTCCTGATCCCGCGCATCGCCCCGGTCAGCCCGCAGCTTGCGCTCAGCTTCATCGCGGAAAAGGTGCTGGGGCTGGCGAAGTCGTACTAGGCTGAAGCGAGGGCCATTTGCCGCGACGCTGTCGGATGACATCCCCGGCGTCGACGTCACCGCACAGCTCTCGACCCATCAGGCGCAGCTCACCGCGTCCTATTCGGCGATGTCCTGGATTCCTCAGCATGAATCTCGCGAGCTATCTTAACGAGGCGAAGCCTGTTCGGCAGCGATCCGGTCCATCGCCATGGCGCGGAGTCTTGCGCGCTGGATCTTGACGCCGTTGGCGCTGTCGGTGACGGGGAAGGCGTCCACGACGTAGATCCGCGCCGGGACCTTGTAGCCGGCAAGCCGCTCGCGCAGGCGCGCGATCAGCGCTTCCTGCTGCGGCGGCTCATGGTGGGGTTCTTGGGCCGGGATCACGAAGGCGACGCAGCGGGCGTTTCCCTTCAGATCGACCGCGACGACCTGGGCATCGGCAACACCTGTGCAGGACTTGAGCTCGTCCTCGATCTCGCCGGGCGCCACCAGGAAGCCGCCGAGCCGCATCGCATCGCCCGCGCGGGTCTCGTAGACGAAGGAGCCGTCGCCGCGCAGTCGGCCGATATCGCCGGTACGGAAGAAGCCGTCCGCGGTGATCGCATCGCGCGTCGCGTCGGGATTGTTGAAGTAGCCGAGGAAGCGTGACGGTGCACTGATCTCGATCTCGCCGGAGACGCCGGGGGCCACGAGTTCGCCGGTCTCGGTGTCGCGCACGCGGACCTTGGCTTCCGGCGACATCGGCCGGCCGCCGCCCTCGATCCGGTCGGCGAACGCGTCGCTGGCGCGGCCGATCGAGAACAGGGCCTGCACCTCGCTCGAACCGTAGAGGCCGTGCAGCGGCATGCCGCGCGCTTCGGCCTCCGCGGCAAGCTCGCGCCAGCCGGGCTGGAACGCGGCGAAGCCGAACACCTTGGCACGGGGGAAGGGACGGGCCAGGTCGGTGAGGGCGAGGATGCGGCGAAACATCTCGTCGGAGCCGAAGGCGTGCGTGATCTCATGGTCGCCGAGGATCTTCAGCGCCGGCGCGGCTTCGAAGGCGTCGAGCACATGAATGGTCGCGCCCGCTGCGATGAAGCCGAGCAGGCTCGTCATGCCGAAGGTGCCGCAGAACGGCAGCATGGCCAGCAGCGCATGACGTTGCGGCGAGAGTTGGAGCGCCGCGGCGATGGAGGCGGCGTGCGCGGCCAGCGTTCGCTGCGAATGCGCGACCAGCTTTGGCCCCCTGGTCGTGCCTGACGTGGTGTAGAGCAGCACGGGCAGGTCGACGTCATCCTGGGCGGGCGGGGCCGGCGGATAGGACTTGTCGAACGCATCGAACCGCACACAGGGCCAGTGCGCCGGGATCGCATCCGCGCCGACCACCGCAAGCTGTCGCAGCGCGGGCACCTCATCCTTGGCGATATCGGCGAGGATGGCGGCAAAGTCGATCGAGCGGAACGCGGCCTCGACCACCATCAGCTTGGCGCCGGACAAGCGGAGCAGATGGGCGACCTCCGCGCTACGGTAGCGCGTATTGACGGCGGCGACGATCGCGCCGACGCGGGCGGCGGCAAACAGCAGCGCGACCCATTCGATCCGGTTGACCAGCCAGACCGCGACGACGTCGCCCTTGCTTACACCTTGGGCCGCAAGCCAGGCGGCGGTCTGCTCGACCTTCTCCGAGAATTCCGCGCGCGAGACCGGCGTGCCGTCGAACACGAAGGCGGGATCGGCGAAGGTCTCGATCCGGGTCAGCGATTGCAGGGAAAATTCGTTGGGGCTCATGCGCTCCGGAGTAACCCGATCGCGCAAAACTGTCTACTTGGTGCCGAACATCCGGTCGCCGGCATCGCCCAGGCCCGGCACGATATAGCCGTGGTCGTTGAGCCGCTCGTCGATCGCAGCGGTCCAGATCGGCACGTCGGGATGTTCGCTCTGGAACTGCGCGATGCCCTCGGGCGCGGCCAGAAGGCAGACGAAACGGATGTCGCGGGCGCCGCGGTTCTTGAGCAGGGTCGCGCCGGCGCAGGCCGAGTTGCCGGTCGCCAGCATCGGGTCCATCAGGATCACGGTGCGGTCGGACAGGTCCTGCGGCGCCTTGAAGTAATATTCCACGGCCTGCAATGTTTCGGGGTCGCGGTAGAGCCCGATATGGGCGATGCGCGCCGACGGCATCAGCGCCAGCATGCCGTCGAGGAAGCCGACGCCGGCGCGCAGGATCGGCGCCAGCGTGAGCTTCTTGCCGGCGATCTTCGGCGCCTGCATCGATGCGATCGGCGTCTCGATCTCGACCAGCTCCAGCGGCAGGTCGCGCGTTACCTCGTAGCCGAGCAGCATCCCGATCTCGTTCAGGATCTCGCGAAAGCTCTTGGTCGAGCGGTCCTTCTCCCGCATCAGGGAGAGCTTGTGCTGGACCAGAGGGTGGGCGACGACATTGACGCTGCTTGTGCTCATGAAACCGATCTACACGGTTCCGTGATATTGCGCCAGATCGGCCGGGTATTTTCCGCGGGATACCTGGCCTCAAGCCGGCATCGCGACCTCCTTGCGGGCACGGCTGCTTGCCTCGCAGGCAGCCATGGTCAATTCACGCTCAGCGGCCGGCCGATCGAGGTCACGGCGGCGGAACTGGCGCGCCTGATCGAGGTGGAAGCGGAGAGGTGAGGGCTAGACGCCGAACCCCCGCGCGACGAGCGTGATCACGATCGTCAGGATCGCGCCCCAGACCAGGCTCAGCGTCATGGTCAGGATCGTCGTGGTGACCGCGTGCTCGATATTTCCCTTGAGGAGCTGCACGCTATTTGTCCGGGGCGGGCGCAGCGCCGATGCGCATGCCGAGCAGCAATGCCCCCATCAACGCAACCAGGATCGCGATCTTGAGCTCGATCATGTCCGCCGCCTCGCTACGACGAGCGAAAGAAGCCGCTTGGCTCCTTCCACCAGCACGATCAGGGGATTGCCGCGGTTCTCGATGTCGAGCTCGAAGGTCTCGACAGGAAACACCAGCGCGCACCGCGCCGGCGCGCACTGACGGTTGGCGAAATCCACCGCCGAGCTCTTGAACAGGAACACGCCGCCGACGCGTCCGCATGCCTCGCGCGCGACCCAGAGCCCGGCCTCGTTGCGACCGATGAAGAAGGCCGGAATCGAAGCGCTGACGACGTCCGGATCGAGCGGTCTGAGCGCCGTGGAAGGATAGCTTCCGGCCGCCGATGTCGGTCGGCGATGGAGGGCTTGAAAGGGCGATTGCGGCCATGGCGGCCTCCTCACACATTTGCAAAGTCATGATGCCCGCCCCGCCGGTCAGGCGTGGAGATGCCAGACATAGATTGCCGTCCTCAGCGCGATGAGCGCAGTGAGCACGCTGCCCATCGAAAGCACGGTCAGTGCGCGCAGGGCGAAGCGCTTGAGCTGGGCCTTGCGCTCCTTCGCGATCCGCAGCCGTTCGGTTCCATCAAAGGGCCGATCAAAGCAATGTGTCAGCATCGACATCCTGGAAGTCCTTGTCTGTGGTGCGGCGCTGCGGCCGCTCCAATCTGTCTTCCATGATGGCCATCGCTGGGTAGGATTTCGAGATGATCGCCGAGGCCGTCGCATAGGAATGTCATAAGTGCCGGGGGCCTAGGCTCCGACGCTGTCGATCAGCTCCTCGTCGGCGATCGCAGCGAAGGCTCTTGCGACCTCCGCCTGTGCGGCGACGCCCAGCGGCACGATCGGCAGCCTTGTCGCCGGTGACATCAGACCCAGCACGCCGAGAGCGCCCTTGAGCGCGGCCGGGCTGTCCTTGGAGAGACAGGTGATGAGTGGCATGAGGCGCCTGTGCAGGTAGCGCGACGATTGCAGGCGTCCCTGCCTGACCTGTGAGAAGATCGTTCGGCAGAGATCCGGCGCGATGTTGGCGACCTCGGAGATCGCGCCGTCGCCGCCGCTCGCGATGTAGCTGAAGGCGGTGACGTCGTCGCCGGAGAGCAGGCGAAAGCCGGCCGGGAGCAGCCGGGCGAGGCGCATCGGACGGGTGATGTCGCAGCTTCCGTCGCGCAGGCCGACAAATTGGCGCGATTCGACGAGACGCACCAGCGTTTCATCGGCGAGCGGACGAAGCGTGCGGGAGGGAATATCGTGCAGGATCACGGGCAAGCCGGCCGCACCGGCGATGGCCCGGAAATGCGCCAGCATGCCCTCCTGCATCGGCTTGTTGTAGGCCGGCACCACCGCCATCACGGCATCGGCGCCGGCGGCCTCCGCGCGCCGTGCGAGCGCGATAGCCTGGCTGGTTGCGTTCGACATCGCGCCGGCGATGATCCGCACCCGGCCGCGGGCGACGTCCACTGCGGCGCGAATGACCAGCTCCTGCTCGGCCGGGGAGAGCGTCGGCGCCTCACCCGCCGTCTCGCAGACCACGATCGCGGGGACGCCAGCCGCGACCTGGCGCTCGCAGAGCGCGTCGAACGCCTTGAGATCGATTGCGTCCGCCGCGTCGAACGGCGTCGGCAGGTCCGGAATGAAGCCCGTGAACCAGGCTGAGGGAGGAATGAACATGGTGCTTCGCTTGATGGCGCCGGCTCAGGCGGCGCGTTGCGAGATGTTGGCGCTGGGGCTCTTGTCGAGCTCGATCTCGCGCGGCAGCTCGACGATGGTCTCAGGGTGCTGTCCGTTCTCGAACAGCGCATACTTGACGGCCTGGGCACGGCTGACGAACAGGCCGCCATAGAGGCCATTCTGCTCCTGCGCCACCCATTGTCCCCGACGGTTGCGGCCGATGAGGACGATGGTTGAGGTGGAGCTGCACGAGGGAGGTTCGACGAATTTCACGGATGTATTCCTTCTGAACGACGCCGGCGCGGGACGCATGTCCCTGCCTGCGGGCTCAATATCCTGTCTCGCGAATATGATTTCGAGGGCGGGTGCGCGGCGATCTCATAGGAAGGTCATAAAGCCGACCGCTCAGGTCACGTCATTGGCAATGTGGACCAGCGCGAACAGCGCGCCGAAGGCGACAGCTTCGTCCCAATGATTGAGCGCGGCGCCGAACAGCGGTTCGCGCCTGACGAGGCCGGCGAGCGCGCACAGGATGATCGACATCCAGAGCAGAACGACAAGGCTTCGGCCAAAACCGACGCTGCCGAATGCGGCAAAGGCGGCGAGCAGCGCGACGCGGACGGCGAAGCGTGCAATCACGCGCGCCGGGCTCAGCTTGCGCGGCATGTCAGGAGCTTGTGACAAGGTGTGAACCCGTCAGGCTGCTCTAGCCGAAATTCTCGCAGCCGATCGGCTCGTAAAGCGGATCCGGCGCAGGGCGAACGGAGGGAACGCTCGGCCGCGACACGTCCACGGCCAATGCCCGGACCTCGACGAACGCCGACAGCAAGGCCAGCGCGAGATCGGCGTGGCGTGCCTCGACCGCAGCGTCCAGCCAGTCCGGCAGCTCGCGCTCGCGCGAGAGCGCGCAGTGCCACTCGCCCTCGTCATAGGCGATGCGGCGGACCTGCCATAGCGGCAGCTCGAGCTCGATCAGCGCCAGCGCCGCATCGGCCCAGGCTTCAACGTCGATCAGACGCATGATGCGCGTGGTGCGTTCGCTCTCGCCGAGCGAGGGGATGCGCCGGCAGGCGTGATCGATGACGTCGTGCATCAGCGGCCGTGTCATTGCCGGTGCCGCGCGAAGCCGCTGGCTGAGGGAAGGTGGGTCGAGGCGTCGGAGAGCGGCGGTCATGTCAGGCCTCCCGGAGTTGGCGTCGGTCAGTCGGCCGGCGTCTCCAAGATGGCCGGAAGGGCATTTGAAAACGAGATGGGGATCGGGCGAGAGATATAGGGATTTCATAAGTGTGCGGGGGCGGGCGGGGACGCAATGCGTGACGCATCCTCCGCCGTCATCCCGGAGTTTCTGCGCCTTTATGAGATTCCTATAACGTCGCCATAGCCCTCATCTCGAAAACCTATGCCCGTGCTGGCACTTCAGCACGGTCAAAAGTTCCGGCTGGTGCCGCGGAAATCCGTTGTGTTTCCTCACCCGCGCCCGCCGGAGGTCTGAGAAGCGGTTGCGCCGGACACAAGGGCGCAACGAGGAGAATTGCCATGATGGACATTCTGATGCTGGCGCTGGGCTTCGTCTTCTTTGCCCTTGCGATCGGTTACACTTACGCCTGTGAACGGCTGTGACGGAGCACACCATGATCTTCGATTATGCGCTCGCCGGTGCCGTCTCGTTCGGCCTGCTGGCCTATCTCACCTACGCGCTGCTGCGGCCCGAGCGATTCTGACCGTGCTGCTGCTTGTCGAATTTCTGCTGGCTGACGCTGCGCTCGTCGCGGGCCTGCTCGCGATGCTCCTGCCGCTCTTGCGCCGGACACAAAGCCTGAAGGGTTAATGCCATGACTGTGATCGGTTGGCTCCAGATCATTCTTTTCTGCGCGATCATCGTCGCGCTGACCAAGCCGCTCGGCTGGTACATGACGCGCGTGTTCAACGGCGAACGGACGTTTCTGTCGCCGGTGCTGCGTCCCATCGAGGCCGGCATCTACTGGTTCTCCGGCGTCGACGAGAAGCGCGAGCAGCACTGGCTGACCTACACGGTCGCCATGCTGCTGTTCCATGTCGGCGGCTTCCTGATCATCTACGGGGTGATGCGGCTCCAGGCCGTGCTGCCGTTCAATCCGGCCGGGCAGTCGGCGGTTGCGCAGGATCTCTCCTTCAATACCGCGATCTCCTTCATCACCAACACCAACTGGCAGAACTACGGCGGCGAGAGCACGCTGTCCTATCTCGTGCAGATGCTCGGCCTGACGCACCAGAACTTCCTGTCGGCGGCCACCGGCATCGCGCTCGCGGTGGCGCTGATCCGCGGCTTCTCGCGCGCCTCGGTGCGCACGGTCGGCAATTTCTGGGTCGACGTGACGCGCTGTACGCTCTACGTGCTGCTGCCGATCTGCGTCGTCTACACGCTGTTCCTGGTCTGGCAGGGCATGCCGCAGACGCTCGGCGACTACGTCGAGGTCACCACGCTCGAGGGCGCCAAGCAGACCATCGCGGTCGGCCCGGTCGCCTCGCAGGTCGCGATCAAGATGCTCGGCACCAATGGCGGCGGCTTCTTCAACGCCAACGCCGCGCATCCCTTCGAGAACCCGACCGCACTGTCGAACTTCGTGCAGATGCTGTCGATCTTCGCGCTCGGTGCCGCGCTCACCAATGTGTTCGGCCGGATGGTCGGCAACCAGCGCCAGGGCTGGGCGATCCTCGCCGTGATGGGCGTGCTGTTCGTCGCAGGCGTCGCCGTCACCTACTGGGCGGAAGCCAACGGCACCTCGATCATGCACGCGCTGGGCCTGACCGGCGGCAACATGGAAGGCAAGGAAGTCCGCTTCGGCATCGTCGCGTCCTCGCTGTTTGCCGTGATCACCACCGCCGCCTCCTGCGGTGCGGTCAACGCCATGCATGACAGCTTTACCGCGCTCGGCGGCATGATTCCGCTGATCAACATGCAGCTCGGCGAGATCATCGTCGGCGGCGTCGGCGCAGGCCTTTACGGCATGCTGCTGTTCGTCGTGCTTGCGATCTTCGTGGCGGGCCTGATGGTCGGCCGCACGCCGGAATATGTCGGCAAGAAGATCGAGGCGCGCGAGGTCAAGATGGCGATGCTCGCGATCCTGGTGCTGCCGCTGATGTATCTCGGCTGGACCGCGGTCGGCGTGGTCTATCCGGCGGCGGTCGCCTCCATGGCGAATGCCGGTCCGCACGGCTTCACCGAGGTGCTCTATGCCTTCACGTCGGCGACCGGTAACAACGGCTCGGCCTTCGCGGGCCTGACCGGCAACACCCTCTTCTACAACCTCACGCTGGCAAGCGCGATGTTCGTCGGCCGCTTCTTCATGATCGTTCCGGCGATGGCGATCGCGGGCTCGCTCGCCGCCAAGAAATCGATCCCGCCGTCGGCGGGCACCTTCCCGACCACGGGCGGGCTGTTCGTCGGCCTCGTCGTCGGCGTCATCCTGATCATTGGCGGCTTGACGTTCTTCCCGGCCCTTGCGCTCGGCCCCATCGTCGAGCACCTCGCGATGAACGCCGGCCAAGTCTTCTGATCGAAAAGTCTTCTGATCGACAATCTTCCGATTGGTTTGGAGTGACCTCCATGGATACGATGAAACTGCAAAAACGTGCGCCGATGTCGGCGATGCTCGATCCCAAGATCGTGATGCCCGCGATCCGCGCCTCCTTCACCAAGCTCAACCCGCGGCTGATGGTGAAGAACCCCGTGATGTTCGTGGTCGAGATCGTGGCCGCGCTCACCACCGTGATCTTCCTGCGCGACCTCGTCACGGGTGGCGCGAATCTCGGCTTCACCTTCCAGATCATCCTCTGGCTCTGGTTCACCGTGCTGTTTGCGAATTTCGCCGAAGCTGTCGCCGAAGGCCGCGGCAAGGCGCAGGCCGAGTCGCTGCGCAAGACCCGCACCGAGAGCCAGGCCAAGCTGCTCACCGGCGCGGGCCAGGCCTTCAAGCTGGTGCCGGGCACCAGCCTGAAGGTCGGCGATATCGTGCTGGTCGAAGCAGGCGACACCATTCCCTCCGACGGCGAGGTGATCGAGGGCGTTGCCTCCGTCAACGAGGCCGCCATCACCGGCGAATCCGCGCCCGTCATTCGCGAGTCCGGCGGCGACCGCTCGGCGGTCACCGGCGGCACGCAGGTGCTGTCCGACTGGATCCGCGTCCGCATCACGGCCGCGCAGGGCTCGACCTTCATCGATCGCATGATCAAGCTGGTCGAGGGCGCCGAGCGGCAGAAGACGCCGAACGAGATCGCGCTCAACATCCTGCTTGCCGGCCTCACCATCATCTTCGTGTTCGCCACCGTCACCATACCGAGCTATGCGGCTTATGCCGGGGGCTCGATCTCGGTGATCGTACTGGTCGCACTGTTCGTGACGCTGATCCCGACCACGATCGGTGCACTGCTGTCGGCGATCGGCATTGCGGGCATGGATCGCCTGGTGCGCTTCAACGTGCTGGCGATGTCGGGCCGCGCGGTGGAGGCGGCCGGCGACGTCGACACGCTGCTGCTAGACAAGACCGGAACGATCACGCTCGGCAATCGCCAGGCCACGGCGTTCCGTCCGGTGCGCGGCGTGACCGAGCAGGAGCTGGCGGACGCAGCCCAGCTCGCCTCGCTCGCCGACGAGACGCCGGAGGGCCGTTCCATCGTCGTGCTGGCGAAGGAGAAGTATGGCATTCGCGGCCGCGACATGGCCGAGCTGGGGGCCACTTTCATTCCGTTCACGGCGCAGACCCGCATGAGCGGCGTCGATGCCGGCGGCTCGTCGGTGCGCAAGGGCGCGGTCGATGCCATGCTCAGCTATGTCGGCGGCGGTGCGCCGCTGGCGGTTGCTTCGGGCAACACAGCCCGGGCCATCCAGCCGGCGGCGCTGTCGGATCTCGGACGCGAGGTCCAGACCATTGCGGACGACATTGCCAAGGCGGGCGGTACGCCGCTTGCGGTCGCCAGGGACGGCAAGCTGCTCGGCGTCATCCAGCTCAAGGATATCGTCAAGGGCGGCATCCGAGAGCGTTTTGCCGAGCTGCGCCGCATGGGCATCCGCACCATCATGATCACCGGCGACAATCCGATGACGGCGGCGGCGATCGCGGCGGAGGCCGGCGTCGACGACTTCCTGGCGCAGGCAACCCCCGAGGACAAGCTCAAGCTGATCCGCGACGAGCAGGCCAAGGGCAAGCTGGTCGCCATGTGTGGCGACGGCACCAATGACGCGCCGGCGCTCGCGCAGGCCGATGTCGGCGTCGCCATGAACACCGGCACCCAGGCCGCCCGCGAGGCCGGCAACATGGTCGACCTCGACTCCAACCCGACCAAGCTGATCGAGGTGGTCGAGATCGGCAAGCAGCTCCTGATGACGCGCGGTGCGCTGACGACCTTCTCGATCGCCAACGACGTCGCAAAATACTTTGCGATCATCCCGGCGATGTTCTTGGCGTTCTACCCGCAGCTCAACGTTCTCAACGTCATGAACCTGTCGAGCCCGCAGAGCGCGATCCTGTCGGCGATCATCTTCAACGCGCTTGTCATCATCGCGCTGATCCCGCTCGCGCTGAAGGGCGTCGCCTACCGCGCGGTCGGAGCCGGCGCGTTGCTCCGCCGCAACCTGCTGATCTACGGCCTCGGTGGCATCGTCATTCCCTTCATCGGCATCAAGGCGATCGACCTCGTCGTTGTTGCCCTGCATTTGGCTTGAAATGTCAACGCAAGTGACGAGGCGGTCGGGACTGCCAGTCCCTCATCCTGAGGAGCGCGGAACGCGCGTCTCGAAGGATGAAGGCCCGGCTGGTGGCCTCGCCCTTCGAGACGCCGCGCAAGCGCGGCTCCTCAGGGTGAGGGTCTAGCGTCCGGATTGCTTCGCTTCGCTCGCAATGACGGAGAAATAGGAGAAAACATATGCTCAGAGAAATCCGCCCCGCCATCGTGCTTTTGCTGGTGCTCACCGCCATTACGGGCCTGGCCTATCCGCTCGCCATGACCGCCATTGCCGGTGCGATCTTCCCCGCGCAGGCGCAGGGCAGCCTAATCGAAAAGGATGGCAAGGTGGTCGGCTCCGCCCTGATCGGGCAGGAGTTCAAGGACGACAAGTACTTCCACGGCCGCCCCTCGGCGACACTGGCGCCGGACCCGAATGATTCAACCAAGACCGTGTCGGCTCCCTACAACGCCGCCAACTCGGGCGGCTCCAATCTCGGCCCGACCAGCAAGGCGTTGGCCGACCGGCTGAAGGAGGATGTGGACAAGCTGAAGGCCGAGAACCCGAACGCCGCGGTGCCGGTCGACCTCGTCACCACCTCGGCGAGCGGGCTCGACCCCGACATTTCCCCGGAAGCGGCGCAGTTCCAGGTGCCCCGCGTGGCCAAGGCGCGGAAAATATCGGAGGATCAGCTCAGGCAGCTTGTTGCCTCCAACACCCAGGGCCGTCTGCTCGGCCTGCTCGGCGAACCCCGGGTTAACGTTCTTGCCCTGAACCTCGCTCTGGATCGTGCGTCTGCGAAGTAGCGCTCTAGGCCGGGAATATCAGGATGATTATATTGGCCTGATGGTTCAGCAGCGCCGCGATCCCGAACAACGTCCGTCCCCCGAGGCGCTGCTCGAAGCAGCGCGCCGGGAGGAAGGCGCGAGCGGCAAGCTGAAGATCTTCGTCGGCGCCGCGCCCGGCGTCGGCAAGACCTACGAGATGCTGCAAAGCGCCCATGCCAAGCGCAAGGCCGGCATCGACGTCGTGGTCGGCTTCGTCGAGACCCATGGCCGCGCCGAGACCGAGGCACTGGTGCGGGGGCTCGAAGTGGTCCCGCGCAAGAGGCTCGACTACCGCGGCCAGACGATCGAGGAGATGGACCTCGATGCCGTGATCGCGCGCCGGCCGCAAATCGCGCTGGTCGACGAACTCGCCCACACCAACGCCGCCGGTAGCCGCCATCCCAAGCGCTATCTCGACGTCGAAGAGCTGCTCTCCCACGGCATCGACGTCTATACTGCGGTCAACATCCAGCACATCGAGAGCCTGAACGACGTCGTCGCCCAGATCACCCATGTCCGGGTACGCGAGACGGTGCCGGATTCGATCTTCGACCGCGCCGATGCGATCGAGCTGATCGACCTCACGCCCGACGATCTGATCCAGCGGCTGAGGGAGGGCAAGGTCTACGTCCCGAAGCAGGCCGAGCGGGCGCTGGAGCACTACTTCTCGCCGGGCAATCTCACCGCGCTGCGCGAGCTCGCGCTGCGCCGGACGGCCGAGCGGGTCGACGAACAGCTTCTCACCCACATGCAGGCGAACGCCATCGCCGGTCCCTGGGCCGCGGGCGAGCGAATTCTCGTCTGCGTCAGCGAGGATCCGCGCGCCGCTGGCCTCGTGCGGTACACCAAGCGGCTGGCCGACCGGCTGCACGCGCCGTTCACCGCGATCTCGATCGAGACCCGGCGCTCGCTCCAGCTTTCCGACGACGAGCGCGACCGGCTCGCGGACACGCTGCGGCTGGCGGAATCGCTCGGCGGCGAGGCGCTGACCATTCCCGCCGTCGGCCGCCGCATCGCCGACGACGTCGTCAATTTCGCACAAGGCAACAACGTCACGCAGATCGTGATCGGGAAGTCGACGCGCTCGCGGTGGTTCGAATTGACGCGCGGCTCCGTCGTGCATGATCTCGTGCGGAGTGCCGGCAATATCAGCGTTCACGTCATTCCCGGTGACGAGCTCGCGAACGAGCCGGCGCCGAAGACTGCGGTGCAGACCGCGGCACGGTCCGAGCCGTTCGATGTGCTTCCTTATCTGAAGGCGCTCGGGATCACCGCGCTCGGCCTGGCCGCAGCGGTGGCCATCAAGCCGTATTTCGGCATAGAGAACGTCGACCTGATGTTCCTGACCGCGGTGGTTGCCGTGGCCGTCCGCTATGGGTTGTGGCCGTCGCTGCTAGCGAGCGTCGCGGCGTCGCTGGCGTATAACTTCTTCTTCCTGCCGCCGGTCTACACCTTCACCATCACCGATCCAACCAACGTTGCGGCGTTCTTCTTCTTCATGCTGATTGCGTTTGTGGTGTCGAACGTTGCGGGGCGGGTGCGGAGCCAGGCCGACACCGCGATCGGCCGCATCAGGACCACCGAACAGCTATATGCGTTCAGCCGCAAGCTCACGGGCACCGGCACGCTGGACGACGTGCTCTGGGCAACCGCCTATCAGACCGCCCTGATGCTGAAGGTTCGCGTGGTCCTGCTGCTGCCGGAGGAAGGGCTGCTCACGGTGAAGTCCGGCTATCCGCCCGAGGACCAGATCGACCAGGCCGACCTCGCCGCCGCCAACTGGGCCTGGAGCAACGATCGACCCGCCGGCCGCGGCTCGGATACGCTGCCGGGTGCAAAACGCCTGTTCCTGCCGATGCGCACGGGACGCGGCCCGATCGGGGTGATCGGCATCGACAACGATCGCACCGGCCCGCTGCTGACGCCGGACCAGCGCCGGCTGTTCGACGCGCTGGTCGACCAGGGCGCGCTCGCGATCGAGCGCGTGCTGCTGGTCGAGGACATGGACCGCGTCAAGCGCACCGTCGAATCCGAGCGGCTGCGCTCGGCGCTGCTGACGTCGATCTCGCATGATTTGAAGACGCCGCTAGCTTCCGTGTTGGGGGCGGCCTCCACCATGCGCGATCTGGCCGGCGCGCTGTCCGACACCGAGAAGCGCGACCTGCTGGCGACCGTGATCGACGAATCCGAGCGGCTCAACCGTTTCATCGCCAATCTGCTCGACATGACGAAACTCGAATCCGGCGCCATCGTGCCCAATACGGCGCTGCACGATCTCGGCGAGATCGTCGGCAGCGCGCTCCGGCGGGCAGCCAAGATCCTGACCGCGCACAAGGTGGAGCTGGTGCTGGCCGCCGATCTGCCGATGCTCCAGCTCGACGCCGTACTGTTCGAGCAGGTGCTGTTCAACCTGCTCGACAACGCCGCGAAGTATTCGCCGGCAGAGACGACGATCTCCATCAAGAGCCAGCGCGAGCGGGATCAAGTGGTGCTCCAGATCGCCGACGAGGGGAGCGGTATTCCGCCGGACGAGGTCGAGAGCGTGTTCGACAAGTTCTATCGCGTGCAGAAGGGCGATCACGTCCGTCCCGGCACCGGGCTCGGCCTCGCCATTTCCCGTGGTTTCGTCGAGGCAATGCACGGCACGATCTCGGCCGCCAACCGCAGCGACCGGAGCGGCGCGGTCCTCACCATCCGTCTGCCCGTTCCGGCACAGACCCACGCATTGGACACCGCCGCATGAGTGCCGCCCCGATCAAGGTTCTGGTCATCGACGACGAACCCCCGATCCGCAAATTGCTGCGGATGGGACTGACGACGCAGGGCTATGAGATCCTGGAAGCGTCAAACGGCAAGATTGCGCTGGAAAAGCTTGCTGAAGAGCCGGCACTGATCATCCTCGACCTCGGCCTGCCCGACATCCAGGGGCACGAGCTGCTCCGCACCATCCGGGCTCGCAACGAGGCCGTGCCGATCGTGGTGCTGTCGAGCCGGGGCGACGAGGCCGGCAAGGTGCAGGCGCTCGATCTCGGTGCCGACGACTATTTGACCAAGCCGTTCGGCATGGACGAGCTGTTGGCGCGTCTTCGCGCCGCGCTGCGGCACCAGCTCCAGGTCCAGGGCGAGCGCCCGGTGTTTCGCACCGGCGACCTCTCCGTTGATCTCGTCCGCCGCATCGTCAAGGTCGGCGAGCGCGAGGTGAAATTGTCGCCGAAGGAGTACGATCTCTTGCGCGTGCTGGTCCAGCACGCCGGCAAGGTGCTGACCCACCGCTTCCTGCTCAAGGAGCTCTGGGACGAGCTGACCGACGCGCAATATCTGCGCGTGTATGTCCGCCAGCTCCGCCAGAAGATCGAAGCCGATCCGGAACGTCCGCAATATGTGCTGACGGAGACGGGGATCGGGTACCGCTTGAAGGCGGGGGATTAGGCGGTCGCCTCGTCAGCATCGAGCGCTGGCTTGAGGTACACTCGTCATGGCCGGGCTTGACCCGGCCATCCACGCCTTGACGCGGGGCACGAAGAACGTGGATGCCCGGGCCTTCGCCTCGCCGAAGCGGCTTCGGCCGCGCAGGCGGGTCAAGCTCGGGCATGACGACTGAGGTTGTGGCGCGAGCCTGCATCGACACCGTCATTGCGAGCGCAGCGAAGCAATCCAGACTGCCTCCGCGGCAAGGCTCTGGATTGCTTCGCTGCGCTCGCAATGACCGAGCAATTAGCTCGCCTTGCGATGCCGCGCCGCGGACCTCTGCGTCTTCTTCGCGCTGCGATGCTGTCCCGTCGTCCGCCGCCCATGCGGCTTGGCCGACATCCGTCCTCCGCCGCGCCCCTTCAGGCTCTGCTTCAGCGCATCCATCAGGCTGACCACATTGCTCGGCCGCTCCTCCGACTCCGGCAGCTCGATTGTCTTGCCGCTCGCCTTCCGCTTCACCAGCGCCTTCAGCGCGGTCTCGTACTCGTCCTTGAACTTGCTCGGATCGAAATGCGCAGCCTTGGTGTGCAGGATGTGACCGGCGAGCTCGACCATGTCCTTGGTGATCTTCGGGCTCTTGATGTCGTCGAAGAACTGGTCCTCGTCGCGGAGCTCATAAGGGAAGCGCAGCGTGGTGCCGAGCAGGCCCTTGCCGAGCGGCTCGATCGCGATGATGTGCTCGCGGTTGGTAAGCACGATTTTTGCGAGCGCCACGCGCTCCTCGTCCTTCATGGCATCGCGGATCACGGCGAAGGCGTCGAGCGCGGCCTTGCCGTCAGGGGCGACGTAATAGGGGTGATTGAGATAGCGCCTGTCGATCTCGTCCCGGGGGACGAAGCTCTCGATATCGATGGTGTGGTTGCTCTTGATCTGGACCGCCTCGAGCTCATCCTTCTCGATCTCGACATATTTGCCCTTGCGCAGCTCGTAGCCGCGGGCCTTCTCGCCATCTTCGACGACGTCGCCGGTTTCCGAATCGATCATTTGCTGCTTGAGGCGATTGCGGGTCTCGCGGTTGATCATGTGAAACCGGGTCTTCTCGGCGGTGGTCGTTGCGGGATAGAGCACGACCGGGCAACTGACCAGCGACAGCTTCAACGTTCCCTTCCAATAGGCGCGGGGGGCCATTCCATTCTCCAGCGTTTTCAAGGCATTTTGGAACTCCAACCGGCCCGTCGGGTTTTGGTTCCGGGTGGGACTTTTGACGTGATAGGCTTGAAGCCGAAAGTGATGCGGGACCGGTCGTGCTGCGAAAACTCTCCACCTATCGACAGAAGCGGGACTTCGAGAAAACGCCCGAGCCCTCCGGCGAGGCCGCGGTAGCCTCCTCGAAACAGCGGCGCTTCGTGATCCAGAAGCATGACGCCACCCGGCTGCATTACGATTTCCGGCTCGAGTTCGACGGCGTCTTCAAGTCCTGGGCGGTGACGAAGGGGCCCTCGCTCGATCCGCACGACAAGCGGCTGGCGGTCGAGGTCGAGGACCATCCGCTCGACTATGGCGATTTCGAAGGAACGATTCCGGAAGGGCAATATGGCGGCGGCACGGTCATGTTGTGGGACCGCGGTACCTGGGAGGCCGAGGACCCCGAACGTGGCTTCAAGAAAGGTGACCTGAAGTTCACGCTGCACGGCGAGAAGCTGCACGGAAGCTGGGTGCTGGTCCGCATGCGCAATGATCGCGATGGCGGCAAGCGTACCAACTGGCTGCTGATCAAGCATCGCGACGAATATGCCCGCGAGGGCGAGGACATCCTTGCCGAGGACAAGTCGGTCGCCTCCGGCCGCGCAATGGCGCAGATCGCCGAAGGCAAGGGCCGCGCGCCAAAGCCGTTCATGCTGGCGAAGGGTACCAAGAGCAAGGCCGATGCGGTGTGGCAGTCCAACCGCGTCGAGGAGACGAAGGGGCGGACCGTCGCGCCGGCGCCACGCGCGGCGTTGAAGGGCGGCAAGGTCGTAAACAAGGCCCCAAGGAAGAGAGCCACGACCGCTACGAATGCCAAAACGGTCTCGGAGATGCCGGATTTCGTTGCGCCGCAGCTCTGCACGCCGGTCGAGCATCCGCCGGCCGGCGACGGCTGGTGCCACGAGATCAAGTTCGACGGCTACCGCGTGCAGCTCCGCATCGAGGACGGCAACGCGACGCTGAAGACTCGCAAGGGTCTCGACTGGACCGACAAGTTCGCCTCCATTGCGAAGGAGGCGAACGCGCTGCCGGAGGCCATGATCGACGGCGAGATCGTCGCGCTCGACCACAACGACGCGCCGAACTTCTCTTCGCTCCAGGCCGCGCTGTCGGATGGCAAGACCGAGGACCTCACCTTCTTTGCCTTCGATCTCCTGTTCGCCGAAGGCCACGACTATCGTCGCCTTCCGCTCGGGGAGCGCAAGGCGCGGCTCAGGGAATTGCTGGAGCAGCGCAGGCAGAAATCGAACCAGATCCGCTATGTCGAGCATTTCGAGAGCGGCGGCGACGCCGTGCTGCAATCGGCCTGCAAGCTCGAGCTTGAAGGCATCGTATCGAAGAAGCTGGACGCGCCGTACCGGTCGGGGCGGACGGAGAGCTGGACCAAGGCCAAATGCCGGGCCGGCCATGAGGTCGTGATCGGCGGCTGGAAGACGACGGCGGGGAAATTCCGCTCGCTGATGGCCGGTGTGCATCGTGGCGATCACCTCGCCTTCGTCGGCATGGTCGGTACAGGCTTTGGCGCCGATAAGGTCAAGCGCATCATGCCGCTCCTGAAGGAGGCGGCGTCGAACGACAGCCCCTTCGGCGGCAAGAACGCGCCGAAGAAGACGCGGGACGTGCACTGGCTGAAGCCTGAACTCGTCGCGGAGATCGAGTTCGCCGGCTTCACCGCCGACGGCAACATTCGTCAGGCCGCTTTCAAGGGGCTGCGGCAGGACAAGCCGGCCGAGGAGGTCGAGGCGGAAACGCCCGCCAAAACCGAGCTCGCCAGGCCTTCTGCCGGAAAGCGCGCTCCGGTGAAGCCCGGAAAGAAGAAAGATGCCGCCGCCGAGGTCATGGGCGTCGTGATTTCGAAGCCGGACAAGGAGCTGTGGCCGGATGGCGGCGACGGCGAAGGCGTTACGAAGCTTGATCTCGCGCGCTATTTCGAGGCGGTCGGCGGCTGGATGATCGCGCACCTGAAAGGGCGCCCCTGCTCGATCCTGCGCGCGCCCGACGGCATCGGCGGCGAGACATTCTTCCAGCGCCATGCCATGCAGGGTACCTCGAACCTGCTCGAGCTCGCCAAGGTTTCCGGCGATCGCAAGCCGTATTTGCAGATCGATCGCGTCGAGGGACTTGCCGCGGTCGCGCAGATCGGCGGCCTCGAGCTGCATCCCTGGAATTGCGCGCCTGATGCCTATGACACGCCGGGCCGGCTGGTGTTCGATCTCGATCCTGCGCCGGATGTCGAATTCGCCGACGTCGTCGAGGCCGCGAAGGAGATGCGGCAGCGGCTCGCCGACGTCGGCATGGACAGCTTCTGCAAGACCACCGGCGGCAAGGGCATTCACGTGGTGGTGCCGCTGCTCCACGGCGCGCGCGACAAGGTCAGCTGGAAGGAGGCCAAGGCGTTCGCGCAAGGTGTCTGCCAGTGGATGGCGGATGACGATCCCGAGCGCTATCTGCTCAACATGTCCAAGAAGCTGCGCAACGGAAAGATCTTTCTGGACTATCTGCGCAACGATCGCCTGTCGACGGCGGTGGCGCCGCTATCGCCCCGTGCCCGCGACGGCGCGACAGTGTCGATGCCGGTGACCTGGGCGCAGGTGAAGGGCGATCTCGATCCGAAGCGATATACCGTGCGGACGGTGCCGGGGCTGCTGGCGCGTTCGAAAGCGTGGGAGGGCTATGACGATGCGGCCGCGTCGATCAAGGCCGCGATGAAGAAGCTGGCGGGGAAGGTGAAGTAGTAGTGAAGTAGGGTGGGCAAAGCGAAGCGTGCCCACCATCTTTTTCCATCGCCACGAAGGGGTGGGCACGGCGCATTGCGCCTTTGCCCACCCTACGAAGTTAGTGGCTAGATCCGTCCCAACAGCAGCAGGATCAGCAGGATGACGATGACGAGCCCGAGGCCGCCGCCGCCGTAATAGCCGGTACCGTAGAACGGCCCGCCGCCGATGCCGCTGAAGCCGCCGAGCAGGGCGATGACCAAAATGATCAGAATGATCGTACCGATAGACATGCTAGTCTCCTCCAGCCCTTTGTTGAAAGGGTCGTTGCACCTGTCCCTTGGTGCGGGGGCAACTTGCCGCAGGTTTTAAAGTTCCGGTTGTGAAACGGGGCGACAGGTGCAAGCTGCATGGAACCTTTGCCGCTCGGGCCGGCATGATGAAGTGAGATTCAATCAGCGCAGGGCAAGGCCATGTCAGCACCGCTTGTCGTTTCAATTCCCCATCGTCTCGGCCGCGAGGAAGCGGTGCGCCGGCTCAAGACCGGGCTTGGCCGCGCGGCGGCGAGCATTCCCGTGATGCAGGTCGAGGAGGAGCGCTGGAGCGGCGACAGCATGAGTTTTCGCATCCGTGCGCTCGGGCAGATTGCCACCGGCCAGGTCGACGTCGCCGACGACCAGGTCAAGGTGCAGGTCGTGCTGCCCTGGCTGTTGCAGCGCTTTGCCGAGATGGCGCAGGCGACTATCCGCAAGCGCGGGCAGTTGCTGCTGACCAAGGACCAGGGAAAGTGAGTTTCAGGCGCGCACGCGCTGCCGCGCAGGCCTGATGGCGCCCGCTGTGCGGGCCTCGATGACGGCCGCGGGAAAATCGCGGAAAGCCTGCGCGACCAGCAGTTCGTTGCCCGCAAGTCCCGGTGCGGTGTAGCCGGTGATGTCGATGGTGGCGTCAAAATCGTCGAGTGCGGGCCATTCCCGGCCGCCTTGCGTGAATGGCGCGAACAGCCGCCCAACCACGACGATCGCCGCAGCGCGGTCGTGGCGACGGGCGAAAGCGATGACATGATCGGCGTGCGCGCCATGGACCTCCAGCGACTGGTAGTCGCCTTGCGCAAAAACGCCGGCGAGCTCGTTGCGCAGCTTGAGAAGGTGCCGCGTCCAGGCCAGCTTGATGCGGCCATCCGGCCAGGCCTTGATCAGGCTGCTCCAGTCCGGACCGGACAGCGAACCCAGCGCCGTATCCCGCGCGGAAAAATCCACCGGACGGCGATTGTCGGGATCGACCAGCGACAGATCCCAGAATTCGGTGCCCTGGTAGAAATCCGGGACGCCCGGCAGCGTTGCCTTGAGGGTGAGCTGGCTCAGCGAGTTCAACGCGCCGAGCAGCGCGACGCGGCGCGCCAGGGTTTGCAGTGCCCCCAGGAATTCGCCCGACTGCGCAGGATCGAGGATCTTCGCGACGAAGTCTCGTAGTCCGGTCTCGTAGATCTCGTGGGGATTGAGCCAGCTCGTCTCTTCCTTGCCCTCGCGCGCGGCCTTCAGCGCGTAGGCCTGGATGCGCTCGACGAAACCCGCATCCGCTGGGCTCTGAAGCGGCCAGGCGCCAAGCAGCGTCTGGTAGAGCATGTATTCGAACGTTGCCGACGGCGCGCGCAGATTGCCGTGGAGCGCGAGGTGCGGTGCGTTCAGCACTTTCCAGCGTGAAACCGCGCTGGTCCATTCGCCGGGGATTTCGCTGAGTGCTGCGATCCTGGCGCGGGCGTCCTCGCCGCGCTTGGTATCGTGGGTGGCGGTTGCCGTCATCCCCTGCGGCCACTCCCTGGCGCGCGCTCGCATGGCCTCGTGGAAGGCGGGAATGGTAAGGCCGGTGCTGGCGGGATCGCCGCCGACCTCGTTCAGCGCAAGCAGCCGGTGGAATTGGTAGAACGCGGTGTCCTCCAGCGATTTCGCCATCACCGGCCCGGTGAATTGCTGCACCTTCAGCGCGAAGCGGCGCACGCGTGGGGCGCTGTGCGGGGGCCGGCCGGGCTTGAGCAGGTCCATGGTCAGGGCATCGCGCAGGAAGTCGAAAATGCCCTCGTCGGCGGCGAACCACTCGGCACGGGCACGCGCGATGGTGTCCTCGATCAGCTTGCGATCGTGCGCGGCCGGCGCGCTGGTCGTGAGATAGGTACGATAGACCGGGAAATGCAGCACGTAGAGCTCGAGCGCCTGCCGCAGGCTGTCAGCCGAGAAGTCGCGGGTCGAGTAATGCCCGTTGGCGATGCGCGCGAGCAGGCGCGTCAGCACGATGAATTCGCTGGTGAGCAGCGTCTCCAGCACCCGCCGCTTGGCCTCCTTGACGTAAGGCGCAAGCCGCGGTGGGCGATTGCTGACTTGCCGCCAGGTCTCGTCCAGCGCTTCCAGCCCCTTGGCGTCGACCAGCACTTGCGTGATGACGTTCATCCACTCATAGCCGGTGGTGCCCTGGACGCCGGCGAAATGCGGCAGGCGCTCGTGCTCGCACAGGATCTTTTCGATCACGGTGTAGAACGGCTTGGTGTTGCCTTGCGCGTCGCGCACCAGCCGGCGCAGCCGCTGGCAGTACTGGGCGGGATCGCGCAGGCCGTCGACGTGATCGAGACGGATGCCGTGCAGCTTGCCGTCGGCAACGAGCTGCTTCACCAGCCGATGCGTGGCAGCGAACGTGCCGGGGTCCTCGACGCGCAGGCCGGCGAGCCCGTTGACGTCGAAGAAGCGGCGGTAGTTGATGTCGCTGGAGGCGAGCCGCCAGTGGCCGAGCTTGTAGTGCTGGCGTTCCAGCAGATGATGCAGCGCCAGCGTCTGCGCCGGACGGTCCTTGGCCGCACGATAGGCGGCGAGGCCGCGCGCGATGATGGCCGCGTCCGCGATCTCCTTCAGCTCCGCCTTGAAGCCGGGGGCTTCCTTGCGGTTGGGCCGGCGCAGGCCGGTGTAGCGGGCCGCGAGCGCGAGCAGGCGCTTGCCGGCCTCCGTCTCGGCGGCATCGGCTTCCTTCACGAACATCCGCAGCATTTCGCCATAGCGCTCCGGGGCGATCGGCAGGCGATGCTCGAAATACCAGGCGGAAAGGCTGCCTTCCCCGGCATCGTAGCGCAGCTCGATGTCGCCGCGCTCCAGCGCCTCGCCATAGGACGAGCCGAGGATCGGCAGCAGCACGCCGCCGCGGGCGCGGTGGGGCAGCAGATCCCAGTCGATATCGAAGGCGACCGCGTGCGGCGAGGTCGGTCCCCATTCCAGCACGTCCAGCCACCAGGGATTGTCGGCAAAATGCACGCCGACATGGTTCGGCACGAAGTCGATGATGAGGCCGAGGTCGTTCTGCCTGAGAGCCTCGCTCAGCCGCGCAAAGCCGGCCTCGCCGCCGAGCTCCGGATTGAACTGGCTGTGATCGACGGTGTCGTAGCCGTGCGTCGAGCCCTTGCGCGCCTTCATCACCGGCGAGGCATAGAGGTGCGTGATTCCGAGCGATTTGAGATAAGGCACCACCGCGGCAGCCTTGTCGAAGTCGAAATCGGCGGTGAGCTGAAGCCGGTAGGTCGCGAGAGGAATGGCCGGAGGCATGTCAACCTCCGAGGCGCCAGACCACCGACCAGGGCGGAAGCCGATCGCCGGCCGCGCCGCCCCAGATCGGCGTGCCCGCGCTGTCAGTGGCAATGATCTCGTGATCCGAGAGATTGGCGACGAGACGCAACGTCGTGCCGTCACCCATGCGCCAATGCGCACGGAGCAGGCCGCTGTCGGCCGCCTCGGCGTCGCCGAAGCTCGCGCCTTTCAGTCGCGGCATGATCTCCTTGCGGCGGAGCGCGAGCAGGTCACGGACCAGCGCAAGTCGTGCGTCCTGCTCAGGCGTGCGGCCGCTCCAATCGAGCACGGCCGACAATGGCGTTGCCGGATCGAGCGGGTCGGGCACCTCGTCGCCGTATTTCTCATAAGCCCAGGCATATTCCTGCCTGCGTCCTTTGCGCACGGCGTCGGCCAGCCCGCCCTGGAAGTCGCAGAAGAACGGGAAGGGGACCTTCGAGCCCCATTCCTCGCCCTGAAACAGCATCGGCACCATCGGCGCCAGCAGCGTGACCGCGAGCGCGGCTTCGATCTGCCGCGGTGATGCCAGGCTTTCGAGCCGGTCGCCGAGCGGACGGTTGCCGATCTGGTCGTGGTTTTGCAGGAAGTTGACGAAGGTCGCCGGCGGCAGCTCGCGGCTCGGCTCGCCGCGCGGCTTCTTGCCCCAGAACTCCGAGATCTCGCCCTGGTAGACGAAGCCCGAGGCGAGCGCGCGTGCGAGATCCATGCGCGGCGTCTGGTAGTCGGCGTAATAACCGGCGAGCTCGCCGGTCAGCATCACATGCCAGACGTGGTGATAGTCGTCGTTCCACTGCGCGCGATATTTGCCGTTCGGCGGCTCCTGCGCGGCGTCGAGCAGGCTGGCGCGGTTGTCGCCGTTCTCCAGCACGAGATGGATGTGCCGTCCCGTGGCCTTGGCAAGCTCGCCGGCGGCGACGCTGAGGTCTTGCAGCATCGACTGCTCGCCGGGCATTGCCATGATGTGGTTGGCGGCATCGAGCCGCAGGCCGTCGAAACGATAGTCGCTGAGCCAGGACAGCGCATTCTCGACCGCAAAGGCTCGCGCCTGCGGCACGCGATAGTCGATGGCGCTGCCCCAGGGCGTGTGCGCGTCGGTGAAGAAGCTCGGCGCATAGCGGCCGAGGTAATTCCCTTCGGGGCCGAAATGATTGTAGACGACGTCGAGGAACACCATCAGCCCGCGCAGATGCGCCTCGTCGATCAGCGTCTTCAGGTCCTCGGGACGGCCATAGGCGCTGTCGGGCGCATACCACAACACGCCGTCATAGCCCCAGCCACGGCGGCCGGCGAAATCGGCCAGCGGCATCAGTTCAAGCGCCGTGATGCCGGTTGCTGTGAGATGATCGAGCCTGTCGATCATGGCGCGGTAGGTACCCTCCCGCGTGAAGGTGCCGACATGGCTCTCGATCAACACCGTCTCTTCCCATGGACGGCCACGCCAGTCGCGCGCGCGCCAGGCGAAGGCGTCATGATCGATCACCTCGCTCGGGCCGAACACGTCCTCGGGCTGGAAGGCGGAGGCCGGATCGGGCACGTCGATCTCGTCGTCGATCCTGAATTTGTAGGGACTGCCGGCGGTCAGGCCGGCGATCTCGGCCACATACCAGCCGTCCTGCCGGCGCTGCATCGCGTGCCTTCGGTCGAGCAGGAGATCGACGCGACGTGCGCCGGGAGCCCACAGGCGGAACGACACGCCGTCCTTCGTCGGCCTCGCGCCGAAGGATGGCCTCATGGCGCCCCCGCGAAGGCGAGCACGGAGCGCGGCGGCGCCTTGCTGTCGCTCCCTGGCGGGAAGTCGATCGTGTTCAGCTTGGCATTGGTCGTGTTGAGGATCTGCTGCCAGCTCTTGTATTCGGTCATCTTGGGCAATTTGAATGCGATTTCTTCGGGGGCGGCGTTCAGTACGATAAAGATCGCGGCCCCGCCCGGTTCCATCGGCCCCATCACATAGGAGAGGAACCGCCCTTCCGGGAATTTCCAGTCGTTCTCCGTCATCTCTTCCCCGGCAGGCGTCAGCCACAATGCGCCGTAGGAGAGGCCGTCCTTGGGCCGGCCGTCGAGCCAGCGATGGCTGCGAAGCTGCGAGAAGCGGCGGCGGATGTCGGCGAGATCGGCGACGAAATCGACCATGTCGTCGCCGTCCTTGCCGAGATTGCCCCAGCCGACCCATCCGACCTCGTTGTCCTGGCAATAGGCGTTGTTGTTGCCGGACTGCGAATTGCCGACCTCGTCGCCGGCGAGAAGCAGGGGAACGCCCTGCGCCAGCATCAGGCAGGCCAGCACGTTCTTGCGAAGCTGGCGGCGCAAGCCGAGAATCGCGGGATCGTCGGTCGGCCCTTCGACACCGCAATTGTTGCTGTGGTTGTCGTTGGAGCCGTCGCGATTGTCCTCGCCATTGGCCTCGTTGTGCTTCTCGTTGTAGCTGAAGAGGTCGGCCAGCGTGAAACCGTCATGCACGGTGATGTGGTTGATGCTGGCGCGCGGCCGCCGGCCGTCGTGGTTGAACAGGTCGGATGATGCCGTCATGCGGCTGGAGATGTCGCCGATCAGGCTGCCTTCGCCGCTCCAGTAGCGGCGCATGGCGCTGCGATAGCGGTCATTCCACTCCGACCATTGCGAGGGAAACGCGCCGACCTGGTAGCCGCCGAGGCCGAGGTCCCACGGCTCGGCGACGAGCTTGACGGCGGCCAGCACCGGATCCTGCCGGATCGCGGTCAAGAGCGAGCTGCCGCGATCAAATCCGTTCGGCCCGCGCGCGAGCGTCGTGGCGAGGTCGAAGCGGAAGCCGTCGACATGACAGACCTCGACCCAGTAGCGCAGGGAATCCATCACCATCTGCAGCACGCGCGGATGGGTGAGGTTCACCGACGAGCCGCAGCCGGTGAAATCGTCGTAATAGCGCGGGTTCTCGCGGTTCAGCCAGTAATAGGAGGCGTTGTCGATGCCGCGATAGCACAGCGTCGGGCCGAGGTGATTGCCTTCGGCGGTGTGGTTGTAGACGACGTCGAGCATCACCTCGATGCCGGCATCGTGCAGGCGCGCGACCGTGGTGCGGAAGGAATCGAGTGCGTTGTCCTGGGCGTAGCGCGGCTCGGGCGCGAAGAAGGACAGCGTGTTGTAGCCCCAGTAATTGGCGAGCTTCTTCTCCACCAATATGCGGTCGTCGACGAAACTGTGGATCGGCAGCAGCTCGACCGTGGTGACGCCAAGCTTCTTCAGATGCTCGATCATCGCCGGCGAGGACAGGCCGCCATAGGTGCCGCGCAAATTCGGCGGAACGTCGTCGCGCTTCTGCGTCAGGCCCTTGACGTGGGCCTCATAGATGATCGTGTCTTCCCAGGCGATGTTGGGGCGGATCTCGCGCCGGCCCCAGTTGAAGGTCTCGTCGACCACGACGGCCTTGGGCATGCCGCGCGCATTGTCGCGCCGGTCGAAGGACAGGTCCTCGCGCGGGCTGCCGGTGCGGTAGGCGAAATGCGCATCGCTCCAGACCAGCCGTCCGGCGAGCCGCTTGGCATAGGGATCGAGCAGCAGCTTGTTGGCGTTGAAGCGGTGGCCGTGCTCGGGCTCGTAGGGGCCGTGCACGCGATAGCCGTAGAGCTGGCCGGGCGAGACGTCGTTGAGATAACCGTGCCAGACGTCCTCGGTCCTTTCCGGCAATTCGATGCGCTCGAGCTCGCGTCGGCCCTGCGTGTCGAACAGGCAGAGCTCGACCTTCTGTGCGTTGGCCGAGAACAGCGCGAAGTTGGTGCCGCGTCCGTCCCAGCTTGCGCCGAGGCGTGCGGGCGATCCAGCAGTCAGGCGCATCGGTCAGCTTTCCGGAACGAGGAAGATCGCGGCGAGCGGCGGGATGGTGAGGCGGAGCTCGGGCGTCTTGCCGTCAACGGCATGAACCTCGCCGATGTTCCCGACATTGCTGCCGCCATAATGGGCGGAGTCCGAGTTGAATACCTCTTTCCACTTGCCGGCAAAGGGCACGCGAACGCGATAGTTGCGATAGACGTTGGGGGAGAAGTTGACGATCACCAGACAGCGCGCGTGCGCGTCGATCCCCTTGCGCAGCCAGGCGAACACGTTGCGGTTGGCGTCATCGGTGATCAGCCATTCGAAACCGGCCTGGTCGCAGTCCATCTGATGCAGCGCCGGCACCGCGCGATAGAGCCGGTTGAGATCGCGGATCAGCGCCTGGATGCCGGAATGATACTTGTATTCGAGCAGGTGCCAGTCGAGCGACTGGTCGTGATTCCATTCGCCGCTTTGCGCGATCTCGGCGCCCATGAACAGCAGCTTCTTGCCGGGATGGCCGAACATGAAGCTGTAATAGGCGCGCAGATTCGCAAAGCGCTGCCATTCGTCGCCGGGCATGCGGCCGAGGATCGAGCGCTTGCCGTGCACGACCTCGTCATGCGACAGCGGCAGGATG
The DNA here is from genome assembly GCF_028128935.1 of Bradyrhizobium sp. CCBAU 11361. Classification (NCBI taxonomy): domain Bacteria; kingdom Pseudomonadati; phylum Pseudomonadota; class Alphaproteobacteria; order Hyphomicrobiales; family Nitrobacteraceae; genus Bradyrhizobium; species Bradyrhizobium sp. CCBAU 11361. The sequence goes on from NZ_LBJZ01000198.1 coordinate 198,484, forward strand.
AAGTTTTCCGAGAAGGCGTAGTGCAGGCCGAACAGGATCTCACCGTGATGATGCTTGCGGTGAATGGGATCCTTGCTGATGTAGTTCAGCGTGTCGTGCATCCAGCCCATGTTCCACTTGTAGCCGAAGCCGAGCCCGCCGAATTCGACCGGGCGCGAGACCTGCGGCCACGCCGTGGATTCTTCTGCCGCCGTGGTCGCCTGCGGAAAGCGGGCGAACAGTTCGGTGTTGAAGCGGCGCAGGAAATCGATCGCCTCGATGTTCTCCCGTCCGCCATACTGGTTCGGAATCCAGGCGCCGGGCGGACGGCTGTAGTCGAGATAGAGCATGGACGCCACGGCATCGACACGCAGGCCGTCGATCGCGTAGCGCTCCAGCCAGAACAGTGCGTTCGACACCAGGAAGTTCGTCACTTCGGTGCGGCCGTAATTGTAGATCAGCGTGCCCCAGTCGAGGTGCCGGCCCTGGAGCGGGTTGGCGTGCTCGTAGAGCGAGGTGCCGTCGAAGCTGCCGAGCCCGTGCGGATCGTCCGGGAAGTGACCGGGCACCCAGTCGAGCAGCACGGCGACGCCTTCGCGATGGCAGGCGTCGACCAGCGCGGCAAAATCCTCCGGCGTGCCGAACCGGCTGGTCGGCGCATAGAGGCCGGTCGGCTGATAACCCCAGGAGCCGTCGAACGGGTGCTCGCTGACGGGGAGGAATTCGAGATGGGTGAAGCCCATGTCGCGGGCATAGGCCGGCAGCTGCTCGGCCAGCTCACGGTAGGTGAGCCATTCATTATCGCCCTTGCGCCGCCACGAGCCGAGATGGACCTCGTAGATCGACATCGGCGCCGACAGCGCATTGACGCCATCAGGCGCCGGGCGCGGCCGCGGCAGGTGCGCCTCGTCGAACACGATGGAGGCCGTCTTCGGCCGCACCTCGCTCGCAAACGCCAGCGGATCGGATTTCAGCGGCAGCAGATGGCCATGCGGGCCGATGACCTCGAACTTGTAGTGATCGCCGTTCTTCGCATGCGGAATGAACAATTCCCAATAGCCGGCACCGCGCACCCGCATGGGATGGCGCCGACCGTCCCAGAAATTGAAGTCGCCGACCACCGACACGCGACGCGCATTCGGCGCCAGCACGACGAAGCCGATGCCGTCGATGCCTTCGAGCCGCATCGGATGCGCGCCGAGCTTGTCGTAGAGGCGTTGATGGGTGCCTTCGCCGAGCAGATAGAGGTCGAAATCGGTCAGGATCGGCGGAAAGCGGTAGGCGTCCTCGAACTCGACGACGTCGTCGCCGAATTTGGCGCGCAGCTGGTAGTGCTTCGAGCCGTTCGGCAAGGCGCCGACGAACAGGCCTGCGTCGTGGACGCGGTCGAGCCGGGCGACCTCGCCGTGCTCGCCGACCGCCTCGACATTGGAGGCCTCGGGCAGAAAGGCGCGCACCACGCTCTTGCCGCCCTCGGGATGCAGCCCGAGATAGTGGAAGGGGTCGGCGTGGCGGCCCTCGATGATCGCGTAGGCCTCGGCTGGCAGTTTAGGCATGGGCTTCGCTCTCGGCATTGGACAGAATGCGAAGCAGTCCGGTCAGCGGCGCATGGAGCCCCTCAGGCCGGTGGGACAGCTCGTACTCTACTTCGTCGAACGCTTGATCAAGCAGGAAAAACCTTAACAGGCCTTCCGCGGACTGCGGAGCTTCCGGCCACAATCGCCGATCGGTCACGGCCTCGCGATAGGCGGACAGGAAGGTCGTGGTGGCGCGCACGCGCCATTCGGCGAGCGCGGCCACAAGCCGGCTCTGCTCGTCGGTACCTCCTGAAAGGGCTCGGCCAAGCGCCGCGTTAACCGAAAGATGGATCGAGCGGATCAGGCCGGCGACGTCGCGGGCGGCCGGCGCCTTGCGCCGCCTGTCGGCCACCGGCAGACGCGGATCGCCGTCGAAGTCGATGATGAAAATATCGTCCTTCACGATCAGAATTTGCCCGAGCCGGAAGTCGCCATGATGACGGATGTTCAACCCGTCGATGTCGGATGGCAAGAGAGCATTCAGGCGGTCCGGCAGGCTCGAGCGCACCGCCGTGAGCTGGTCGATCAGCGGCCGGTCCGCTTCCCGCAGGCCGTCGCGGCTGTCGGCCAGTCGCTCGAAAACCCGCTCGGCGCGTGCCTTGAGGTCGGAGACCCAGTGTTTGACGTGGGCGGAGCCGATCGGCTCCGGAGCGAGTTCATCGGGCGTTGCCGCAGCCAGCGCGACATGCAGCTCGGCGAGGCGCCGGCCGATCTGCGCGATGAAGTGCAGGTAGGGCGCCTGCTCCTGGGTCTCGCGCGGCGCCTCGCCCGCCGACCAGACGCGCTGCTCATCGATATAGCGGTCGAGATAGCCGGTGGTCACCGCCCAGCCGTCGCCCTGGTTCTCGACATAGGCGTGCAGCACGCCGAGTGCGCTGCGCTGATCGCCCTCGACCAGCTCGACGCTGCCGAGCAGCGCCGGCGTATTGGCAAAGCGGGCGGTCTCGGTGAGGTAGCGGCCGATCTCGATCTCGGGATTGGTGCCTCCTTCGAGCTGGCGATAGATCTTGGCGACGTATTGGTTGTCGACCAGCGCGGTGCTGTTCGCCTGCTCGATCGCGCGGATGCGTCCGGGCTCCTTGATGGTGTAATCGGCGAACCGGCTGGTCGCCTTGAACTCGAGCCGCAGATTGTTCTCTTCCACCACCAGGTTCTGCGACAGGTTGCGCAGGAACAGGCCAATGAAGATCTGGTCGGTCGCGACGTCGAGCAGCGTGCCTTCGCGCGCACCCTGGCGCACGGCGGCGAGCGCCCTCGGATTGAAGCGCTCGCGGTCGAAGCGCACCCACTCGATCTGTAACGGCATCACGTAGCGTGTCGCCACGTCCTCCTTGGTCTCGAAGAACGCGATCCAGGGCCGGTTGTCACCGATGTCGCAGAACGGCACCGCCGAGGTCAGCGCGGTCTTGATTTGCTTGGGATTGTGCTCGGGATACCACCGCGTCCGTGACAAGAATCCCGGCAGCACGTCGCGTTCGAACACGCCGCGCTCGCGGGCGAGAGAAACCCAGTTCGAATTCACCGGTACGACCAGCGTCTCGAACTCCGGCACCGCGCGCGACGTCACCGGCTCGGACTTGTCGCGCTCCATGAGCTGGAACCAGTAGAAGCCGTACGGCCCCAGCGTGATCATGTAGGGCAGCTCGCCGATCGCCGGGAAGCGGGTGCGGCCGAGCATCTCCTGCGGGACGCGGTCCTTCCACGGCGTCAGGTCGAGCTCGGTCGCCTGCGCCGCCCGCGAGAGGTTGGCAACGCAGAGGATCACCTCGTCGCCATATTGCCGGACATAGGCCAGCACGGCGCGGTTGGCGGGGCGGATGAAGGTCATGGTGCCGCGGCCGAAGGCGAGCGTCGATTTGCGCACCGAGATCAGCCGCTTGGTGGCGCTGAGCAGCGACGACAGGCTGCGCGACTGCGCCTCCACGTTCACCGATTCATAGCCGTAGACCGGATCCATGATCAACGGCGCGTAGAGACGGGCCGGGTCGCAGCGCGAGAATCCGCCGTTGCGGTCCGGGCTCCACTGCATCGGCGTGCGCACGCCGTTGCGGTCGCCGAGATAGATGTTGTCGCCCATGCCGATCTCGTCGCCGTAATAGATGATCGGCGTGCCGGGGAACGACAGCAGGAGCGAGTTCATCAGCTCGATCTTGCGGCGGTCGTTGTCCATCAGCGGCGCGAGGCGCCGGCGGATGCCGACATTGATGCGGGCGCGCGGATCGTTGGCGTAGGTGGTCCAGAGATAGTCGCGCTCGACGTCGGTGACCATTTCCAGCGTCAGCTCGTCGTGGTTGCGCAGGAACAGCGCCCATTGGCAGCTTGCCGGAATGTCCGGCGTCTGGCGCAGGATGTCGGTGATCGGGAAGCGGTCCTCCTGCGCGATCGCCATGTAGATGCGCGGCATCAGCGGGAAGTGGTAGGCCATGTGGCACTCGTCGCCACGACCGAAATATTCCTGCACGTCCTCCGGCCATTGATTGGCCTCGGCCAGCAGCAGCTTGCCCTTGGAGTAGGAATCCAGCTCCTGGCGCAGACGCTTGATGATTGCATGCGTCTCCGGGAGGTTCTCGTTCGAGGTGCCCTCGCGCTCGCAGAGATATGGAATGGCATCCAGCCGGAAGCCGTCGACGCCGGCGTCCAGCCAGCGCTTCATCACCTGGATGAGGGCGCTGACCACGCGCGGATTGTCGAAATTGAGGTCCGGCTGGTGTGAGAAGAAGCGGTGCCAGTAGAACGCTCCGGCCTCGTGATCCCAGGTCCAGTTCGACTTTTCCGTGTCGGTGAAGATGATGCGCGTGCCCTGGTATTTCTGGTCGGTGTCGCTCCAGACATACCAGTTGCGGGCGCTCGAGCCAGGATGGCTGCGGCGCGCGCGCTTGAACCATTTGTGCTGGTCCGAGGTGTGGTTGACGACGAGCTCGGTGATGACGCGCAAGCCGCGCTTCTGCGCTTCCTGGATGAAGCGCTTGAAGTCCTTCATCGTTCCGAAATCGGGATTGACCGAGCCGTAGTCCGCGATGTCGTAGCCGTCGTCGCGCCCGGGCGAAGGATAGAACGGCAGCAGCCACAGCGCGGTGACGCCGAGCTCCTGGAGATAGGGCAGCTTCTCGGTCAGGCCGGCGAAGTCGCCGATGCCGTCATTGTTGCTGTCGGCAAACGCCTTGACGTGGAGCTGGTAGATGATGGCGTCCTTGTACCAGAGCTCATCCACGACCTCGGCAGCCTCAATCTTCTTGGTGTCGACGGAAGACAGAACATTCATGGCGCTCAGCCTTTACGCCAGGCAGCGGAACAGCAATGCCGGATCGCGGTCGGGATCGATACGCAACCTGATCCCGCCCCATTCGATGCGGGACTGTTCGCCGGTGAGGAGATTTTCGAGGGCGGTGACGTGGCGGCGCTCGCCGCCGACGTCGATGGTGAGGTCGCCGAGCGGCAACCAGAATTCGCGCGCATGGCGCGAGAGTGCGATGGCGGCAACGACGGTGTTGGCCGGGTCGGTCGCTTCCTTGACGAAGGCGATTGTCTCGCCGTCCTCGATGCCGAGAAACCGCAAGTTCGCCGTCTGCTGGAGCGCCGCATTGTCGTTGCGGATGCGGTTGAGCCCGGTGATGTAAGGCTTGATGTTGCCGGGCTTGTCCCAGTCGCGCTGCTTGATCTGGTACTTCTCGGAATCGAGATATTCCTCATGGCCGGGGACGGCTTCGTGCTCGAGCAATTCGAAGCCGCTATAGATTCCGTAATTGCCCGACAGCGTCGCGGCCAGCGCGAGCCGTGACTTGAAGGCCCAGGCTTCGCCGCTCTGCAGATGATAGGGCAGCAGGTCGGGCGTGTTCACGAACAGGTTCGGGCGATAGAAGTCGCGTTTGGGATAACGCGTCAGCTCGCCGAGATATTGCTCCAGCTCCCACCTCGAGGTGCGCCAGGGGAAATAGGTGAAGGACTGCGCGAAGCCGAGCTTGGCGAGGCCTTTCATCAGTTTCGGCCGTGCAAACGTCTTGGAAAACAGGATCACCTCGGGATGTCGGCGGCGGATATCGCGGATCAGCCACTCCCAGAACGGAAGCGGCGCGGTATCGTGATTGTCGATGGCGAACATGGTGACACCATGGTCGATCCAGAACAGCATGGCGTCGCGGAACGCGTTCCACAGCCCGGCCCGGTCGACCGAGGCGAAATCGGGGATGACGATGTCCGAATAGGGGTCATCCGCCGTCCGTACCGAACGGTCGGGCCGCCATTTGAACCATTCCGGATGCTGCCTCAGCCAGGGATGGTCCGGCGAGCATTGCACGGCGAAGTCGAGCGCAAGCTCGAGGCCGTATTCGAGGCAGGTCGCGACCAGCGCGCGGAAATCCTCGATGGTGCCGAGCTCGGGATGCAGCGCGTCGTGTCCGCCCTCGGCGGCGCCGATCGCATAGGGCGAGCCGGGTTCGCCCTCGGTGGCGACCGGTGAATTGTTGCGGCCCTTGCGCCTGTTATGCCCGATCGGGTGGACCGGCGTGAAGTAGAGCACGTCAAAGCCCATCGCGGCGATATCGGGCACGCGCGCGATGCAGTCGCGCAGCGTGCCGTGCCGGCCGGCGATCCGGCTCTGGCTGCGCGGCATCATCTGATACCAGGCGCCAAAGCGCGCCTTGTCGCGGTCGGCGATCAGCGGGAAGGGCGGCGAGCGGGTGAGGTCGGGCCGCAACTGGCTCTCGGCCATGGCGTTGCCGAGCTCGGTTGAAAGCAGCGGGGTGACATCGCCGGTCTGAAGATAGTCCTCGCATTGTCTGACGATCACCGCCGCGGCGTCTTGCGGCGCGCCATGCGCCTTGGTCAGGAGCCCGGCGCCCTCGATGGCGTCGAGGCTGACATCGGCGCCGGACAGTTGCTTGCGCGCGACCGCGTGAGACCAGGTCGCGAACTCGTCGGTCCAGGCTTCGATCGCGTAGACATATTGGCCGGGCTCGACGGGCGTGAACGCGCCGGACCACCGGTCATTGCCGTGATGGATCATCGGCTCGCTCCGCCATTCCCGGTCCTGCTCGCGACGCCAGATCAGCGCAGCGCCGATCACGGCCTCGCCATCGCGGTAGATGTCGGCCCACACCTCGACGCGCTCGCCCGCGATCCGCTTCACGGCGAAGCGGCCGCCGTCGATCAAGGGATAGACGTCTTCGATGAGGAAAGCGCTGCCGGCTGCGGCACTTTCGACAGTTTGAATTGTCTTGTTCACGGTGATGCCATTGACAAGAAAGCAGGGCCCGTTTCCCTTGCCGGGAACCTACGCTTGATACCTATATAGAAAGCCGCTTGTGTGTCATTAGTTCCCCCTGGGAACGGCAGGCCCGGTTCGTGAGTTACCCCTGACTAACGTCTTCCGCCACCTCGTTAAAATCCCCGCCCCCGGCCAAACAATGGCCTGCAAGCTGCGTGCCGAATGGATCTTTTAGCTCAAGCCCAGATCAAGGGTGTTCAGTCCGAATTCGTCGACGCCCTCGGAAAGCTGCGGGTCACCGATCCCGTGGCTCTCAAATCCATCCTCGACGCCCTGCCTGAGAAGCGGGTCTATCGCTTCGTCAGCGGGCCCGTTGTGGTTCGCGCCCTGGGACATCCGCGGACGGAGTTGGCGGCCATCGGCGCGCCGCCGCTGCAATGGAAGATCGCCGGCAACGGCAATGTGATCGCGCGAGGCGAGACGCGCGAGCCTGTCATCGCCTGGCCCGACGGCCTGCCGCTCGGCTATCACCGCTTGACGCTGACCGATGCCGAAGGCGTGACCGAAGAGGTGCCGATGATCGTGGCGCCCGAGCGCGCCTTCGGCGGCGATTTCGACCGCGGCTGGGTGCTCGCCGTGCAGCTCTACAGCGTCCGGTCGGACCGCAACTGGGGCATCGGCGATTTCACCGACCTCGCCGATCTCGTCCGGCTCGCAAAACAGCTGGGGGCCGACGGCGTCGGCCTCAATCCGCTGCACGTGTTGTTCGACGACCACCCGGCCGATTGCAGCCCCTATTCGCCGAACAGCCGGCTGTTTCTCAATCCGCTCTACATCGACGTCGAGGCGATCCCGGAATATTCCCCGGACCTCGTCCCCGACGCGGCTGCGACCGCCGCGCGGCTGCGCGAAGGCGACCGTGTGCCATATGCGGATATGGCGGCGCTGAAATGGCTGGCCTTGCGCGCTGCCTTCAACAGCTTCGTGACGAGCGCGAGCGGTGTCCGCCGCAACCAGTTCGACGCCTTCCGCGCGGATCGCGCGCCGCTGTTGTCCCGTTTTGCCTGCTTCGAGGTGCTGCGGCATCGCTTCACCGGGCCGTGGTGGGAATGGCCGCCCGAGTGGCGGCAGCCGGACGCGACAAAATGCGCCGAGCTGCGCAACGGGCCTGACAAGCGCGAGGTCGAGTTCGTCGAATTCGTACAGTGGACCGCCGATAGCCAATTGCATGCGGCCAAGGAGCTGGCCAGCCAGCTCGGCATGCGGGTCGGGCTCTATCTCGACGTTGCCGTCGGCGTGCAGTCCAACGGCTTCGATGCCTGGAACGAGCAGACGGCGATTTCGCGCCATCTCGCGGTCGGCGCGCCGCCGGACGTGCTCAACACCGTCGGCCAGGACTGGGGCCTTGCCGGCTTCAACGCCGGCGGCTTGGAGGCGCAATCCTTCGTGCCATTCGCCGACATGCTGGCGGCCTCGATGCGTCATGCCGGCGCCATCCGGATCGATCACGTGCTCGGGCTGAAGCGGCTCTATCTCGTGCCGCGCGGCTTCAAGCCCGACAACGGCGCCTATGTGCAGATGCCGTTCGAGGCGCTGCTGGGCGCGGTCGCGCGCGAGAGCGCGGCCCATAAATGCATCGTGATCGGCGAGGACCTTGGCACGGTGCCGGAAGGTTTCCGCGAGACCATGCAGGATTTCGGCATCTGGTCCTACCTCGTCATGATGTTCGAGCGCGACGATGCCGGCCACTTCCGCAACATCGACTATTACCGGCCGAACGCGCTGGTGACGCTGAACACGCACGACCTCTGCACCTATGCGGGTTGGCGCTCCTTCAGCGATCTCAAGATGAAGCTGTCGCTCGGGCTCGATCCCGGCGAAAACGACCAGGCGCGCTGGGATGCGCTCGGCAGGCTCGACGAGATCCTGCGCCAGAACGGCATCAACGCCAACGATCTCTATTCGGTGCTCGCCTTCCTGTCGCGCACGCCCTCGCGGCTGCTCGCGGTGTCCATGGAGGATCTCTTGGGTGTGATCGACCAGCCAAACATCCCCGGCACGATCGACGAACACCCGAATTGGCGCCAGCGCCTCCCGGTTACGCTCGACAAGATCGCCGCCAAGGTTAATCTTGCGGCTTTGAAGGCTGCGACGCGGGAACGTTCACTGTCCGGCGGGAGTTGACGCGCCGGAATTTTCTCGGGCTCGGAAACATTGTCTCAGAGGATCGAGGACTATGCGCTGATCGGCGATTGCGAGACCGCTGCGCTGGTGGGGCGCAACGGCTCGATCGACTGGTTGTGCTGGCCCGCGTTCGACTCCGATGCCTGCCTTGCCGCGATCCTCGGCACGCGCAAGAACGGCCGCTGGCTGATCACGCCGGGCGAGGACGCGACCCGCACATCGCGCCGCTACCTCGGCAACACTCTCATCCTCGAGACGCGGTTTGAGACCAGGAGCGGCATTGTCGCCTTGATCGACTTCATGCCGCCGCGCGGCAAGGCGTCCGACGTCGTGCGGCTGGTGCGCGGGGTCAGCGGCACGGTGAAGCTGCGGATGGAGCTCGTGATCCGCTTCGGCTTCGGCGTCGATATTCCCTGGGTGCGCCGTTGCAAGGATGGTTCGCTGCTGGCGGTCGCCGGCCAGGACATGACCGTGCTGCGCACGCCGGTCGAGACCCGGGGCGAGGACCTGACGACGGTCGCCGAATTCGAGGTGAAGGCCGGCGAGACCGTGCCGTTCGTGCTGACCTACGGCCCCTCGCACCTCGACCCGCCCGCGCCGATCGACCCGGAGATCGCGCTCCAGGAGACCGAAAAATTCTGGCAGGACTGGTGCAGCCGCTGCACGCGGGACGGCGAGTATCACGATCTCATCATGCGCTCGCTGATCACGCTGAAGGCGCTGACCTTCGACCCGACCGGCGGCATCGTCGCGGCGCCCACGACCTCGCTCCCCGAGAAGCTCGGCGGCAGCAGGAACTGGGACTACCGCTTCTGCTGGCTGCGCGATGCCACTTTCACGCTGCTGGCGCTGATGAACTCGGGCTACACCGAGGAAGCCCTGGCCTGGCACAATTGGCTCTTGCGCGCCGCCGCCGGCTCGCCGGCGAACATGCAGATCATGTACGGCATCTGGGGCCAGCGCCGGCTCCTGGAATGGGAGGCGGGCTGGCTCGACGGCTATGAGGGCGCCAAGCCGGTGCGCGCCGGCAATGCCGCGCATGCAGAGCTCCAGCTCGACGTCTACGGCGAGCTGATCGACGCCTTCCACCAGTCGCGCATGGCGAAGCTGAAGCTCGATGACGAGAGTTGGGCGCTGGAATGCGCCGTGCTCAACCATCTCGCCGAGGTCTGGGACCGTCCCGACAACGGCATCTGGGAACGGCGCGGCGAGCCGAGGCACTACGTCTTCTCCAAGGTGATGACCTGGGTCGCCTTCGACCGCGGCATCAAGAGCGCCGAGACCTTTGGTTTCAGGGCGCCGCTGCTGCATTGGCGCGCGCTGCGCGACGCCATTCATCGCGACGTCTGCAACAAGGGCTTCGGCGCGGAGGAAAATGCCTTCGTCGAATCCTACGGCTCAAAGCTTCTCGACGCCAGCGTGCTGCTGCTGCCGGCGGTCGGCTTCCTGCCGGCGGAAGACCCGCGCATCCGCGGCACCATCGCGGCCGTCGAAAAGCACATGATGCGCGACGGCTTCGTGCTGCGGCACGATCCGCGCGAAATGTCCGAGGAAAAGCAGCCGATCGAGGGCGCGTTCCTCGCCTGCAGCCTGTGGCTGGCCGATGCACATGTGCTGTCGGGCAATCTCGACAAGGCGCAGGCACTGTTCGACCGCGTGGCCGCCCTTGCCAACGACGTCGGCCTATTGGCCGAGGAATACGACTCCGTGGCGGGCCGCCAGACCGGCAATTTCCCGCAGGCGCTGACCCACATCGCGCTGGTCAACACCGCGCACAACCTGTCGGCGGCAAGGCAGGAGAGCGAGAAGCCGGCGGTACAGCGGTCGAAGTAGTGACGGCTGCCTAGGTGCTAGACTCCGAGCCATTCCAGGCCGCCGGGGAGTTCTCCGACGGCAAAGTCCGCTTGCAGGACACGGCGATGCATCGGAGCGGTCGCGGCATCCGACGCATGGAGAATCGGCGTCGAATAGAGCCAGACGTCGCCGGCCTTCGCCAGGCATGCGGCAGTGCCGCAACGCTGGACGACGTCTCGCACGTCCTCCTCGGGAATCCGCCCAAGCTTATGCGACCCGGGCGCAATCAACAGCGGCGCGTTACTTGCCGGGACCGGATCGATGTGAACCCGCAGGGTCACCATGCGCGAAAGCAAAGCAAAGGGCGGCTCGACATGCTGCATGCCGCCCTTGACGCTCCAGGTCTCGAAGCCTTCAACGGCGACACTTCCCTTCACGGCAATCGTGCGATCCTGATGCCAACCCAGAGACCAGTTCGTCGCGGCCGTCTTGTCGAACAAAATGGCTCTGACTGGATGACAGGCTTCTCCGAGCACTGATGCGGCACAGCTTCCGATAGGTCCACTCGCGGCAAGGAAGGGCGCGAGCCCCTCGACGCCTCTCAGTCTCAGTCCGGCGTGATCGGGCGGCAGATGGGACAGGATTGCCTTGAGCTCATGCAACTTGTCAGAAGTCAGCGCTTGCCGGAACAGCTGCGCGCCATCATGCTCCAGAGTTAGCTGTTCAAGTCCCAAGGTTGCGCACCGATAGTCGATTGCTCAGCCCATCCCGTTCAGCTTCAAAATCATCTCCATCGCCTCGGCAAAACCGTCCTGCTCGTTGGTGGCGGTGACGTGGGTGGCCTGGTCCTTGACGTCGTCGGTGGCATTGCCCATGGCGATCGAGACGCCGCTGACGCGGAACATCGCAAGGTCGTTCTGCATGTCGCCGATGGTGGCGACGGCGTCGGTCGAGATCCCCAGCCGCTTGGCCATCGCCTCGACGAAGGTGCCCTTGTTGAAGCCTGGCGGAGTGATGTCGAGATAATAGGTCTGCGAGCGCACCGCGGTCGCCTCGCTGCCGAGCGCCTCCTGCATCGCCTTCTCGCAAGCGGCGAGCCCGGCGGCGTCGGCGCTGGCGCCGACGATCTTGCAGGCGCTCGCAAAGTACGGCGAGAAATCCGTCACGATGGTCGGATCGGAGCGGATCGTGTGCTGCTCATGGGCGACGTATTTGCCGCTGGGGTTGTCGATCAGCCATTTGTCGGTGGTGAACAGCCAGATGTCGGCGCGGAACTCCCGGAGGATCTGCAAGGACCGTTCGGCGGCCGCTGCGGGGATGAGGTGCTGCTCGACCGGCTTCATCTCGGGATCGACGATCGAGGAGCCGTTGAACGGGCCGACCGGCAGCCACAGCGCCAGCGGCTCGATCAGGAAGCGCATGCCGATGGCGGGACGGCTGGAGGTGATGGTGAAGCCGATGCCGGCCTGGTGCAGCCGCTGCACCGCGGACCTCGCAGGTTCCGTCAGCGTCTTGTCCTTGGTCAGCAGCGTGCCGTCGACGTCGGACACCACGAGAGAGATTTGCGTCATGGCAGGACCTTGGGTATTGCGCCGCCCAGTTTCAATTGCCGCACGACGCCGTCCACGATCGCCTCGACGGTTTCGTCGATCGAGACGGTGATGACGTGCTCGCTCGCCTCCGGGGCTTCCAGCGTGTTGAATTGGCTCGTCAGCAGCCCTGGCGGCATGAAGTGGCCCTTGCGGTGCGCGAGGCGTTCGGCGATCAGCTCCTTCGTGCCCTTCAGGAAGACGAAGCGGACGTCGTCGCGCCCCCGCAGCAGCACGTCACGATAGGTGTGCTTCAGCGCCGAGCAGGCGATGATGACGTGCTTGCCGCTCCTGCAGACCCGTTCGATCTCGTCGGCGATGGCATTGAGCCAGGGCCAGCGGTCCTCGTCGGTGAGCGGATGGCCGGCCGTCATCTTCTCGACATTGCTGGCGGGATGAAAGCTATCGCCGTCCTCGAAGCGCCAGCCGAGCCGCTCGCCGAGCGCCTCCGCGACCGTGCTCTTGCCCGAGCCCGACACGCCCATCACGATCAACGCACAAGGTGCTTCAACGCGGCCCACGAATTTCCTCCGGAAGCGCGGCCTGGTCGACCAGCCAGACGGTCTCACCATTCGAGCGCGCGCGTACAGCCGGCAGAGTCTCGCCATTGAGGAGGCGCGTCAAGATCGGCTGCTTGTCATGTCCCGCAATCTCGAACAGCATTTCGCGGCAGGATGCAAGGACGGGCAGGGTGAGGGAGACCCGCGGCACGAAGGGGGCCACATTGGCCTTTGGCACCCCGACGACCCAGCGCTGCATTTCCTCGATCTCGGGATAGCCGGGAAACAGCGAAGCGGTGTGGCCGTCCGGGCCGGCGCCCATCAGAATCAGGTCGAACAGCGGCCGGGCCGGATCGAGGCTTCCCGAACCGTAGAAGGCCTGCAGCTCGCGCGCATAGGTCTCGGCGCTTTGGTCCGGGCTTTCGGCCGCGGTCGGGATCGGGTGGATATGGCCGGAGGGCGCGTTGCGATCGAGAAAGGTCGCGCGCGCGACCGCCATGTTGTTGAGGGGATCGCTCTCAGGCACGAAGCGCTCGTCGCCGATGAACCAGTGCACGCGATCCCACGGGATTTTTCCACGCCAGGCATCGCCGCCGAGCAGCTGATAGAGCTTCTTCGGGCTGGAGCCGCCGGTGAGGCAGATCGCGATTCGCCCCGCGTTGGCCGCAATCCGCGCCATCACCCGTTCGGCCGCGGCTTGCGCAAGGGCCTCGGCGTCGGCCGCGACGATCAGCTCCGGCTTGTCGGCGGCCGCCATCACGAAAACTTCCGCCAGCTTCGTCCGTCGCGCCTGAGCAGTTCGTCGGCGCAGGCCGGGCCGTCGCTGCCGGCTTCATAGGTCTCGATGCCGTTGGTGCCCTCGCTCTTCCAGGCGTCCAGGAACGGCTGCACCGCCTGCCATCCGGCCTCGATGCCGTCGGCGCGCTGGAACAGGATGTTGTCGCCGATCATGCAGTCGTAGATCAGCGTCTCGTAGCCGGTCGAGGGATCGACGCGGAAATAGTCGCCATAGCGGAACTTCATCTCGACGCCGTCGATGGTGATGCTCGGGCCCGGAATCTTGGCGTTGAACTGAAGCTCGATGGTCTCGGTCGGCGCGATGCCGATGGTAAGGAAATTCTGCGACAGGCGGTCGACGTCCGTGCCCGAAAACATCGACAGCGGCGCCTGCTTGAACTTGATCGCGACTTCGGTGCGCTTGTGGCCCAGTGCCTTGCCGGTGCGCAAGTAAAACGGCACGCCGGCCCAGCGCCAATTGTCGATCATCAGCTTGAGTGCGACAAAGGTCTCGGTGGTGCTGCCGGGCTTGACGTCCTCGGTCTTGCGATAGTCCGTGATCGCGTCGTCGCCGATGCGGCCGGCGAGATATTGCGCGCGCACCGAATTTTTCAGCGCCTCTTCACGGCTTGGCTGCTGGATCGAGGTGAGCACGTCAGCCTTCTCGGAGCGTACGGAATGCGCGTCGAAGCGGGCGGGGGGCTCCATCGCGACCAGCGACATCAGCTGGAACAGGTGGTTCGGCACCATGTCGCGCAGCGCGCCGGTGGCATCGTAGAAGCCGCCGCGATGGCCGACGCCGAGCTTCTCCTCCACCGTGATCTGGATGTGGTCGATATGGTTGCGATTCCAGATCGGCTCGAACATGCCGTTGGCGAAGCGCAGCACCAGGATGTTCTGCACCGTCTCCTTGCCGAGATAGTGATCGATCCGGTAGATCTGGTGCTCGTCCATGATCTTCAGGAGCTCGGCGTTCAGCGCGCGCGCCGAGACGAGATCGGTGCCGAACGGCTTTTCGATCACGAGGCGTCGCCAGGCGCCGTTCTCCTTCATCATGCCGGTGCGGCCGAGCTCGCGCGCGGTCGGTGCGAACGCGGCGGGCGGCGTTGCCAGATAGAACAGCCGGTTGCCGCCGGTGTCCTGCGCGCATTCCAGCGAATCCAGATGCTCGCGCAAGCGGTCGAAGGACGGCGGGTCCTTGGGGTCGGCTTCGACGAAGGTCAGGCATTGCAGCAGCTTCTGGGCGATATCGTCGTCCACGGGCCGGGTCGCGAACTGGCGCAGGCCCTTCAACAGGCTGTCGCGCAGCTGGTCATCCGATTGGCCCTTGCGGGCCACGCCGACGACACAGAATTTTTCCGGTAACAGGTGCTCGGCCGCCAGATTGTAGAGCGAGGGCATCACAAGGCGATGCGTGAGGTCTCCGGTCACGCCAAAGATGACGAAGGCGCAATTTTCCGGCTTGCGCTTTGCTTGCGGGTCTTTTGTCACGAATGATCGGCCTTCGCTTGGTTAGGCTTGTTTCGGCGTCTTATTTGGGCTTCGAAGCGCCCGGCTGCTTCGGCTCCTTGTGGCCGCCGAAACCCGCGCGCATCGCGGAGAGAATTTTTTCGGCAAAGGTGTGTTCCTTGCGGGAACGGAAGCGTGTGTAGAGCGCCGCGGTCAGGACCTCGGCCGGCACCGCCTCGTCGATCGCCGCATTCACGGTCCAGCGGCCCTCGCCGGAATCCTCGACGAAGCCGGAATATTCGGCCAACGCTGGGCTGTCGGCGAGTGCCGTCGAGGTGAGGTCGAGCAGCCAGGACGGGATCACGCTGCCGCGCCGCCAGACTTCTGCGATGTCGGCGAGATCGAAATCGTAGCGATGATCCGCCGGCAAGGCCTCGATGTTGGCGTTCTTGAGGATGTCGAACCCTTCGGCATAGGCCTGCATCAGGCCGTATTCGATGCCGTTGTGGATCATCTTGACGAAGTGGCCGGCGCCGACGGGACCGGCGTGGATGTAGCCCTGCTCGATGCGGGGATCGCGCCCCTCCCGTCCGTCCGTGCGCGGAATGTCGCCGGCGCCGGGCGCGAGCGCGGCGAAGATCGGATCGAGCCGGTCGACCACCTGCTTCTCGCCGCCGATCATCATGCAATAGCCGCGGTCGAGACCCCAGACGCCGCCGGAGGTGCCGACGTCGACATAGTGGATGCCGCGTGCCTTCAGCGCCTTGCCGCGGCGGACGTCGTCCTGCCAGAAGGTGTTGCCGCCGTCGATGATGACGTCGCCTTCCTGCATCACGCCCGCGATCGTGTCGATCGTCGTCTCGGTGATGCGCCCCGCCGGCAGCATCACCCAGGCCGTGCGCGGCCGCTCGAGCTTCGCGATGAACTCCTCCAGCGTTGCCGAGCCCACCGCGCCGTCTGCGGCAAGGCCGGCGACGGCCTTGGCGTCCTTGTCATAGACCACGGTCGAATGGCCGTGGCGCATCAGCCGGCGAACGATGTTGCCGCCCATCCGGCCGAGGCCGATCATGCCGAGTTGCATCTGAGAGATTCCCTTAATTCAGCGCGTCGTTAAGCGCCGCATTGAGCGCCGCGAGACCTTTCTTGAGCCCGCCCTTCAGGTGGACGCGCAATGCGCGCCGCCCCCGCTCGGTCAGCACGTCGAAATCGCCGCGCGCCTGCGCCGCCTTGATCACGCCGAAGCTGGCCTTCTGGCCCGGCACGGCCAGGTCCTTGGCATCATCTGCGGTGATCTGGAGGAACACGCCGCTGTCCGGCCCGCCCTTGTAGGCTTGGCCGGTCGAGTGCAGGAAGCGCGGCCCGAACTCGGCGCAGGTCGCGACATGGCGTTTCTCGCGCACTTCGAGCCGCATCGCCTGCAGCGCGTCGATGGTGGCCTTGTCGCGCGCGATGTAGCCGAGCAGGGCGACATAATCGCCATGGCCGGAGCGGGAGAGATGCGCCTTCAGCCATGAGGTGAGGTCGCCGTTGGCGCCGGCGGCGCGCAGCGCCGTGGCGTTGGCCTCGTCGGTGTAGAGATCGGCCTCGTCCGTGCTGACCACCGGCTGCTCCGCCGGCAGCGCGCCGGTCTTCTCGAACGACGCGGTGAGCTCGCGGGTCTTGATCTTGGCTGCTTCCACGTCCGGCTGGTCGAACGGGTTGATGCCGAGGATGCTGCCCGCCACCGCCGTTGCCATCTCGAAGCGGAAGAACTCCTGGCCGAGATGGTCGATCGACTTCATGACGATGCGTACCACGGGATGGCCGGCCGCTTCGATCGCGGCAAGCTTCTCGTCATGGGCGGCGTCCGCTTCGCCCTCGGTGCGGATGTCGATGAAGAAGCGGTCGTTGCCGTAAGCCGCGGGTTCGCCCAGCGGCTCGCCGTCGATCGGGATCAGGCCCTTGCCTTCCTTGCCGGTCGATTCCGCGATCAGCTGCTCGGCCCAGGCGCCGAAATCGGCGATCTTCTTCGACGACAGGATCGTCACCTTGTCGCGGCCTTCGAGGCCGGCGAGGCCCATGGCGAGGCCGAGCTGCACGCCGGGGTTCTCACTTGGCGGCACGTCCGGCCCGCAGGAGCGGGCCATGGCGAGCGCATGCTTGACGAAGGTCTTGACGTCGATGCCTGCGGTTGCCGCCGGCACCAGGCCGAATGGCGAGAGCACCGAATAGCGGCCGCCGATCGAGGGCTCGCCATGGAAGACGCGGGCGTAGTTCAGCTTCTTGGCCGACTTCTCCAGCGACGAGCCGGGATCGGTCACCGCGATGAAGCGGTGGCCGGTCGTCACCTTGGGGCCGACCGCCTGCGCGACGCGTTCGTGGAAATAGTCCTTCATCGCATTCGGCTCGGTGGTGCCGCCGGACTTGCTTGATACGATGAACACCGTGTTGGCGATGTCGATCTTCGCTTCCATCGCCCGCACCTGCGCCGGATCGGTGGAATCGAGCACATGCAGCTTCGGGAAGCCTGATTTTCGCGCAAAGGTCTCGGCCAGCACCTCGGGCCCGAGGCTCGATCCGCCCATGCCGAGCACGACGGCATCGGAGAATTTCTGGCCCTTCACGCGGCTGGCATAGTCCTCGTAGTCGGCGACGTCAGCCTTGGCGGCGCTGTCGAGCCAGCCGAGCCATTTGTCCTCGTCGGCACCGGTCCAGACCGACTTGTCGCGCTGCCACAGCCTGCGGATCTTGGCTGACGCGCGCCATTCCTCGGTGCTCTTCGCCACCGCCTTGCCGAGCCCGTCGCCGAGCGAGAGCTGCTGGTGGTCGATCGCAGGCCCGAGCACGGTGGCGCGCTTGTGGGCGACGGCGCCGTAGAGCTTGTCGGCGGCGTCGGCGAACAGCTTGACGCCGTCCTTGACCAGCTCTTCGGTGATCGCGTCGAGCGAGACGCCGGAGCGCTCCAGCTCTTCCAGCACGCGCCTTGCGTCGTCGACATTCTCTTCCAGGCTGTCGCGCGGCTTGCCGTGGTCGCGGAACGCATCCAGCGTCGCCGGCGGCACGGTGTTGATGGTGTCGGGGCCGATCAGCTCCTCGACATAGAGGACGTCGCTGTAGTCCTTGTTCTTGGTGCCGGTCGAGGCCCACAGCATGCGCTGCGGCTTGGCGCCCCTGGCGGCGAGCTTGTCCCAGCGGGGGCCGGAGAACAGGCGCTTGTAATCCTGGTAGGCGACCTTGGCGTTGGCGATGGCGACCTTGCCCTTCAGCGCGGCGAGCCGTTCCTTCTCGCTGGGGTCGTTGGCGCGCGCGATCTTCTCGTCGAGCTGCTTGTCGACCACCGAATCGATGCGGCTGACGAAGAAGCTCGCCACGCTCGCGACATGCGAGGGATCGCCGCCGCCTGCGACGTACTTCTCGAGGCCGGCGAGATAGGCCTCCGCGACCTGGAGGTAGACCGCCTTCGAGAACAGCAGCGTGATGTTGATGCTGATGCCCTCGCCGATGAGCGTCTCGATCGCCGGCAGGCCTTCCGGCGTCGCCGGCACCTTCACCATCAGGTTCTTGCGGTTGACGTCCTTCCAGAGCCGCCGCGCCTCGGCGACCGTGCCGGCGGTGTCCATCGCGAGATAAGGCGAGACCTCCAGGCTGACATAGCCGTCGCCTCCCTTGAGGCGGTCATAGACCGGGCGGAGCACGTCGGCGGCGTTCTGGATGTCCTCGACCGCGACGGCTTCGAACAGGTCGGCCACGCTCCGGTCGCCGCGCTTCAGCGCCTTGCCGATCGGAGCGTCGTACTCGTCCGAACTGCCGATCGCCTTCTCGAAAATCGACGGATTGGAGGTGACGCCCTTGACGCCGTCGGTGTCGATCAGCCGCTTGAGGTCGCCCTTGGCGATGAAGCCACGGGCCAGGAAGTCCAGCCAGACGGCTTGTCCGTGCTTTTCCAGTTCTTTGACGGGATTCATGATGCTTATTTATCTCCAAGCCTGCGGGCGAGGGGTTTCCGCGCCGGTCCTGACGCGCTATCCTCTAGCGTACATGCTCCCGGGAGGGAACCAATCAAGGGTATGGGCGTCATACCCTCCAGTGTAACTCCGTCGCGATCATGGCGATCCAGGCGGTTGTGGCTGTGTTGCGTAAAAAGGCGTTGGCCGAGGAGGTTCGGCCGAGGTCTCGTTGCGTAACGTCTGCCGGCCGCTGCACAGAGTGCCATCGGCGGATTCAGATCCGCCTGGTGCTTCGTCGCCCGGTCGCGAATGGCCATGCTGGGGGAAAGCATGCACGCACATCCTGACGGTCCACCGCTCGCCGTCACCGATGGTTCGCAATCGGTTGCGCCGGCCGTAAGCATCGACGCGGCCCACGATCTCGAAATCAACCCATGCGCGACGTCTCTGCGGCTGCTGGTCGCGGCGGGCTCTGCGATGACCCTGCTCAGCGCCAGCCTTGCCTTCGGCTGGTGGGGGGATGGCCTCGGCGACTATGACACGACGGTCGGCTATGCCGGCGTCGCGGTGTTTGGCCTGGTCACCAGCCGGCTGATCTGGATGCTCCCCGCCGAACGCCGGCCGGTGGTGATCGTCACCCCCTACGGCATCCGTGACCTCCGCATCGGCAATGAGTTTCTGCTGTGGGAGGCGATTGCGGAGGTTTCGACCGAGGAGCGGCGCGGCCGCAGGATGATCGTGCTGACGCTGACGCCGGGCTTGCAGCGGCAGCTCTCCTGTATCCACGCCAGCGTGCGGTCGGCGTCGCGCGGTGTGCAGGACGATCGCATCATCATTCGGTCCGACGGACTGGCGATCGATTTTGACACATTGCTGCGCGCCTGCCGTGACTGTCATGCTGCCAGCTACTCACGCACCGCATTGCGGCGGGACCGCGATCAAGGTGCGCCAGACTCAGGTCCGCTCTCGCAAGGCTTGGCCGTACAAGCGTCATAAAGCTGCCGCCGGCTGACGGCTATGCTGCACCGCCGGATAGGCCGATCCCCGGTAATGCCCGGATGTTGCGGCCGAGTGACATTTGCTGGAAATGAGCGAAGATATACATAGATTCGCATAAAGAACAGGCAGGTGCCTGTTCGTAACTCACCCGGTTGCCTACGTTGTGCGTTGCGTGAAGTCGGCCCCCGGGTGTCCAATGATCGTCATGTGCTCACGCTGATTCGAGACGGCCTGAGGAACGGTCCGGTAACTGCTTTCGTTTCAGCTTGTAGCGGAACTCACGCGGAGAGGGATCATGTACAACGATTCTCTATTCAACGCTTTCGCTCGGTCGTTCGAGGCGAGAAGCCAGCACGACATGTCGATGGCGGAATACCTGGAATCGTGTCGAAGCGATCCCATGAAATACGCGAATGCGGCCGAACGACTACTAGCGGCGATCGGCGAACCCCAGACGATTGACACGGCCAAGGATTCCCGCCTTGGCCGTATTTTTTTGAACCGCACGATCCGCACCTATCCGGCCTTCGCCGGCTTCTACGGCATGGAAGAAACCATTGAGCGCATCGTCGGTTTCTTCCGTCACGCCGCGCAAGGCCTCGAAGAGCGCAAGCAGATCCTCTATCTGCTTGGCCCGGTCGGTGGCGGCAAATCATCGCTCGCCGAGCGGCTGAAGTCGCTGATGGAAGTGCAGCCGATCTACGTGCTCAAGGCCGGCGACGAATTGAGTCCGGTGTTCGAAAGCCCGCTCAGCCTGTTCGATCCCGATCAGCTCGGGCCGATGCTGGAGGAGAAATACGGCATTCCGCGCCGGCGTCTCACCGGGTTGATGAGCCCGTGGTGCTACAAGCGGCTCGAAGCCTTCGGCGGCGACATTTCCCAGTTCCGGGTCGCAAAAATCCAGCCGTCGCGGCTGCGCCAGATCGCGATTGCCAAGACCGAGCCCGGTGACGAGAACAACCAGGACATCTCCTCGCTGGTCGGCAAGGTCGATATCCGCAAGCTCGAGACCTACGCGCAGAACGACCCCGACGCCTACAGCTATTCGGGCGGTCTCAACCGCGCCAACCAGGGCATCCTCGAGTTCGTCGAGATGTTCAAGGCGCCGATCAAGATGCTGCACCCGCTGCTGACGGCGACGCAGGAAGGAAACTACATCGGCACCGAGAATATCGGCGCCATTCCCTTCACCGGCATCATCCTCGCGCACTCGAACGAGGCCGAGTGGTCGAGCTTCAAGGCCAACAAGAACAACGAGGCCTTCATCGACCGCATCTGCGTGATCAAGGTGCCCTATGTCCTGCGGGTCACGGAAGAGCAGAAGATCTACGAGAAGCTGATCCAGGGCTCCGAGCTGGCCTCGGCGCCGTGTGCGCCGTCGACGCTGGAGACGATGGCGCGGTTCTCGGTGATGTCGCGCCTGCGCAAGCACGAGAATTCCACCGTGTTTGGCAAGATGCGGGTCTACGACGGCGAGAGCCTGAAGGAATCCGATCCGAAGGCGCGCAGCGTCCAGGAATATCGCGATGCCGCCGGCGTCGACGAGGGCATGGACGGCGTCTCCACGCGCTTTGCCTTCAAGATCCTGGCCGCAACGTTCAACCACGATCCGCAGGAAGTCGCTGCCGACGCCGTGCATCTGATGTACGCGCTGGAGCAGTCGATCAAGCGCGAGCAGCTGCCGGAGGAGGTCGAGAAGCGGTACCTCGAGTTCATCAAGGCGGACCTTGCGCCGCGCTATGCCGAGTTCATCGGAAACGAGATCCAGAAGGCCTATCTCGAATCCTACTCGGATTACGGCCAGAACCTGTTCGATCGCTACGTCGACTATGCCGATGCCTGGATCGAGGACCAGGACTTCAAGGATCCCGATACGGGACAGCTCCTGGATCGCGAATTGTTGAACCAGGAGCTGACCAAGATCGAGAAGCCGGCGGGCATCGCCAATCCCAAGGACTTCCGCAACGAGGTGGTCAAATTCTCGTTACGGTCGCGGGCCCAGAATGGCGGCAAGAATCCGACCTGGACCTCCTACGAGAAGATTCGCGATGTGATCGAAAAGCGGATATTCTCTCAGGTCGAGGACCTGCTTCCGGTCATCTCCTTCGGGTCGAAGAAGGACGGCGAGACGGAGAAGAAGCACGGCGAGTTCGTCGCACGCATGGTGGAGCGCGGCTACACCGAGCGTCAGGTTCGCCGGCTCGTCGAATGGTACATGCGTGTGAAGCAGGCCGGTTGAGGCGGATGGAAAAGTGCCCATTCACATTATTGACAGGCGCCTGAATCCAGGCGGCAAGAGTCTTGAGAACCGCCAGCGGTTCTTGCGTCGGGCCAAATCCCTGGTGCAGGGCGCCGTCAAGAAGACCTCGCAGGAACGCGACATCAAGGACGTCCTGGAGGGTGGTGAGGTCACGATTCCGCTCGACGGGATGCATGAGCCGCGTTTCCGCCGCGAAGGCGGAACGCGCGACATGGTGTTGCCCGGGAACAAGAAGTTCGTCGAAGGCGACTATCTCCAGCGTTCCGGCCAGGGCAGCGCCAAGGATTCCGGTCCCGGCGAAGGCGACAGCGAGGACGCCTTCCGCTTCGTGCTGAGCCGCGACGAATTCGTCGATCTCTTCCTCGACGACCTCGAGCTGCCGGATCTTGCCAAGCGCAAGATCGCGCAGACCGAGAGCGAGGGCATCCAGCGCGCCGGCTACACCACGTCGGGCTCGCCCGCCAACATCTCGGTGAGCCGGACGGTGAAGCTCGCGCTCGCCCGCCGCATTGCGCTCAAGCGTCCCCGCAAGGAGGAGATCGAAGAGCTCGAAGCCGCAATCGCCGCGTGCACCGACGAGGACGAGCGCGTGGTGCTTCTCGCCGAGCTGGAAAAGCTGAAGGCGAGGTCGAAGCGGATTCCGTTCATCGACCCGCTCGATATCCGCTACCGCCGCTTCGAGACGGTGCCGAAGCCGGTCGCGCAGGCGGTGATGTTCTGCCTGATGGACGTCTCCGGCTCGATGTCCGAGCACATGAAGGATCTCGCCAAGCGCTTCTACATGCTGCTCTACGTGTTCCTGAAGCGTCGCTACAAGCATGTCGAGATCGTCTTCATCCGCCACACCGACCGCGCCGAGGAGGTGGACGAGCAGACCTTCTTCTACGGCCCGGCCTCCGGCGGCACGCTGGTCTCCAGCGCGCTCCAGGCGATGCACGAGATCGTGCGCGAGCGCTTCAATCCGTCGGACTGGAATATCTACGCGGCGCAAGCCTCCGACGGCGACAATTCCTATTCCGACGGCGAGCTCACTGGGCTCCTGCTGACCGACAAGATCCTGCCGGTCTGCCAGTTCTTTGCCTATCTCGAGGTCGGCGAGTCCGGCGGCAGCGCCTTCGATCTCTCCGACTCCTCGCTCTGGACCCTCTACGAGCGCCTGCGTAACAGCGGCGCACCGCTCTCGATGCGCAAGGTCAGCGAGCGCAGCGAGATCTTCCCGGTGTTCCACGACCTGTTCCAGCGCCGCGAAACCTCTCAGGAGAAAGCCGCTCCATGACGGAAAGATTGTTCGAGGGCGCGGATTGGGACTTCCACACCTTGCAGCGCATCACCGATGCCTGTGAGGAGGTGGCGAAGAACGATCTCGGGCTCGACGTCTATCCGAACCAGATCGAGGTCATCACCGCCGAGCAGATGCTGGATGCCTACTCGTCGGTCGGCATGCCCCTGTTCTACAAGCACTGGTCCTTCGGCAAGCACTTCGCCTATCACGAGGCCTCCTACCGCAAGGGCCTGATGGGCCTCGCCTATGAGATCGTGATCAACTCCTCGCCCTGCATCTCCTACCTGATGGAGGAGAACACGGCGACGATGCAGACGCTGGTGATCGCGCACGCCGCCTTCGGCCACAATCACTTCTTCAAGAACAACTATCTGTTCAAGCAGTGGACCGACGCCGACGGCATCCTGGACTATCTCGATTTCGCCAAGAACTACGTCATGCAATGCGAGGAGCGCTTCGGCCGCGCCGAGGTCGAGCGTACGCTCGATGCCGCGCACGCGCTGATGTCGCACGGCATCGACCGCTATCCCGGCAAGAAGAAGCTCGACCTGCGCGCCGAGGAGAAGCGGGCGGGGCGACGCCGCCAGCACGAGGAGGAGGTCTTCAACGACCTCTGGCGCACCGTGCCGGCAGGAAAGAGCAAGAGCCGCTCCGCGCTCAGCGTCGAGCGGCGCCGCAAGCTGCTCGGCCTGCCGCAGGAAAACCTGCTCTACTTCCTGGAGAAGAGCGCGCCGCGGCTGGCGCCCTGGCAGCGTGAATTGCTGCGCATCGTCCGCCACATCGCGCAATATTTCTATCCGCAGAGCCAGACCAAGGTGATGAACGAGGGGACGGCGACCTACGTCCACTATCGCATCATGACCAAGCTGCACCAGCAGGGCCGCATCACCGACGGCAACTTCCTCGAATTCCTGGGATCGCACACCAACGTGGTGTTCCAGCCCGAGTTCGACGATCCGCGCTTCTCCGGCTTCAATCCCTATGCGCTCGGCTTCGCCATGATGCAGGACATCGAGCGCATCGTCACCAGTCCGTCGGACGAGGACCGCGAATGGTTCCCTGACATCGCCGGCAAGAACGACGTGATGGGCGTGCTGCGCGACGTCTGGGCCAATTACCGCGACGAGAGCTTCGTCGGCCAGTTCCTGAGCCCGAAGCTGATGCGGCAGCTGCGCATGTTCCACCTGCACGACGATCCCGAGGAGCGTGCCGGCATCCGCGTCGATGCCATCCACGACGAGCGCGGCTTCCGCCGCGTCCGGCGCGAGCTGGCGCGGCAGCACGATGTCGGCTACATCGACGCCAATATCGAGGTGGTCGACGTCGATCTCTCCGGCGACCGCCGGCTGATCCTGCATCACCACGTCATCAAGGGCGCACAGCTCAACGAGACCGACGCCAAGCGCGTGCTCCAGCATCTGGCGGACCTCTGGACCTACGACGTCTCGCTGATCGAGGTCGATGCCAACGACAAGGTCCTGCGCGAATATGTCGTGAGCCCGCGCCCGATCCCGGCGGCGGCCTGAGGCCGCCGGCTAAGTGTAGCAATGCGGCGAGATGCGCGTTGGTGTGCCCTCGCCCCTTGTGGGAGAGGGCAGCGACGCCGGCAGACACAAGCTCACTGGGGTGAGGGGTATCTCTCCGCACTTTCCCGTGTCGATAGATACCCCTCATCCGGCGCTACGCGCCACCTTCTCCCACAAGGGGAGAAGGAAGAGGTCCGTGCCTGCACAACTGCTGTTCTATGCAGAACGCTTGGCCGGCTTCTTCTTGGTCTTCGACATATTCAGCTCCACCGCCGCGCGGATCAGCGCCTTCAGCGCTTTCTCGTTGATCTTCTCGCCCTCGCGGATATCGATCGCGCGCCGCACATTGCCGTCGAGGCTGGAATTGAACAGGCCGGCCGGGTCGTCGAGCGCCGCCCCCCTGGCAAAGGTCAGCTTCACGACGGCCTTGTAGGTCTCGCCGGTGCAGATGATGCCGTCGTGCTCCCACACCGGAACGCCGCGCCACTTCCATTCCTCGACCACGTCGGGGTCGGCGTCCTTGATCAGGGCGCGAATCCGCCCGAGCATCTCGCCGCGCCAGTCGCCGAGCTCCTTGATCCTGCCGTCGATCAACTTGGACGCCGACGCTCCGTCCGCGTCGCTCGCGCCGGTCTTCTTCACCGCGACCGCCTTCTTCATGACCTCGCCTCGCGCTGCATGCCGCCGCGCCGGTCAAGATAGGGCAGCGCAAACAAATACAGCCCGGTCGCAAGCAGCGGGATCAGCGGGACGAGCGCCAGGAAGCCGATCCACACGGCCTGGACCTGCATGGTCATCGCGACGATGTTCGCGATGACGGCGAGCGTGAAGGCGATGGACAGCCAGCGATGGATTTGTCGTATCCACATGTTCAACGAGACCTCCTCTGAAATGATCGGAATGGATGCGCGCCGCCGGCTCAATCCGGTCGCGCCAGCAGCTCGTCCAGCTTGGTGAGAAACTGCTTCCAGCCGGCATGCGCGCCGCCATAGGCCTGTTTCTGCGTCGGGCTGAAGCCCGCCTGCTCGACGCGCAGATGCGTGCCTGCACTTGTCGGTGTCAGCGTGAAGGTGACGACGCTTTTCAGGTCGAACGCCGCGTCCTCATGCGCGAAATTCCAGGTGTAGGCGAGCGTCTTCTGCGGCTCGATGGTGAGCACCTCGCAGTCCAGCACGCCGCCCCATTCGCCGCGAAGGTTGAAGCGATGGCCGACTGACGGCTTGAAGTCGTTCTTCATCAGCCATTCCTCGATCAGATGCGGCTGTGTCAGCGCGCGCCAGATCCGCTCGGCCGGAAAGGCAAATTCGCGCTCGATGACGACGGAGCGGGTCTCGCTTGAGGATTCGGTCATTGGTCCATCCTCTTCAGGAGATCGTCGAGCGCGTCGAGCCGGTTCTGCCAGAAGCCGGCCATCTGGCTGGTCCAGTCGACAAGCGGATTGAGCGCACCGGGCTGCGCGCTGTAATGGGTCTGGCGTCCTTCATGCCGGTCGCGGACGAGGCCGGCCTGCTTCAGCGCGCCGAGATGTTTCGAGACCGCCGGCTGGGAAACGCCGGACCGTGCCGTCAGTGCCCCAACCGTCTGCTCGCCCTCGCGGCACAACCGTTCGAAGATCGCCCGCCGGGTCGGATCGGCGAGCGTCCTGAACAGGAGATCGTGGGCGGCGGACATGCGATTTCCATAACCATTCAGTTATGGATAACCAATAACCGCAGGGTTATGGATAAGTCAAGCGGCTTGGGGCTTAAGCTCTCCCGCTTGCGGGAGAGGGGGCGCACCGATCTCGCGGTAACCGTAGCGCCTCAAGGCCGCAGATACAGATATCCCTGCGACTGGAGCTCAGCCAGGCGGACCACGCCGCCTTTTTCCGCGCTGACAAAGCCCGGCAGCAGATCCGTCAGCGTGACGTTCTGCGCCTTCATCGTGTTGCCGCAGGCGGCAAGCTCGACGCCGTCCTTGGAGAAGTCGCCAACGCGCTTGCTGATATCGGGGTTGGCCTGCGCCCAGTGAAACGCCTTCAGCGCCGGCCCGTGAATCACCAGCGCGATCGTGACGTGCTCGGGGCCGACGCCGTCGATGTGGTTCTGGATGTTGCCGAGCACGAAATTGACCTTCTCGGCGTCGCTGAGATGGTAGACGACCTTGAGCTTGTTCGACGGCGGAGCCTCGGTCGCGGCCTGTGCGCGGGAGGCGCCGAGCGCCGCACCTAGCGCTGAAGCGGCACTCCACAGGATGTTCCGGCGGTTCATGGCGATCTCCCTCGGCTGCGCCCGAATTTGCCGGACCCATATCACTTGTGGCGCAGCGCGGCGAGTTCCTTGCGGTCGGTCACCAGCGAGGCGCACTCGCTGTTGTCGGTGCGGTCGAGGCGGAAGATCTTGTCGTCGGCGCCGGCGACCAGCGATTGCTCGGCCTCGTCATCCGGCTTGTTGTTCTGCCAGACCCTGACCTGCTCGAGCCGAATGATGGCGGACTTGTTGTCCTTGGACAGCGCCACTTCGATCCCGCCGCCTTCGCAGTCCACGCCGCAGCCGAGACGGACTTCGTCGCCCTGACTGAGAAGCACCGCGTGGCTGCCGCACGACCCGCTGGAGTCGAAGTCGCCGCTGCGATGGCGATACCGGAAGCCCAGGCGGAACGAATTGTGCAGCTGCTTGTCCTCCTTGTCGGTCTCCGCGGAGATCAGCAGCTTCATCGACGCGACCTTTTTGCTTGGGATGCCGCGCCAGATGCTCGGCATCGTAGCGGCGAACGAAGCAGGCATAGGCCTTGTCCCCCGGCGTCCCCGCATAGATGCGGCCCATGAAGGCGTCGGCTTCGGCCTTTGTGGTTTCCCGGACTTTATCGGCCTCATCGGCGTGGGCGACGCCGGTGAACGCGGTAAGGAAAAGCGGCAGGACGAGGGCAAGCTTCATGGTCGCACCGAACGCGTGAGCCGTTGACGGCCCGCGGCAGGACGATCAGGGCCGATTGGCCGTTAGTCGCGGGCGGAAAGCGTCGCGTTCAAGCGTTCCTGGCCGCATGCCTCGAGGGCAGCCTCGCGCAAGGTTCCCGCTTTAACAATTTGGAAGGAGGGGTGTCGGTACACCCCTGGTTGTTGCAGATGACTGGTGGCGGTCAAAATGTCCCTAAGTCAGAACTTGCCCAACCTTGCGATCGGCTATTCCCTTCCGCGGCTGTTCAAGTTGCTGGGAGCCGGCCTGCTGGCGACGCTGCTGTGCGGCGCGCTCGCATTCAGCTGGCACTATGGCAAGGACATCGCCACGATCCAGATCGCGCTCAGCTATTTCGGCATCGTGTTTTTCGGCCTGTCCACCTGCAAGACGCTCTCGACGTTGATCTCCGCCAGGGAGCCGGTCCTCTTCATCACCCGTGTCGGCATTCGCGACACCAGGATCGCCGATGACACCATCTCGTGGAGATCGGTGAGGGACATATCGATCTTTCGGTATCGCAGCCAGAGGATCGTCGTTCTTCAGGTCGATCCTCTTCTTGCCGAGCGGTTCGAAGGCGGCTTTCTGAAGCGCGTCTTGTCGCTGCTGAACAAGCCCATTGGCGCGGACGGCGTGCTCGTCACGGGCGGCCTGACCATGGACGGCGAAACGCTGTTCGAGACCTGCAAGCAATACTGGGCGGCCGGCCGGTTGGCATATTCGGGTCGCGCCGCAACTGAGCCCGAGCCTGTCCATTAAAGCCCGATGTGTGTTGGCTGAACCAGTGGCGGACTTCGTCGCCCTGAGAGCGGCGCTTTAGTCGCCGGTTGGGCCAGAAGGGTTCAAGGCCCTCGCTCCCTGGAACTCGATGTCGCGAGTCCTTCGACATTGTCCCAGTTTGTCAATGTGATAGCCTTCACAGACGATTGCTTCTCGAAGTCGTAGGCTGGGGCCGCCTGTGCAAGTTTGTGGAGTCCCCGCGCAATGGGCGAAATTCGCAACTTCAGATCCGGGAATCAGAACGAGCCGCCTTCGCACGGCGCAATGCCTCGTCGTCTCGCAGCAATCATTGTCGGTGACATCGCGTCCTACAGCCGCTTGATGCAGGCCGACGAGGAAGGCACGCATGTCCGCGTCAAGCGGATCGAGCGGGACCTCATCGAACCCAGCATCGTCGAGCACCATGGAAACCTGGTGAAGACGACGGGCGATGGCTTCATCGCTATTTTCGATAGTCCTGTCGAGGCCGTTCGTTGCAGCATCGTCATCCAGCAGAATCTCATCGGCCGCAATGCCTCGCTTCCGAAGGCTTCCCGGATCGAGTACCGAATTGGCGTCAATCTCGGTGATGTCATCATCGAGCCGGACGACGTTTACGGCGATGGCGTCAACATCGCCACGCGTATCGAGGGCATTGCCGAGCCCGGTCAGGTCTACATCTCGGGCGCGATCTACGAGCAGATCAAGCACAAGGTCGTGTGCGGCTACGAGGCCCTTGGCGACCGCAAGGTGAAGAACATCACCGACCCCGTACGCATCTATCGCGTCCTGCCCGACGCAGATGCCGTCGGCGGGACGCGAGGCCGGCGCGAGAATACCTTGATCTTTCTCCTCGCCTTGACCTTGCTGGTCAGCGCCGCCGGCGTGCTCTGGTATCTTCTGGCGCAGCCCCCCGGCAAGGGAAGCGAGCAGGCCGCCACGCCGCCTGCCGCTCCGGTCGCATCTCCGGCCGCATCTCCTGTCCAGCAGCCTCCGGCACGCGAAACGTCCGTGCCGACGCCGCAACCGTCGCCCTCGTTGGCTTCACCTGCGCCGCCGGCACCGACGCCGACGCCCAGCCAATCGCCGACGCCCGCCAGCGAGCCCGAAATGATCGTCGTTCGCGGCGGTAACTTCACGATGGGAAGCAACGATGATCCGACCGAACGCCCTGTTCACCAGGTCGCGATCAAGCCATTCTCGATCGGCAAATACCCTGTGACGGTGCGGGAGTGGAACGAATGCGCCGCTGCAAAGGCGTGTGGCTTTACAGCGATCGGGAAGGACGACGCCCCCGTCACGAATGTAAGCTGGACCGATGCCCAGCAATATGCGGCCTGGCTCGCGCAGGCGACGAAGAAGTCGTATCGGCTTCCGAGCGAAGCGGAATGGGAATATGCGGCGCGCGGTGGAACGCAGACCAAATATTGGTGGGGCGACAAGCTCCAGCCGGGCATGGCCGGGTGCAAGGATTGCGGTGACGCAGCCGCCGAGCAGCCGGCGAAAGTCGGTAGCTTCAAACCCAATCCATTCGGACTCTACGATATGGGCGGCGGCGTCGATCAGTGGGTCGCCGATTGCTGGCACAGGACTTATCAAGGCGCGCCCAATGACGGGTCGGCATGGAGCGGTGGGGACTGCAGTTCGCACGTCCTGCGCTCGGGCTCCTGGAAGAACGATTCGAGATACGTGCGGCCATCCAACCGCGACGGTTACGATACCAACGTTCGTTACCCGACGCATGGGTTCCGGGTCGCGCTCAGTCCCTGAGTGCAGGAGTAGATCTGATGCAAATCCTTCGCTGCGTTGCGCTGTCGGCGGTGCTCGCATTGCTCCCGGGCGTGGCCTTCTCGCAGGGTAAGGCAGCGCCAAAGGACGCAAAGGTTTATTTCATCACCCCGTATGACGGGCAAAGGGTGCGCGCCGGTTTCCTGGTCCGGTTCGGCTTGCGCAACATGGGCGTGACGCATGCCGGCGACGACTACCAGAACGCCGGCCATCATCATTTGCTGGTCGACGTCAGCGACCCCATCGATCCGAAGGAGCCGATCCCGCAGGACAAGTCGCATCTGCATTTCGGGGCAGGGCAGACCGAAACATTTCTCGAGCTTCCGCCCGGGACCCATACCCTTCAACTGGTGCTGGGCGACGCCAAGCACTATCCGTTCGAGCCGCCGGTCGTGTCGGAGAAGATCACCGTGCGCGTCAGGCCTCCGCCTCAGCGCGGCAAATGATCACCGCATGCTGGCGTTGAACTTGTCCAGCGCCGCCGAGCCCGGGCACAGCGTGTCCGCTTCCAGCGTGTTGAGCGGCGCCTCGACCGTGTTGAGATGCGCGTGCAGGTCGTCGGCATCGGGGTCGACATAGAGCAGGCCGGTGACGATCTGCCCCTTGGCGGCGTGCTTCTGGAGGAAGGTCTGGGCGCCGAGCCGGTCATGCGGATCGTAGTCGGCGTCGATCTTGCGCAGCGCGATCTTGCTGCCGTCGTGCTGCTCGACCAATTGCACCGTGCCCGGCGCGTAGTCGACAGCGATCGGGTCGCGGCCGACCAGCACGTCGAGCCGGTTCACCGCGTCGTTGTGCTCGCGGACATAGTCGAAGCTCTTGGTCGAGCCGGCATGGTTGTTGAAGGCGATGCAGGGGCTGATGACGTCGATGAAGGATGCGCCCTTGTGGCGGATCGCGGCCGCGATCAGCGGCACGAGCTGGGTCTTGTCGCCGGAGAACGAGCGCGCCACGAAGGTTGCGCCCAGTTGCAGCGCGATCGCGACGAGGTCGATGGCGTTGTCGGTGTTGGTCACGCCCTTCTTGGACTTCGAGCCGCGGTCGGCGGTCGCCGAGAACTGGCCCTTGGTCAGGCCGTAAACGCCGTTGTTCTCGACGATATAGGTCATGTTGACGGCGCGCCGGATCGAATGCGCGAACTGGCCGAAGCCGATCGAGGCGGAATCGCCGTCGCCGGAGACGCCGAGATAGATCAGGTCGCGGTTGGCGAGATTGGCGCCGGTCAGCACCGACGGCATGCGGCCGTGCACGGAGTTGAAGCCGTGCGAATTGCCGAGGAAATAGTCCGGCGTCTTCGACGAGCAGCCGATCCCGGAGATCTTCGCCACCCGGTGTGGCTCGATCGAGAGCTCATAGCAGGCCTCGATGATCGAGGCCGTGATCGAATCGTGGCCGCAGCCGGCGCACAGCGTCGAGATCTTGCCCTCGTAGTCGCGATGCGTGTAGCCGAGCTCGTTCTTCTTGAGCCCGGGATGATGGAATTTCGGCTTGGCAATATAGGTCATGACACGGCCTTGCGGAGCGGGGTCACCTTGAGGTGATCCTGGTGGTCGCCAATGGCTTTTGCGATGAAACGGGCGGTGATCGGCGAGCCGTCGTAATGCACGATCGGCACGAGGCGGACGGGGTCGATGCCGTTCTCGTTGACGATGAGCTGCCGCAACTGGGCATCGCGGTTCTGCTCGACCACGTAGACGAAGTCGTGCTCGGCGAGGAAGCTCGCCACGCTCGAATGGAACGGGAAGGCACGGATGCGCAGGCGATCGAGCTGGTGGCCGCGCGCTTCGAGCAGGCCGATCGCCTCGTCCATCGCCGGCGAGGTCGAGCCGAAATAGATCACGCCATATTTGGTCGGCCGTTCCGCATTGGCCTGGAGCGGTCGCGGCACGAGGTCCTGCGCGGTCTCGAACTTGCGCACCAGGCGCTGCATGTTGTCGGCATAGACCGGGCCTTCCTCGGAATATCGCGCATAGCGATCCCGGGAAGTACCGCGGGTAAAATAGGAGCCCTTGGTCGGATGCGTGCCGGGATAGGTGCGGTAGGGGATGCCGTCGCCGTCGACGTCGAGATAGCGGCCGAAGTCGCGGCCTTCCTCCAGCATCTCCGCGGTCATGATCTTGCCGCGGTCATATTGCCGGGCATCGTCCCACTTCAGCGGACGGCAGAGACGGTGGTTCATGCCGATGTCGAGATCGAGCATCAGGAAGATCGTGGTCTGGAGCCGCTCGGCGAGATCGAAGGCGGCCGCCGCGAACTCGAAGGCCTCCGCCGGATCCTCCGGGAACAGCAGCACATGCTTGGTGTCGCCATGCGAGGCATAAGCGCAGGCGATGATGTCGCATTGCTGGGTGCGGGTCGGCATGCCCGTGGAGGGCCCGGCGCGCTGGATGTTCATGATCACCGCGGGTATCTCGGCAAAATATGAAAGGCCGATGAACTCGGTCATCAAGGAAATGCCGGGGCCGGAGGTCGCGGTGAAGGCGCGGGCGCCGTTCCAGGACGCCCCGATCACGATGCCGATCGAGGCCAGCTCGTCCTCGCCCTGCACGATGGCGTATTTCGCCTTGCCGGTCTCAGGATCGTGCCGGTACTTCTTGCAATGGGCGGTGAAGGCTTCCGCCACCGACGAGGATGGCGTGATCGGATACCAGGCGCACACGGTGGCGCCGCCATAGACGGCGCCCAGCGCGGCGGCGCTGTTGCCCTCGATGAAGATGCTGTCGCCGACCTTGTCGGACTTCCTCACCCGCAGCCCGATCGGGCATTTCAGGTTCTGGAGCGCCCAGTCCCGGCCGAGATGCAGCGCGTGGACGTTGGAGGAGAGCAGCTTTTCCTTGCCCTTGTACTGCTCGCCGATCAGCTGCTCGATCAGCTTCGGGTCCATGTCGAGCAGGGCAGAGAGCGCGCCGAGATAGATGATGTTCTTGAACAGCTGGCGCTGGCGCGGATCGGTGTAGGTCGAGTTGGTGATCGCGGTGAGCGGCACGCCGATCACGGTGATGTCGTCGCGGAATTTCGTCGACGGCATCGGCTTGGTGGAATCGTAGAACAGATAGCCGCCCGGCTCGATGCCGGCGACGTCCTTGTCCCAGGTCTGCGGGTTCATCGCCACCATCATGTCGACGCCGCCGCGGGCGCCGAGATGGCCGTCTTCGGTCACCCGCACCTCGTACCAGGTCGGCAGGCCCTGGATGTTGGAGGGGAAGATGTTGCGCGGGGACACCGGCACGCCATGGCGCAGGATCGCGCGCGCGAACATTTCGTTGGCACTGGCCGAGCCCGATCCGTTGACGTTGGCGAAGCGGACGACGAAGTCGTTTACGCTGCTGATCGGCTTTTTGTCGGACATGCTGAACCTGCGTGAGTCATTTCGATCAAATACTTCTGCATGTCCCAGGCTCCGGTGGGACAGCGCTCTGCGCACAGCCCGCAATGCAGGCAGACATCCTCGTCCTTCACCATCACGCGCCCGGTCTTGAGATCGGAGGACACGTAGAGGTCCTGGTCGGGATGCGGCGACGGCGCCTTCAGGCGCTGGCGCAGATCGGCTTCCTCGCCATTCTCCGTGAAGGTGATGCAGTCCATCGGGCAGATGTCGACACAGGCGTCGCATTCGATGCAGAGCGAGGTCGAGAACACGGTCTGTACGTCGCAGTTCAGGCAGCGATGGGCTTCGCCGAGCGCGAGCTTGACGTCGTAGCCGAGCTCGACCTCGGTGCGGATGTCCTTCAGCGCGATCACCTTGTCGCGATGCGGCACCTTGAAGCGCTTGTCGTTGGAGATGTCGTTGTCATAGCTCCATTCGTGGATGCCCATCTTCTGCGACGAGACATGCACCTCCGGCAGCGGCCGCTCGGTGATGTCCTCGCCCGACAGCAGCTTGTGGATAGACAGCGCGGCGTCATGGCCGTGCGCGACCGCCCAGATGATGTTCTTCGGACCGAAGGCGGCGTCGCCGCCGAAGAAGACTTTCGGGTTGGTCGAGGCGAAGGTCTTGGGGTCGACCTTGGGCATGTGCCATTTGTCGAACTCGATGCCGCAATCCTGCTCGATCCAGGGGAAGGCGTTCTCCTGGCCGACCGCGACCAGCACGTCGTCGCAGGGAATGGTCTGATCGGGGTCGCCCGAAGGCACCAGATTGCGGCGGCCTTTGGCGTCGTATTCGGCTTTGACGTGCTGGAAGGTGACGCCGATGAGCTTGCCGGCGACATGCTTGAATGCCACCGGCACCATGTAGTTGAGGATCGGAATATCCTCGTGGATCGCGTCCTCCTTCTCCCAGGGCGAGGCCTTCATCTCCTCGAAGCCGGAGCGCACGATCACCGTGACTTTCTCGCCGCCGAGGCGGCGCGCGGTTCGGCAGCAATCCATCGCGGTGT
The DNA here is from genome assembly GCF_028128935.1 of Bradyrhizobium sp. CCBAU 11361. Classification (NCBI taxonomy): domain Bacteria; kingdom Pseudomonadati; phylum Pseudomonadota; class Alphaproteobacteria; order Hyphomicrobiales; family Nitrobacteraceae; genus Bradyrhizobium; species Bradyrhizobium sp. CCBAU 11361. The sequence continues at coordinate 233,385 of NZ_LBJZ01000198.1, forward strand.
TGCCGCCGCCAAGCACGATCACGCGTTTGCCGATCTTGTCGATGTGGCCGAACGAGACCGAGGACAGCCAGTCGATGCCGATATGGATGTTGGCGGCGGCCTCCTTCCGGCCGGGAATGTCGAGCTCGCGGCCGCGCGGCGCGCCGGAGCCGACGAAGATCGCGTCGTATTTCTCCGCGAGCAGGGCCTTCATGCTCTCGATGCGATGGCCGCCCTTGAAGTCGACGCCGAGATTGAGGATGTAGCCGGTCTCCTCGTCGATCACCGAATTGGGCAGGCGGAATTTCGGGATCTGCGAGCGCATCATGCCGCCGGCTTCCGGATCGCCGTCGAACACGGTGCAGTGATAGCCGAGCGGCGCCAGATCGCGCGCAACCGTCAGCGAGGCCGGACCGCCGCCGACCAGCGCGACGCGCTTGCCGTTCTTCGGCGACGGCTTCGGCAGGCGCTGCGTGATGTCGTCCTTGAAGTCGGCTGCGACGCGCTTGAGGCGGCAGATCGCGACCGGTGTTTCCTCGACGCGTCCACGCCGGCACGCCGGCTCGCATGGACGATCGCAGGTGCGTCCCAGAATTCCGGGAAACACGTTCGATTGCCAATTGATCATGTAGGCGTCGCTGTAGCGGCCTTGTGCGATCAGTCGGATATATTCGGGAACCGGGGTGTGCGCAGGACAGGCCCACTGGCAATCGACCACTTTGTGAAAGTAGTCGGGGGCCGCGATATCGGTCGGTTTCATTCCTACCCTGTCCGCGCAGGCCCAAAGACCCCGCGGCCTTTTCTTGAGCTTGGCGAACGCTAATGCGCTTCGATCTGGTTTCTGAATGACGTCATTGAGTTAGCTTATTAGAACCGGTCCGAAGTACAACGGCAAAATTGGGGGATCATCCGCTTTCATAGGAGCTGCGCGCGCACAGCATTAACGGCCGCGCGCGGCAATGCGGCGGTGCAATATGTTGCGGTGCATGTAGGCGCGTTAGCGGTGCGCGATGTCGCTCTTCGCAAGGTCCCACATCAGCGCGTAGGTGCCGACGGAGACGGGAAGCGGGAAGGGCGATGCGGCGGGGCCGGTGAAGCGTTCGGCAATGACAGCCGAGACCGCGCCGACATGCGTGCGGTCGATCAGCACGAACCAGTCGCGTGCACCTTCGTTGCGCACTGCCGGAATCTCGGGCATTGCACCCGACAATTCCGGCTCGCTCTCGAGCAGATGCATCGAGATGATGCCGTCGCGCTTGTCCGGCGCCAGCTTTTCTTGCAGTGCATCACGCCATGGCGCGGCATTGTCGGGCGTCGGTCGCAGCCGCACCACGCCGAGCGCAGCTCCGCGTCCGGTGCCGTTGCTGATGGTGACGCGCGCGACGACGCGGAGCATGTCCTTGAAACGCGCCATGGTCTGCCGCGACCAGTCGGTCGGGCTCGCGAGCCGCGCCTTGTAAGGGGGGCCGTCGAGCACGTCGAGCGTCGCGGTCGAATAGAGGCAGAGATATCTGGGATTGGCGGCGTGCGCGACATAGCGCCGTGCTTCCAGGAATCCCTCGATCGCGACACGCTCTTCCAGATGCTCGCGATCGTACCAGCGGTTGAAATCGGCCTCATCGGCCGCGTCGATATTCATCGACGTCAGCAGCATGCCTTTCCCGGCGAGCGGCATTTTTCTTGTCCTCTCATCGCGCGGTCTTCGAAGCGAGGTCGGCGATCGATTTCATGACCGCGTCCCTCACGCCGGCATCATAGAGCGAATGCCCGGCTTCTTCCACGATGCGAATCTCGGAACCCTGCCAGACTTTCGCTAGCCGCTCGGATGTCTCAGGAGGACACAACAGATCGTAGCGGCCCTGCACGATGATGCCGGGAATGCCGGCGAGCCTCCCCGCATTCTGCAGCAGCTGGTTTGCGGTCATGAAGCTGTCGTTGACGAAGTAATGCGCTTCCATGAACGGCGTCGCCGGCAATGTCCGCCAGACGTTCAGCGAGGCGAGGTCGAGCCGCGTCCTTGCGGGCTTGTGCTCGGACAGGGCGCGCTCGGTATCGTGCCAGGCCCGCGCCGCCGGTCCGTGCACGGCCGGATCGGCATCGAGGATGCGGCGCCAATAGGCGACCACCGGCCGGTCCCGCTCCTCGGGCGGCAGCACGCTGAGAAAATCCTCGTGAAGCCCGGGATAGAAATGCGGCAGGCGCACGGTGAAGCCGGCTTCGACTTCCGCCCGCGTGCCCAGGAACGTCGCGCGCAGCGCGATGCCGCGGACGCGCTCGGGATGCGCCTCTGCATACGCCAGCGCCAGCGTCGCGCCCCAGGAGCCGCCGACCACGATCCAGCGTTCGAAGCCGAACTTCTCGCGGATCTTTTCCATGTCGGCGATCAGATGCGCCGTGGTGTTGTGCGCGCGCGAGCCCTTCGGCCGGCTGCGGCCGCAGCCGCGCTGGTCGAACAGCACGGCGCAGAAGCGGTCGGGATCGAACAGGCGGCGATGATCGGGCTGGCAGCCGCTGCCGGGCCCGCCATGGAGGTAGATCGCGGGAATGCCGTCGGTGCGGCCGACGCTCTCGACATAGAGCTCGTGGCCGTCGCCGACGTCGAGCATCTCGGAGGTCAGCGGCGCAAAGGGATCGGCGCGTTTGACCGAACTGGCCGCGTCGGCGTCAGGCGCCATTCTCGGATTCCAGGGTGCCACCGGCAAAGTTGCGGTAGAGGAAGCGGTTGGTCTCGCCCTCGGCCTCGCGCTCGGCCTGCTTGAAGATGGTCTCGTGCAGCGGCGACAGCGCGCAGGCGGGGTCGGTGTTGGCGGCATCGCCGGTCAGCGCGAAGGCCTGGCAGCGGCAGCCGCCGAAATCGATCTCACGGAATTCGCAGGACTTGCACGGTTCCTTCATCCAGCCGGTGCCGCGATAGCGGTTGAAGGCGTCGGAGTTCTGCCAGATCCAGGCGATCGAATGGTTGGAGCGCACGGATTCGAAGTCGAGCCCGGTGATGCTCTCGGCGGCGTGGCAGGGCAGCACCTTGCCGGCCGGCGAGATGTTGAAGAACTGCCGGCCCCAGCCGCCCATGCACTTCTTCGGCCGCAGCGCGTAATAATCCGGCACCACGTAGTCGATCGAAAGTCGGCCCTTGAGCCGTTCCCGCGCTTCCTCGACGAGGCGGGTGCATTCGTCGAGCTGCGCCACCGTCGGCATCAAGGCGGCGCGGTTCTTCAGCGCCCAGCCGTAATATTGCACGTTGGCGACCTCGAGCCGGTCGGCGTCGAGATCGATAGACATCTGGATGATGTCGGGGAGCTGGTGCAGGTTCTGCCGGTGCATCACCGCATTCACGGTGAGCGGCAGATCGAGCTCGCGCGTCCATTTTGCCACTTCGAGCTTCTTGCGGTGGCCGCCTCGGTACCCGGCGACGCGATCGGCGGGGCCCTCCTCGACGCCCTGGAAGCTGATCTGCACGTGACAGAGCCCGGCATCCGCCAGTTCGCCCAGCCTCTCGCGCGTCAGCAGCACGGCCGAAGTGATGAGGTTGGTGTAGAGGCCGACATCGCTGGCATGCTTGACCAGCTCGACGAGGTCCTTCCGCGCCGTCGGCTCGCCGCCGGAGAAATGCACCTGGAGCACGCCGATCTCGGCGAGCTCGCTCAGCACCTTCTTCCATTCCTCGGTGGTCAGCTCCTTGCCGGAGCGGTCGAGCTCGACCGGGTTGGAGCAATAGGGACATTGCAGCGGGCAGCGATGCGTGATCTCGAGCAGCACGGCGAGCGGAATGCCAAAGGTCTCCGCCGTCGAACGCTGCTTCTCCAGCACCGCGAGGCTGTCGCTGGCGTCGGGCGGAACGGTGGGACTGCCGAGCACATCGCTCATGACGTCTTCTCCCGGGCCTCGGTGAGGAAGCCCTTGTCGGCGAGATCCTGGAGCATGGCGATGACGTCGGTCAGGATCGCCTCGCGCGGCGCGGCGTATTTCGCCGCCAGCTGGTCGGAGACGTCGCCGACGCTACGCTCGCCATTGCAGAGCTGCAAGACCTCGACCGCGATCTCGTCCGGCGCCAGCACGCGTTCCGGCGCCAGGATCACCCAGACTTTGCGCGTCTCGTCGTATTTCAGCTTGGCATGCCGGGGCAGCACGGGGCGGCTGGCCTCGCTGACACTGATATGACGCGGCCCGGCCATGACGGTTCCTCTTCAGCTCGCCTTGGGCACGAAAGCGCCCGGCGGAATGTGGCCCTCGACATAGGCGTGCTGGAGCGCATCCAGCTGCACCCACAGCACGTTGGTCTTGAAGATCAGTGCGTTGCACACCTGCGCGCGCTGTTCCGGCGTCGTGGCATGCGCCTTGACATAGTCGAGCGCGAAGCCGGCATCGCGCGGTGCCTGCGCCAGGCGCCGCTTGAAGTAGCTCATGATGTCTGGATTGACGAAGTCGTAGTGCTCCAGCATGCCGGCGATGCGCTCTTCGTGCAGGTTCGGCGCGAACAGTTCCGTGAGCGAGGAGGCGATCGCCTCCAGCGGGCTCTTCTCGCGGCAGTAGTGCACATAGGCCTCCACCGCGAAGCGTGTGGCGGGGAGAATGCCTTCCGTCGATTCCACATAGGCGGTGTCGAGCCCGAGTCCTTCGGTCAGCTTCAGCCAGCGCTCGATGCCGCCTTCGGAGCCGACATCGCCGTCATGGTCCTCGATGCGGTGGCGCCATTCCAGGCGCGTGGCGCGGTCGCGGAAGCGCGAGATCACCACCGCGTCCTTGATCGGGATCGTGCTCTGGTAATAGTAGCGGTTGAGCGCCCAGGCCTGCACCTGGCCCTTGTTCAGCTTGCCGCCGTGCAGCAGCTTATGGAACGGATGCAGGCTGTGATAGCGGGTCGCGCCGATATGGCGCAGCGTCGCCTCCAGCTCCTCGGCCGAGTTGAGCCTGATATCCTTGCCGATCGAGAGCGCGGTCATTCCAGTCAGTGATGCGGCATTCACAGCACGATCTCCGTTCCATCAGCGGGTATCTGCCAGCCCGCCTGCTCGGCCGCTTTCCGCTCGGGTGAAGCGGGCAGCAGCGCCGGATTCGAGTTATTGATATGCAGAAACAGCTTCCTGTCGATATCGAGATCGGCCAGCCGCGCGATCGCGCCGTCGTCGCCGGACATCGCGACGTGTCCCATGCTCTTGCCGGTCTTGTGGCCGAGCCCGGCCCTGATCATCTCGTCGTCCTGCCAGACCGTGCCGTCGAAGAACACCAGCGCGGCGCCGTCGATCTCGGCCTTGAGCGCGTCGGTCACTTCGGCGCAGGCGGCTATGAAGTAGAAGCACTTGCCGGTCGTCTTGTCGGTGATCTTCAGGCCCAGCGTATCGCCGTCGCCGGTCTCGCCGCCCGGATGTGCCTTGCCTTCCAGATACCAGGCCGACTTGCCCGGCACCGCGAAGGGCAGCACCTCGATTCCGGACCGCGCGCCGTCAGGCAGCCGCGGCTCGAACGGCTCGCCGATGGCGATCGGCTGCCGCCGCACGTTCTTTTCGTTCAGCACGTTGAAGATGCTGTTGGCGCTGAGGATCGCCAGCACCTTCTCATGCGCATAGATCGTGAAGGGCGAGCCCTCGCGCATCGACAGCAGCCCCGCCACGGCATCCACCTCGCCATTGGTCAGGATCACGCCCGCGACCGGCGTATGACGCAACGCGCCCGCCTTGGGGTGCAGTTGCGGCGTGGCATTCAATTGCTGGCGAAGATCGGGAGAGGCGTTGATCAGGAACCAATGCTCGCCGTCGCCGCTGAAGGCGACCGAGGCCTGGGTTCGCAAAAGCTCATCGCCGATGGCACGGGCCGCGCGGCAACCTTCGCAGCCGCAGTTCCATTGCGGCACTCCGCCGCCGGCCCCGGCGCCCAGGACGACGACGCGAAGCATGATCCGTCTCCTGGAGGCAACGTCGCGAGGTGGATCTCAGGTCGACACAAAATCTATCTTCCGGAAACGCATCGTGACCGGAAGACAGCGCAACCGAGAGTGCTCGACCGAAAGAACCACCTGCGCAGAACGCAAACTCACCAACCGCTTACTTGCGGGTGGCGCTCACATACATGTTGATTTCCATGCCGCAGGGCACTTCGACGATCTTCGGGGCTTTCCAGGCCATTTGGCTCTCCATTTTTATGAATTCGGACGTATCCGCCCACGGGCTAAACTACTGCGGGGGGAAAAGTTCGCCAGTGAAATTTTCCCGACCTAAGTAGTAGGCCGCCGGAATTGCTGCATTGCAAAGAGAGCGTATTGCGGCCTTAAAGATGAGCCAATGACATAAGAAAAATAGCCGATAGGTCGTGATCCCTGTCCCGGATAAACCAGTTGTGAGGATAGAACGGCTTCCAATCGGCTACAGGCGACCCCATTGGATCGAGGCATGCCCAGATATTTCTTCAACACCCGTATTGGCGACGAACTGATCGTGGATCCCGACGGCGAGGACCTGCGCAACCCCGATCGCGCCTGGGAGGTCGCCCGCCAGATGATCCTGGAGGTCCTGAAATCGGAGGGGACCCAGCCGGCGTTGATGGAGGCGGTCATCGAGGTCACCGACGTCGACGGCGAGGTCGTGCTGGAGTTCCCCTTCACCGAGGCGCTGCTGGACATGCCGGTTCAGTCCGCGACCAGACACTGAGGCCCCCAGCTCCCTCCACCGTCATTGCGAGCGCAGCGAAGCAATCCAGAATCCCTCCGCGGAGACAGTCTGGATTGCTTCCGCCTTCGCTAAAGCTTCGGCGGACAAGTCGCTTCGCTCGCAATGACGGAAAATGAGGCGCCATCCGAACCCAAACCCGCCCTTCGCCCCCGCGAAATCCGCATGGCTTTGCCGCGTTCCCGGCGCTAAAAGACGCCGGTCATACGGAGCAAGTCATGCAAGATCTCTGGCGCCTGTCGGCCGCCGACCTCGCCACCCTCGTCAAGGCCAAAAAGGTGTCCGCCAGGGAGGCGGCCAAGGCCGGCCTCGACCGCCTGGACGCCGTCAATCCAAAGCTTAACGCCGTGATCGACCACCGGCCGGAGGACGTGCTCAAGCAGGCCGACGCCGTCGATGCCGCAATTAGCCGGGGCGAGGACCCCGGCGTGCTGGCCGGCGTCCCCGTCACCATCAAGGCCAATGTCGACCAGGAGGGCTTTGCCACCACCAACGGCTTGAAACTCCAGCGCGACCTGATCGCGCGCGAGGACAACCCGGTGGTCGCCAATTTCCGCAAAGCCGGCGCGATCCTGCTCGGCCGCACCAATTGCCCGGCCTTCTCCTATCGCTGGTTCACCACCAACCTGGTCCATGGCGACACCAAGAACCCCCGCGATGCCGCGCTGACGCCGGGCGGCTCGTCCGGTGGCGCCGGCTCGGCGGTCGCGGCCGGCATCGGCCACATCGCCCATGGCACCGACATCGCCGGCTCGATCCGCTATCCCGCCTATGCCTGCGGCGTGCATGGCCTGCGCCCGACCCTCGGCCGCATCCCCGCCTTCAATCCGGCGCTGCCGGAGCGTCCAATCGGCCCGCAGATCATGGCTGTGTCGGGCCCCCTGGCGCGCACCGTCAACGACATCAGGATTTCGCTCGCGGCCATGGCGGCCCGCGACGTGCGCGACCCCTGGTATGTGCCGGCGCCGCTGGAAGGCCCCGCGCGGCCGAAGCGCGCCGCGCTCTGTCTCAATCCGGACGGCCTTGCGACCACGCCGGAGGTGAAGGCGGCGGTGACCGATGCCGGCAAGCGCCTCGGGCGTGCCGGGTGGACCGTCGATGTGATCGAGAACACCCCGCCGATGCGCGAAGCGGTCGAGTGGCAGATCAAGCTTTGGCTCGGCGACGGCTATGAGGCGCAGTTAGAGGCGGCCGAGCGCGAGGGCGATCCCGGCGCGCTGGCCTGCCTGCGCGGCAACCGCGGCAGGGTGACGCCAATGGACCAGGCGAATTACGCAAAGGCGTTGACCCGCCGCGCCACGCTGACCCGCGACTGGATGCTGTTCTTCGAGAAGTATGCGGTGCTGCTGACGCCGGTCTCCGGCGAATTGCCGTTCCCGGATCATCTCGACCGCAAGGACGAGGAGTCCTTCAAGCGGGTCTGGGAGGCGCAATTGCCGCAGATCGCGATTCCGTTCATGGGCCTGCCGGGCCTCGTCGTCTCCACCGGCCTCGTCGGCAAGGCGCCGGTCGGCGTGCATATTGTGTCCGGCCGCTACCGCGAGGATCTGTGTCTGCTTGCCGGCGAAGCGATCGAGGCGGGCGGCGTGCCGCCGTCGCCGATCGATCCCGTGGGTTAGCGATGTCCGCGATCTACGACTTCAAGGCCAACTCGCTTCTCGGCGAGGAAGTCGCCCTGCGTCGCTTCGAGGGGCAGGTGCTCCTGATCGTCAACACCGCGAGCAAATGCGGCTTCACGCCGCAATATCGCGGCCTTGAGGATCTCTATCGCGATCTCTCGCCGCGCGGCTTCTCGGTGCTGGGCTTTCCCTGCAACCAGTTCGGCGCGCAGGAGCCGGGGCAGGCGAGCGAGATCCAGGAATTCTGCTCGACCCATTACGACGTCACCTTTCCCCTGTTCGAGAAGATCGACGTCAACGGCGCCAATGCGCATCCCTTGTATGAGTACCTGAAACGCCAGCAATCCGGCCTGTTGGGCGCCTCCATCAAATGGAATTTCACCAAATTCCTGGTGGACCGTGCCGGTCGGGTGATCGCGCGCTACGCGCCGACCGCACGGCCCGAAGGATTGCGGCAGCAAATCGAGACCCTGTTATGAGCGAGACAATCATGAGCGACGAATTTCCGGACCGCCTGTCGGTCGATCCGAACAGCCCCTATTACAACGCGGACATCCTGGCGCGCGACGTCGGCATCCGCTTCAAGGGCATTGAGAAGACCAATGTCGAGGAGTACTGCATCAGCGAAGGCTGGGTCCGCGTCACCGCCGGCAACGCCAAGGACCGCTACGGCAACCCGCTGACCATCAAGGTGCATGGGCCGGTGGAGCCGTATTTCAGGGACAAGAAGTAGTCTCGCACAGCCTCTCCACACGTCATTGCAAGGCGCACGCTCTCTCCCCGTCATTGCGAGCGAAGCGAAGCAATCCAGAATCTTTCCGCCGTGACAGTCTGGATTGCTTCGCTGCGCTCGCAATGACGAAAGTGAAAGGCCACACCCCATGTCCGTCCGCATCGTCGACGTCCGCGAGATCACCAAGCCGATCTCATCGCCGATCCGCAACGCCTATATCGACTTCACCAGGATGACGACGAGCCTCGTTGCCGTCGTCACCGACGCCGTAGCGGACGGCAAGCGCGTCGTCGGCTACGGCTTCAACTCCAACGGTCGCTACGGGCAGGGCGGCCTGATCCGCGAGCGCTTCGCCTCGCGCATCCTGGAGGCCGATCCGAAATCGCTGCTGGATGCGGCCGGCGACAATCTCGACCCCGACAAGGTCTGGGCCGCGATGATGACCAACGAGAAGCCGGGCGGCCACGGCGAGCGCTCGGTCGCGGTCGGCACCATCGACATGGCGGTGTGGGACGCGGTGGCGAAGATCGCGGGCAAGCCGCTGTTCCGCCTGCTCGCCGAACGTCACGGCGTCAAAGCCAATCCGCGCGTGTTCGTCTACGCCGCCGGCGGCTACTACTATCCCGGCAAGGATCTCTCGATGCTGCGCGGCGAGATGCGCGGCTATCTCGACCGCGGCTACAACGTCGTCAAGATGAAGATCGGCGGCGCTGATATCGACGAGGACCGCACCCGCATCGAGGCGGTGCTGAAGGAGATCGGCAAGGACGCGCAGCTCGCCGTCGACGCCAACGGCCGCTTCAACCTGGAAACCGGCATCGCCTACGCCAAGATGCTGCGGGATTATCCCTTGTTCTGGTACGAGGAGGTCGGCGATCCCCTCGACTACGCGCTGCAGGCCGCGCTCGCCGAATTCTATCCCGGCCCGATGGCGACAGGCGAAAACCTGTTCAGTCACCAGGACGCCCGCAACCTGATCCGCTACGGCGGCATGCGTCCTGATCGCGACTGGCTGCAATTCGACTGCGCGCTGTCCTATGGCCTGTGCGAATACCAGCGTACGCTCGAAGTGCTGAAGACCCATGGCTGGTCGCCGAGCCGCTGCATCCCGCATGGCGGCCACCAGATGTCGCTCAACATCGCCGCCGGCCTCGGCTTAGGGGGCAACGAGAGCTACCCCGACCTGTTCCAGCCCTATGGCGGCTTCCCGGATGGCGTCCGCGTCGAGAACGGCCACATCACCATGCCGGATCTTCCCGGCATCGGCTTCGAGGGCAAATCGGATCTCTACAAGGAGATGAAGACGCTGGCGGAGTAGTATTGGAGCGCGAAGGCCGCGCTAGTTATTCAGTGTCGTCCCGGCGAAGGCCGGGACCCATAACCCCAGGGAGGTGTTATGGGGCGAACTGGCAACTCCGAATCTTCGCCAAATCCAATCCTGTGGTTATGGGTCCCGGCCTTCGCCGGGACGACGTTGAGGAGGCAGCTCGCATCTCGCGCAACGCATCCTCAAACTCCGCTGTCATGCTCCGCCTAGTGCGCAATTGCGCACGGGGTCGTCACCCCACCACCGCCATCTGTGTCGCCACCATCGGCTGCCGTACACCATACATCAGCGTTCGCCATAGCCATTCGATCGGGCCGTATCGGTAGTGGCGCAGCCACCATGCGCTGAACAGCACCTGTCCAACGTAGACGGTGATGCCGATGGCGAGGGCCTGGGTGATGCCAAGCCGCCCGAACAGACCAAGGCCGTAGCCGTAAAATATCCAGCCGAAGATAAGGGATTGTGCGACGTAGTTGGTGAACGCCATCCGGCCCAACGGCGCGGCCCAGCCAAGCAGCCTCTTGCCGTGCTCGAAACTGGCGATGCCAAGAATGGCGGCGCCATAGCCCAGCGCCAGCAGGATGGTGCCAAGTGGCTCCCTGCCGATATACATCAATGCGGCGCCAAAACCGATGCAGAGGGGCGCGATGACGAGCAGGCCACGGACATTCTGCAAAATTCCGCTGCGCCACGCGAGCGCTCCGACAAGAAACAGCCCGATCGTGCGCAAAAAGACGAACGCGTGCAGAGACGCGATGAGAGGAATTTCGCGGAGACGGAACGCTAATACGTCGAGGAGGCCGCCCGTCGCATAAATGCGATTTGCATCCATGACGTCCCGCCAGATCGCAGCCCTGCTGGGAAACAATCCAGCCGGCGGAAAGGCCTGCATTGCCAGGTACAGCGCCAGGAACGCCAGCGCGGAGAGCGTCAGTAGCCAGCGCGAACCAGACAGGAACGGCAGCACGATGAACCCCGCCAAAGCATATTCGGTGAGGATATCGCCGTTCCAGATCAGGCATAAGTGAATGACGCCGAACACCAGCAGCACAGCGAGCCGGCGCATGAGGAGCGAAATGCGGCGCTCGCTGTTCGTCAGCCGATCGAATTGAATGGCAAGGCCTGCGCCGAACAGCAGCGAAAACAGCGCAAACGCCTTGAGTTCGACCGCCTGTGTCAGGATCGTTTCGATGGCGCGATCGATCGGCGAGGCGAGCGTCTTGGGGCCAAGAAATTGCTCGAAGATCGAAATGCGAAATTCCATGACGAGGTTGATGGCCATGACGCCGAACAGGGCGACGCCGCGCAACACGTCGATCGCGTCAATTCGCTCCGTAGCATTTGTTGGCCGGGGAGATGCGGCGCCATCGGAAGTCATCGCGGTATGAATTCCAATTGCGCCTTGGCGTATTTCGTCCTCTTACGACAACCGCATGTCCAGCAGTCGCCGGCCTTCGCCCTTCAGCAGCTTCTTCACCGCGCTCGACGCCACGACCTCGCCGTCATTGGCATAGGCCTCGTGGTTCTTCTCGATGTCGTCGAGGCGGTAAAGGTAGTTGACCATCACGCCAGCGGACTCGCGCACGCCCTTTGGCGAGAGGTCGCCGAGCCAGTTGATGCGCTCGAGCCGTGCGCCGTTACCGAGATGGAAGCGGGCGACGGAATCGATCAGCTTGCCCTTCGGCGTGCGCGCCTTCAGGAAGTAATAGGCCGCGAGCGGCTCGATCACGGCGCGTAGCAGCGCGGTCGTCTCGGGGTTCTCGAACCATTTGGGATCGTCGAGGCGCTTCAGCACCTCGCGGTCCTCGTCCGAGAGCGGCAGGTCCTTGTCCTGCTTCACCCATTGCATGAAGCCCGGCACCGGCGACAGCGTCACGAAGGTGTCGAGTTTTGGCGTCTCGCGGCGCAGTTCTTCCACCACCTGCTTGATCAGGAAGCTGCCGAAGGAGATGCCGCCCAGGCCCCGCTGGGTGTTGGAGATCGAATAGAACACCGCGGTGCGCGCGCGCTCGATCGGCAGATGCTGGCGGTCGACCGCGAGCAGCGGCGCGATCGCGCCGGGGATCGTTTCGGTCAGCGCCACCTCGACGAAAATCAGGGGCTCGTCCACCATCGCGGGATGGAAGAAGGCGTAGCAGCGGCGGTCGACCGGATCGATGCGGCGGCGCAGATCGTCCCAGTCGCTGATCTCGTGCACGGCTTCATAGCGGATGATCTTTTCGAGGATGTTGGCCGGAGTTGACCAGTCGATCCTGCGCAGCACGAGAAACCCCCTGTTGAACCACGAAGAGAGCAGATGCGAGACGTCGCGATCGAGCGCGGCAAGATCGGTGTGCCCGTTCATCATGCCGAGCAAATCGGCGCGCATGTTGACGAGGTCGCCGGTGCCGCCGGGCGCGCGGTTGAGACGGCGGATCAGCTCCTGCCGCCGCGGCTCGGAGGCGAAGTGCAGCGAGCTCGCGTCTTCGTCACTGGGCCTGGCGCGCCATTTTTCGATCGCCTTGGACAGGCGTTCGCGATCGGGACCGAAATCGCGCACCAGGGCTTCGAAGAAGGCGCGGCGTCCTGCCGCATCCAACTCCTGGTAGATGTCGAGCACCTCACGCGCCATGGCAGTGCCCGAAGCTTCGCCACGACCGGACAGCAGCGCACCGCAGAGCTCGATCAGCCCGTCGGCATCGTGCTTGGTGTCGTCGGAATCCCCGCGGCGCAGCAGCGTGCGGCCGCGATCGGAGATTGTGGCGAGCAGGTCTGAGAAGAAGGCGTTGGCCATCTGGGCTTTTCGATTCCGGTTTGTGCGCTGCGGAAGCTTACACGGGATTTAGGCGGAAGCCGATCACAATCAAGCAGAGGAATTTTGTATCTTTCGTGGTGCCATGCGTTCCAAGCACGCTGTCATGTCCCGCCGGTGGCATTTGGAGAACGAGGCGGCTGCCTCATACGCCGTCATTGCGAGCGCAGCGAAGCAATCCAGACTGCCGCCGCGGAAAGACTCTGGATTGCTTCGCTGCGCTCGCAATGACGCGGTTGGAGCTATCCCTTCCCCGCAAACTCCGTCGGCGTCCGTCCCGTCACCTGCCGGAACGCGGCCGAGAACGCCGGCACGCTGGCATAGCCGAGCTGGGTGGCGAGCTGCTTCACCGACACATTGGCGTCCGTCGACAGCCGCTGGATCGCCGCGGCGATCCGGGCGCGCTGGCACCAGCTCTTGAAGCTCAGCTGCGTCTCCGTCGAGAACAGCCGCGACAGCGTGCGCGCGGAGGTTCCGACCTCGCGCGCCAGCGTGTCGATGTCGTGCAGGCCGGTGGGGTCGTCGAGCACGATCATCGCGGCACGGCGGCAGCGCGGCTCGCGCGGCAGCGGCACGAAGGTCGCGGAATCCTCGGCCTGGTGCAATTCCAGCATGACGAGGCGAACCAGCAGCTCGGTGCGCTCATCGGTGTTGCGCGCGTCGAACAGCGCCAGGATCGCCTGGTTGAGCAGCGGCGACACCCGCACCACGAATTCCCTGGTCAGGCCGTCATAGCGCTGCTCGCGCTTCAGCCAGGACAGGTCGAAATACAGCGTGCGCATCTCGATGTCGGCGAGCAGGTCGAGGGCGTGCTCGAGCCCGGCCGGCACCCAGACGGCCCGGTCCGGCGGCACCAGCCAGCGTCCCCCTGGCGTCGTTACCTGCATCGTGCCCTTCGCGGCATAGATCAGCTGCGCCTCGCGGTGCAGGTGCGGGTCGATCCGCATGCCCTTGGGATAGTCGCGGGCGACCAGGTGCACGCCCGCGGGCGAGCGATGATTGCTCCGGACCGCCCGGAGGATTGGCGTTTCCACGACAGTCATTGGCAGCATCTCGTCATGCCCAGGACATATAACTCATTTCGGAGCAGGAGAGGATTCGTATGAACAGCCCCAGCCGGGTCATCAGTTTCGTCAATGCAGGCCATTTCATCGACCATTATTCGATGCTGATCTTCGCCGCCGCCGTGATCATCATGGGCCCGGCGCTCGGCATGGCCTATTCGGAACTTCTGCCCTATGCGACGCCGGGCTTTATCGCCTTCGGCGCGGGCTCGCTGCTGACCGGCTGGCTCGGGGACCGCTGGAGCCGCCGCCACATGATGCTGATCTTCTTCCTCGGCATCGGTGCCTCCATGATCGCGGTCGGCTTCGTGCAGACGCCGGCCCAGCTCGGCGCGGCACTGCTGGCGATCGGAATCTTCGCCTCGATCTACCATCCCGTCGGCACCGCCATGATCGTGTCCTATGCCGACAGGCTCGGCCGCGAGATGGGGCTGAACGGCGTCTGGGGCAATCTCGGCGTCGCCTCCTCCGCGCTGGTCACCGGCGTGATCGGCCAGTATCTCGGCTGGCGCTTTGCCTTCGTCGTTCCCGGCGTCGTCACCATCCTGATCGGCATCGCGTTTGCGATGATGGTCGTGCACGAGGACCGCAAGGGCTCGAAGCAGGCGGCGGCGCAGGCGCGCGTCGCCAAGCACGACATGTGGCGCGTGATCCTGGCGCTGCTGATCGTCGTGATCGCGATCTCTACCACGTTCAATGCCGTCACCGTCGCATTGCCAAAGCTGTTCGCGGAGCGGCTCGCCGATCTCACCAAGAGCCCGGCGCTGCTCGGGGTGATCGCGGCCTGCGTCTACGTGTTCGGCGCGATGACGCAGTACACGATCGGCCGGCTGCTCGACCGCTATTCGCTGAAGACGGTGGCGTTGCCGCTGTCCTTCATGCTGGCGCCGTTCCTGTATCTTGCCGCGAGCCTGTCCAATCTGCCGCTGATCGTGGTCTCGATCGGCATCGTCATGGGCGCGTTCGGGCAGGTCACGGTCAACGACGCCATGGTCGGCAAGTACACCACGGAAGAGTGGCGCTCGCGTGCCTATGCGGTGCGCTATTTCGTCGGCTTCACCGCGGCGGGCGCTTCCGTGGGCCTGGTCGCCTGGCTCTACGAGCAGGGCGGCTTCGTCACCATGCTGCACGCCTTCGCCGCGCTCTGCCTGCTCGCGATCGCCGCCGCGCTGATCCTGCCGCGCGAGATCCGGACGCCGCAGGCGGTTTGACGCCCCATCGTCATTCCGGGGCGCGCCCTCGTCATTGCGAGCGCAGCGAAGCAATCCAGAATCTTTCCGCGGAGGGACTCTGGATTGCTTCGCTGCGCTCGCAATGACGGGGATGAGGAGGCACGTCGTGCATGCCTGCCCATGATGCCATTCTGCCGGTGTCTTGCCCGACGAGTCAAACGTCGGAGCGGTTGAAAAAACTCAACGCCGTCAATGCCGTTCTACTGTGCATGGGGTTGTTTTCGCGTTTTTTTGTTGGAGCACGGCGAGCCGCAGCAGAAGCCTAGCTCGTGACGCGCTCGAAACGCGACCTGCGGTGCACCGGTGCTGACGTCGATCTTGTGGGCGCTACCCAGGTCTTGCATGAAGCGGCGATGCGACGTCGGCTCCGAGCATCGGCCCGATCGCCGCGACGGGAGGCAACATCGGCGCCGTCGCTCCCGCGGACCCGCCGGGCCCGACAGCCATCGCGCCGACGAGTTGATCGCGTGCGGCACTGATGTCCGGCGCAAAGGCGAGGGCCACGTCGGCCAGCCGACCGCTGGTTCCGTCGGTGCGGGTAAACGAGCCCTGACCATAGATCGTCGAGCCATCCGCGAGGCGGCTCTGCACGCCATCGGAGGCGAGCGAGATCGCGCTCACGCCGGCTTCGACCAGCGAACTGAGCTCGCCGGGGTCGCTGACGCCATTGCTATTGCGATCGCGCCATATGCCGAAGCGGCCGAAGTCCTGATCCGGCGAGTCGAGCGCGCCGTCGTGATTGGTGTCGAAGATGCCGAGGCCCTGGAGGTCGGTCCGGGCGCCGGGCGTCCACTCTCGCAGCGCCAGTTCGCGGGTCTGGTCGACGGTGCCCGAGCCGTTGGCGTCGAATGCGAGCAGGCCATCGTCAGGCGCGGTCCAGGCAATCCGATTGGGCACGCCGTTGTCATCCGCGTCGAACGCGGCGCGGGAATCGTTCAAGCCGGTGATCCGGACGCCCTGCCCGGAAAGGTCGAGCACCACCGGCCCCATGTCGCCGCCGAACGAGCCGCTGCTGAACGAGTCGCCGCCGAAGCTGCTGTCGCCGAAATCGCTGAAGCCCGATGACGAGCCGAGACCACTGTCGAAGCTGCTGCCGGAACTGAAGCTGCTGTCGAGGCTCGAATTGAAGCTGCTGTCGAGACCGGAGTTGAAGCTGCTGCCGATGTTCGAATTGAAGCTGCTGTCGAGGCTGGAGTTGAAGCTGCTGTCGAGATTCGAATTGAAGCTGCTGTCCAGGCCCGAGTTGAAGCTGCTGCCGAGGTTCGAATTGAAGCTGCTGCCGAGGTTCGAATTGAAGCTGCTGTCGAGGCCGGAGTTGAAGCTGCTGCCGAGGTTCGAATTGAAGCTGCTGTCGAGGCCGGAGTTGAAGCTGCCGTCGAGGCCCGAATAGAAGCTGCCATCCAGTCCCGAGTTCAAACCGAGGGTGGCGCCGCCATTCAGGTTCGAGGTCAATCCGGTGTCGA
The DNA here is from genome assembly GCF_028128935.1 of Bradyrhizobium sp. CCBAU 11361. NCBI lineage: Bacteria > Pseudomonadati > Pseudomonadota > Alphaproteobacteria > Hyphomicrobiales > Nitrobacteraceae > Bradyrhizobium > Bradyrhizobium sp. CCBAU 11361. Next base: position 250,252 of record NZ_LBJZ01000198.1, read on the forward strand.
GGCTGGAGCTCAGACCAAGGTTCGAATTCAGACCGGTGTCGAAAGAACCAAGGCCTGGGTCGATCCCGGTATTCAAACCGCCGTCGAGCGGCCGGCCGGTCGTGTCCAGCGACAGCGGCGAAGCAGGCGCCGCCGTCGTCACGCCGCCGAGATTGCCGTCAAAACCAATGGAGGTGGGGGTGAGCCCGTCAATTGCTTCCGGCTCCGCGTTCGAGGGCGTAAGGGACGAGCCGGTATCGGCAGGCGTATCCAGCGGCGCGTCCGATACCGGCGCCGTCGGCGCCGCGGGAAGTGGGTTCGCCGTGGGGTAGGCAGGCAGTGCGTTCGGGTCAACGCCGGGCGTCAGCCTCAGCGTATCCAGCATCTGCTGACCCTGGGTCTGCTGATCCGCCATCTTGGAATCGACGTAGGCTTGCCGCCGCGCGTCGTAGTCGGCCTGGCTTTCCACCTGGAAGCCGGTCATCGGATCGCTGAACGGCCCGCCGCCATTGCTGAGATCGAACTCGGCGGCGAATTGATCCGGCCAGGCCGGTGTCGGCGCGGCGGCCGCCGCCGGCGGCTGATAGCCGGTGAGACTGTCGTAGAGCGACTTGACGCCCTTGTCGCCGAGGATGGCGCCGCCGATGCCGCCGACGATCGCCCCGCCCAGCGCACCCCACGGTCCGCCAAGCGCGCCGGCTTCACCGAGCAGATAAGCACCCGTCAGTGAGCCGCCGAGGCGACCGCCGAAACCGGCGACCTCATGGCCCGCTCCCAGCGTGTCGCCCTGATCGTACATCTGATAGGCGTTGTAGCCGGTGATCCCGGCGTCGGCAGCGAGGCCGACTGCGCCAAGGACGCCGGCGCCGGTGAAGATCTTCGATGCGGTCGGCGATTGGCCGATCACGCCGACGAAGCTCGGCGTGAACCGTCCGGTCGCAGCGCCAGTGATTTCCGCCGGAAGCTCGGACGCCGGAGCCCTCGTCAGGTCGGGGACGGACGCGCTTTCACGCGCCGGCGAGGTGGTCGGCGAAAGCTCCGAAGACGCGGGGGCCTCGGGCAGCGCCGAACCAATCTCCGGCACCTCCGCAATGCCAGGCGCGCGCATCTCCGGCAGCTCCGTGGTTGTCGTCCGCACTGGCGCCTGATTGTCCGGGACAACCGGATTGTCCTGGATGATGGGAGCATTGTCCTGGACGATGGGAGCCGCGTCCGGCAACGGCGCGGGCTGCTCGATTTGCGGCAGCGCCGCTACGTCGGGCGATGTGACAGATGGGAGCGGCGCAAGATCGGGCGTTGCAGTCGTTCCGAAACTTTCCGGGGCGGTCAGTCCCGTGGCGAAGGATCGCCCGGTCGCGCTCTCGACCCCTTGCAGCAGCTCCGGACTGGCACCGGCTGGGCCAGTGGATTGTGTCGCCCCGCCCAGCGTGTAGCGACTGCGGCCGGCGTCGTTCAGCGCGCTGGTGAGATCAGTCCGCCCGCTGGCATCGAGCGAGGCGCGGACGTCATCGACGTTGCGCACAAGATCGCTTCGTTGTGCTGCCGTCAGATTCGGATTGAAAGCATCCGCCTGGTTGAGCAGTTCATAGCGCGGAAAATCGACAAGCCCGTCGAGGCTCTCCGGTGTTGTAATGCCCTTGCTCTGCAGCTCCCCTCGCAAGTCATCAAAAAACGCCCTGACCTCTGCCGGGTCGCTCGATAAAATCATCGGATCCCGGGAGTTCAACGGCACGCGTCCGCTCGACGTAACGTTTGAATCCGGGGAAGCAGGCCGGACAGCGCCATCCGCGAATAGGCCTGGATCGTATTGACGCGGCCGGCAAGCTCAGTGCTTTGCGCGGCGGTCAGCGGCACGCTGACATCGTATTTCGATGCCGCCGTGTCGAGCAGGCCCCGGATAAAATCGGTGTAGGCCGGATGCGAGCCGAGATGGGGGGTCTGGCCTCCCGCCAAGGCCGTCGCCACATCCTTGGGCAGCGCGATGCCGTTGGTGCTGAAGTCGTGCAAATCGACCGCTCCGCCGAGCTGCTTCAGGAACGGATCCTCGGACAATTGCAGCGGAATCCGGTGATGGGCCTGATAATCCGTGGGAATGTCGAGCAGACCGTTAAAGCCACGCACGGATTTGGGCATGATCAGGCCTCCGTTTTGGTGGATGGTTTTTCAGGCTTCAGGCCGGCCAACTTCGCCTTGTCGCGAATCTCTGCCAACGTCGGAAGCGGCTCCTCGCGCGTGCCGAGCCGTTCCGCCTGTACCCCGCGAACCTTGGCAGCTTTGAGCGCGGCCAGAAGCTTGTCGGTGACGAAGATCGACGCCGGATGCCACCTCGGCCGCCAGATCTGCGCGTCGCCTATGGCCGCGAGGTCGACATATCTTGGGCCCATCATTCGATTGATGTAGCCCTCGCGCAGCCAGTATTCCTCCGCGCTCATCGGGTCGGTTCGCTTTTGCTCAAGCGATTTCTCGACGGCCACCGGATCCGGTGGCTCCATTTTCATCGTGGCGTAATCGAAACAATCAATGCGCTTGAGCAAGTTGCATAAATGCCATTCGCCCGGCACCGCTGTGCCGTCTTCCCACTGCAGGGTGAAGGGGCGGAATTCGCTCTGCCCGGCTGCGTCGCGCTCCAGCACGGATTTCATTCCGGCGCTGACCACCGGCGTCCTGGCGCCGGTCAGGATCAACTCCGGGATCTGCTTGCGCGGCTTCGAGAGCAAGCGTGCCTCGGAGGGAAGCGGCTTGTCGTACCAGCGTTCAATCTCCGCTAAACCGACCGACGCCGTCAGCGGCACGTTCCAACCGGCCACTTGCACCACCACCGGCGTGCCGAATGGCCATGCCGGCGTGATTTCGTAGACCCGTCGTGGTGCCTTCGCCATCGCTGATGCTCCCCTAGGCCGCGGCAGGAACGGTGGCCTGCAACACCGGCAGCCCCTCGACGCGACGCGAGACCACGTGGTGGATCCGGATGCGATCGGACTCGCCGGCGCCAAGCGTGTCGCCGTCGCGCAGCACGGCGCCATGTTCGAGCACGTAGACGATGAGGCCGGCGACCTTGGTCAGGATCTCGTTCGGGTCGGCGCCTTTGCCTTCGAACTCGATCTCCCGGCCGCCGAACGGCGTCAGGCCGAACGTGATCGCGCCGACGATCTGGCCGTCGCGGAAGGGATGAATGCTGACCCACAGCGGAAACGGAATGCGCGGATATCCGGCGAAGGCCTCGCGCGACAGCTGCTCCCAGCGTTCGGCGGAATGCGCAACGAGCCCATTCCACAAGACCGCAGCGGCCGGGATGGGCGCAATCAAGCCGCCGGTGACCGCGGTCACGGCGCGCGCGGCCTGGAGTTGCTGTGCAGGCGTCTCGGCCTGTCCGACTGTCGAGACCACGACGTGGGCGGCATGCCCGCCGAGGACATCGAGCGCCGCCGGCCAGGTCGCGGCGGCGCGACGGCCGGGCAAATCCCAGCTCTCGCGCGGGACCGGCATCGGCATGACCATCAGCACGATATTCTGACCGGCACAACGGATCACCGGCGCCGCTGCTCCCGGCGCCGCTCCGGGCAGGTCAATGTCAATTCCGGGATGTCGTTTGCGCAGCACATCGACGATCGCCGCAAGATCGAGGACGACGGGCCGCTCGAACAGGGCGAAGGCCAGGTGACGATCCATCATATCTACGTCCTCTTGTGTCCCGCGTCGGGAATTGCCGGGAGGCTCGCGATCTCAAACCACTTGTCGTTGCGGTCGGCGTCCTGTCAGCGGGCCCCCGGCCATTTATGCCACGAATGATGGCCGAGTTTGAGCCTAATCTTGTCACGAGCGGAATGGCCATGTCTGAAATCCCGCTCGGTTCATTGTTTGAACATGACCTTCCTTCAGGAGTCGTTCCCGCCGTTCCGCATCATGCTTCAGGCGGCATGTTTCGGTAGCGCGTGCATGTCGCCGCCGAGCGTCGGAATCCCCGCGCCGGTCATCTGAGGCGGCGGCAATGTGGTCATGGCCGCGGCCTCCTGTGTCGCCGTCGCGATCGCCGAGGCAAGCTGGTCGCGCGCTCCGATGACGCCTGGGCTGAACGCCGCAGTTGCATGGGCAGAAGAATGGACGTGGCCTGGCCCGGCACTGAGCGCGAAATCCGCCGCACTCGCGTGTGGCCCGATCCGGTTTGGCGATTCGTCCGTTGCGAGCAGGATCGCTTTGGTGCCGTCTTCGACCAGCGCGCCGGTGGATGGTGGGGTTGTCTGTGCCTGATGGATCGTTGCGCCATCGGAAGCCGGCACGGTCGCGTCGGAGCTTGCGGCGTCGTTGGGATTGGCGTTGACGTGACCGGAGGGCTTGGCCGCGTTGTCAATCTTCAATACGTCGGCGTGTGCAGGCTTCGCATCGTCATTCGCTGGCGCGTTATGGTGATCACCCGCTGCGGAATTGTGATGCGGGGCCGGGTCAAGGATGTTGTCCAGCGGCAGAACGTCGTGCGCCGGAGATATTGGATGGTCCGCATGCTGTGATGGGTTGACCGGCCCGGTCGATGGCGGATCCAACACGTCATTCGCCGCCGTGGTGCGGTCGACAAGGGAGGTCGAGGTGGGCGCGTGTCGCGATGCCCGCGCGTCGCCGAGCAATGGCGCTGCGACCGGCCCGGACTGAAGCATGTCGCCAAGGCGCGAGGCCGAGGAGTCGGTTATGGTCAAGACCTGATCCTGGGCTGTGCCAATTGACGACACTCCGTCACCTGCCAAGTCACCTGCCATGCGCAGCTCGGTCGCGCCTGGCGTCGCAGCGCCCAAGGCAAGCGCGTTGACACCGCCATCACCGTTTAAGGGTAAGGCACGTCCACCGTCGGCGGACGTGCCCGTCAAGAATCTGTCATCAAACAGGTCGCTGCCGTTCGAAGGGTCTTGTTGCGATGACAGTCGCAACTGGCCGGTTGAAGCAGGTCGCGCCCCCATCGCGGTCGTCTCGGGCGCGGAAGTGTTTGAACTGTCGCTCACTTCGTCCATCTGCGTTTTCTCCCACCGCCGCTTGCCAGCTATCGCGCGATCTTATGACCCAACCGTCTTGGCTGACGAACGCGGGAAATGAAGGGCGGTTTCGTGAAATATCGATCTGCATGGAAGCCATGATCTGCTCGCGGTTCCTGCGGCCAATCGCATCGGGTCAACGTTCATGGCCGGCGCCATGCAACGTCTCCTTGATCGGTGCCAGTACGAAATCGAGCACCGTGCGTCGCCCGGTCTTGATTTCGACCGCTGCGCTCATGCCCGGCATCAGAGGACGCAGTTCGCCATTGATCGGAATCTCCATGCTGGCGGGAACGAGTCGCGCTGGAAAGCGCAGGCCCTTGCCGTTCTCCTCCACCGCGTCCTTGCCAATCTGATCGAGCCTTGCCTCTACCGTCCCGTAGCGCGTGAACGGGTAGGCATCGATCTTCACTGCGGCTGCCTGTCCTTCGCGAACGAATCCGATGTCGCGGTTCTCGACATAGGCCTCGATCAACAGCGGCGTGCCGTCCGGCACCACGATCATCAGCTTGTCCGCGGTCGTGACCACCGCACCCACGGTATGGGTCTTGAGCTCCTGCACCGTGCCGCTAACCGGTGAGACCAGGCGCCGACGCTCGTCACGCATCTCCTCCTTGGCGATCTGCTGCTCCAGTTGGGTCGCGCGTTGCAACGCCTTGAGGCGTCGATCGGATGCGCCGGCGCGGAATTGGGTGAGTGTGCCGCGCTTGGTGGCCTCCAACGCGACGAGGTCGGCCTGTCCCTGCTGTTCCTGCTGTTGCAGGCTGATCAGATTGCCCTTCTTCTCGGTCAATTCCTGCTGCACGGCGAGGACCGGCGGCTTCGGGCCGTTGCCGCGCTCGAACAATCCCTTGAGCGCCTCATAACGCTCGGTGAGCAGCGGAATGACTTCTGCCAGCACATCCTGCTGTGCGCGCGCGGAGCGGATCGCTGCCTCACGCTGCAGGCGTTGCGCATCGATCGCCGCCATCGAGGCGTCGAAGCGGGCGAGCTCCTCGCGGGTCTGGTCCTGAACCGCGGCGGCGAGCACCGGGTTCGCACCCTCGGGTGCGGTAAACCCGTCGACGCCGCGACCCGCCAGCAGGATGCGTGCGGCTTCGGCATCGAGCAGCGCCTGGCTGCGGTCGTAGCGCAGGCTGCCGAGATTTGCCGACGTGTCGGTGGGATCCAGTTCGATCAAGGTGTCGCCCAGGCGGACGTGCGACCCTTCCTCGACATGGATTGCCTTGACCACGGCAGTTTCGAGCGGCTGCACCACCTTGACCTGTCCGACCGGAACGAACTTGCCCTCGGCCACGGCGATGATGTCCATGTGACTCAGCCCCGCCCAGAACAGCGAGCCGGCGAGAAACCCGACAATCACCAGACCAGTGACGCGCCAGGTCGGCGACGGCGGCGTCTCGACGATCTCCAGCGCCGCCGGCAGGAAGGCCCGCTCCAGCGCGTCGTGGCGTGCTGGCCGCGCGAATTGACGGACGAGCTACTGCAATTTCACGCGGCTTGCCCTCCCTGCTCATCGCCACGATCCGATGCTGACTGACGGACCAGCCCGGCATAGAAGCCGCCCTGGCGGAGCAGCTCCTCGTGGGTGCCCTGCTCGACGCAGCGGCCCCGATCCATCACCACGATGAGGACGGTGCGACCGCGGCACATCGCGCGCATGTTGGCCTGGATGATCCGCTCGCTCTCGTAGTCGAGCGCCGATGTCGCCTCGTCGAAAACCAGGACGCGCGGGTCGGTGGCGAGCGCACGGGCGATCGCCACGCGCTGGCGCTGTCCGCCGGACAGGTTGGCGCCGCGCTCCTCCAGCACGGTGTCGTAGGCATGCGGAAGCTCGAGAATGAAATCATGCGCGCCGGCGAGCTTGGCGACCTGGATCACCCGCTCCAGCGACATCGCCGGATTGGCAAGCGCGATGTTCTCGCGCACCGTCCGATTGAACAGGACGTTTTCCTGAAGCACCACGCCGATCTGGCGCCGCAGCCACGCCGGATCGATCAACGCCACGTCGACGCCATCGACCAGCACCTTGCCGGCCTCGGGGATATGGAAGCGCTGTACCAGTTTCATCAGCGTCGATTTACCGGAGCCCGAGCGGCCGACCACGCCGATCACCTCGCCCGGCGAGACCTTCAGCGAGACGTCCTCGAGCGCCGGCGGCGTGGCCGGCCGATAGCGGAACACGACGTGCTCGAACCTGATGTCGCCGCGCAGCGGCGGCAGATCGTGACGGACGCTGGCGCGCACCGTCTCGGCCGGCGTGTCGATGATGTCGCCGAGCCGCTCGATCGAGATGCGGAATTGCTGGAAGTCCTGCCACATCTGCGCGAGCCGGACGATCGGCTGGCTGACCTGGCCCGCCAGCATGTTGAAGGCGACGAGCTGGCCGATCGTCAGGCTGCCGTCCATCACGGCCGAGGCGCCAAGCCACAGGATCAAGGCCATCGAGAGCCTGTTGATCAGCGCCACGCTCTGCGAGCCGACGGTGCCGAGACTGACGGTGCGGAACGAGGCGGTGATATAGCCCGCGAGCTGACGCTCCCAGCGCCGCCGCGCCTGGGTTTCGATCGCCATCGCCTTCACCGTCTCCATTCCGGTCAGCATCTCGACCAGCAGCGACTGATTCTGCGCCCCTCGCGCGAAACGTTCCTGAATCCGTGCCTTGAGGATCGGCGTCACGACGATCGAGACCAGGATGTAGAACGGGATGGCGGCGAGCGGAATCAAGGTGAGCATGGGCGCGATCAGCGCCATCACCGCGAAGAACACCACGGTGAAGACGATGTCGATGATCAGCATCAGTCCGGAACTGGTCAGGAACTGGCGGATGTTCTCGAGTTCGCGGACCCGCGCCACCGTCTGGCCCACCGGACGAGATTCAAAATAGGCGATCGGAAGGCCGACCAGGTGTCGAAACAGCTTGGCGCCGAGAATGGCGTCGATCCTGCTGGTAGTGTGGGCGAACAGGTAGGTGCGGACGCCGCTGAGCGTGATTTCCAGCACGGCCAGCCCGGCCAGCGCCATCATCACCACGGTCAGCGTGCTGACGCCTTTGTGGACCAGCACCTTGTCGATGATGACCTGGAAGAACAGCGGCGTTGCGAGCGCTGCGATCTGCATGAACAGCGAGACCAGCAGCACCTCGCCGAACACGCGCCTGAAGCGGACGATCACCGGCAGGAACCAGGTCATCCCGAAGCGGGCAAATCCGCCGCCGGCAGCTTCGCGCAAGGTGACGACGATGAGCCCGCCACGCCAGCGCGACGCCAGCTCTGCTTCGGTCCAACGCGCGGTTGGCTTGCCGATTTCCTGCACCAGCACGCCGTCCGGATCGACCCGCGCCAGAATGAAGAAACCGCCATCCACCGCTTCGGCGATCGCCGGCAGCGGTGAACGCGCGAGCCGGGCAAAATCGGTCGTGATGTAACGCGCCTTGAACCCTTCGGCCTTCGCCGCCCGCAGCAGGTCGTCGCGGTCGGCGAACGCCCCAGGCTCGACATGTTCGCGCCGCGTCTGCTCGACGTCGATGGGCTTTTCGTGGACCGCTGCAAGGATGGCCAGTGCGACGATGCCGGTGTCGATCACCGGCTTGGAGAAGTCGGCGGCTTCGGCAAGGCTGGCTGAGTCAGACATCAGCGCTCCAGAATCGGCGCACGGAAGCACCTTCAACGCGCACGGAGCATTCCGGTTCACCCTCTGGACGAATTTTTCAACAACGCACGCGGAGCGAATGTGACACTTATTTGTCCACCAGCACCGCGGACCCCGTTGGGCGCACCACAAAGATCAGGTGCTGGTCTTGCAGCGATCGTGCCGGCGATGGATGAGCCGATGTCAACGCCACCGCCATGCTGTCGGTCGGGGGTCAGGTGCGCCGGTCGGTGCCCGAGTTTGACTACGGCTTCACCTCGGCCACCGGCTGCGCCTTCGGCGCCTTCTTCGACGCCAGCCAGTTCTCGAACCGCTGCACCACCACGAAGAAGGCGGGCACGAACAGCACCGCGAGGCAGGTCGAGGCCAGCATGCCCGAGAACACGGTGATGCCGATCGACTTGCGGGCGCTGGCGCCGGCGCCGGTTGCGATCACCAGCGGCACCACGCCGAGGATGAAGGCGAACGAGGTCATCAGGATCGGGCGGAAGCGGGCGCGGGCCGCCTCGATCGCCGATTCCAGAATCGGCTTGCCGTCGCGGCCGTGCAGCTCGAGCCCGACCTCGACGATCAGGATGGCGTTCTTGGCCGACAGCGCGATCAGCAGGATCAGGCCGATCTGACAATAGAGGTTGTTGTCGATCTTGAGGCCGTTGAGGATCAGCATCGGCCCGATCAGCGACAGCGGCACGGCGAGGATCACCGAGATCGGCGCGTACCAGCTCTCGTACTGGCCGGCGAGCACGAGATAGACCAGCAGCATGGCGAGGCCGAACACCCAGTAGATCTGGTTCGAGACCGCCTTCTCCTGATACGACATCGCGGTCCATTCATAACCCGTGCCCTGCGGCAGCGTCTTGTCCGCGATCTCTTCCATCAGTTTCAACGACTGGCCGGACGAGTAGCCCTGCGCCGGCAGGCCGATGATGGTCGAGGATGGATAGAGGTTGTAGAGGCTGATCAGCGACGGGCCGGTGGCCGGCGTGATCGTGGCGACCGTGCCGATCGGGATCATGTCGCCGTTCGAGTTGCGCACCTGCATGTTGGCGATGTCGCGCTCGGTGACGCGGAACGCCGGATCGGCTTGCGTATAGACCTGGAAGACGCGGCCGAACTTGTTGAACTGGTTGACGTAGGACGAGCCGAGATAGGTCGACAGCGCCGAGAACACCTGATCGGTGGTGACGTGCAAGGTCTGGGTCTTGACGCGGTCGATCTCGACGTTGAATTGCGGCACCGACGAGCGGAACGAGGACTGGACGCGCTGGAGCGCGCTCTGGCTCTGGCCGTTGCTGACCACCGCGCCGGTGATGGCCTGCAGCTTGGCGAAATCGCTGTTGCCGTCGCGCAGCTCGACCTGCATCGAGAAGCCGGCGGCGTTGCCGATGCCCTGGATCGGCGGCGGCGGCAGCACGATGGTGCGGGCTTCCATGATGGTCGCGAGCTTGTCGTTCAGTCCAAAGACCAACGAGCGCAGATCCTCGCCGGGCCCTTTACGGGCTCCCCAGTCCTTCAGGATGATGTAGGCGACACCGGCATTGGCGAGGCTCGCGCTGTTGTCGAGCGCGGAGATGCCGGCGATGGTGATGACCTGCTGGACTCCCGGGGTGTCCTTGATGAGCTCGCTCGCTCTGTCGAGCACCGTCTGGGTTCGCTCCAGCGCGGCGCCGTCGGGCAGCTGGATGGCAGCGATCAGATAGCCCTGGTCCTCGATCGGCAGGAAGCCGGTCGGCACCCGCGACAGGCCGTAGCCGCCGATTCCGATCAGCACCAGTGCGACCGCGACCGACACGGTGGCGTGCCTGACCAGGAAGGTGATCAGCCGTGTGTAGCCGCGCTCGACCCGGTCATAGACGTTGTTGAACCCGCGATAGAAGAAGTTGCGCTGTTCCGGCGGCACCGCCGGCCGCAGCCACAGCGCGCATTGCGTCGGCTTCAGGGTCGCCGCGTTGATGGCGGAGAGCAGCGCGGTCGCCGCGATCACCAGCGCGAATTGCGAGTAGATGCGGCCCGTGAGGCCCGCGAGGAACGAGGCCGGCAGGAACACCGAGATCAGCACCAGCGTGATGCCGACGATCGGCGCGAACAGTTGGTCCATCGCCTTGATCGCGGCGTCGTGGCCGTTCATGCCCTGCTCGATGTTGTGCGCGGCGCCTTCGACCACGACGATGGCGTCGTCGACGACGATGCCGATCGCGAGCACGATCGCGAACAGCGTGGACATGTTGATGGTGAAGCCGAGCGCCGCCATCGCGGCGAAGGCGCCGATGATGGTCACAGGCACGGTCGTCGCCGGCACCAGCATGGCGCGCCAGTCCTGCAGGAAAACAAGGATCACGACCAGCACCAGCAGGCCGGCCTCGATCAGCGTCATATAGACCTCGTGCACCGAGGCCTCGACGAATTTGGTGGTGTCGAACGGCGTGTCGTATTTGATGCCTTCCGGAAAGCGCTTGGCGAGCTCCGCCATCTTCTTCTCGACGGCCTGCTCGACCTGGAGCGCGTTGGCGCCGGGCGACTGGAACACGCCGATGCCGGTGGCGGGCTGCTTGTTGAGCGAGAAGATCTGGCTGTAGGTCTGCGCGCCGAGTTCGACCCAGCCGACGTCGCGCACCCGCGTGACGTCGCCGCTGGTGCCTGATTTGACGATGATGTTCTCGAACTGGCTGGTGTCGTCGAGCCGTCCATTGACGTTGAGCGTGTACTGGAACGCCTGGCCCGGCGGCGTCGGCGGCGCGCCGACCTGGCCGGCCGAGACCTGCTGGCTCTGCTGCTGGATTGCGTTGATGACGTCTTGCGGCACGAGGTCACGGACTTGCAGCTTGTTGGGATCGAGCCAGACCCGCATCGAATACTGGCCGGCGCCGAACACCGTGACGTTGCCGACGCCGGGCAGGCGCGAGAGCTCGTCGCGGATGTTGATGGTGGCGTAGTTGCTCAGATACAGGCTGTCATACCGGGAATCCGGCGAGGTCAGCGTCACGAACAGCAGGATCGAGGTCGATCGCTTCTGCACGGTGACGCCCTGGTTCTGCACCGACTGCGGCAATTGCGACAACGCGCTGGAGACGCGGTTCTGCACCAGCACCTGCGCGAAGTTGAGATCGGTGCCGATCTTGAAGGTCACGGTCAGCGTGTAGGTGCCGTCGGAGCCGCTGTAGGACTGCATGTAGAGCATGTCCTCGACGCCGTTGACCTGTTGCTCGATCGGCAGCGCCACGGTGTCGATCACCGTCTTGGCGCTGGCGCCGGGATAGCGTGTGGTGACCTGCACGGTCGGCGGCACCACGTCGGGATATTGCGCGATCGCGAGGTTGAACAGCGCGACGCCGCCGATCAGGATCATCAGCAGTGCGATGACGTTCGAGAGGACCGGCCGCTCGATGAAGAACTTTGAGATCATGGCCGGCGCTCCTTACTTGGCAGACGCCTGCGGCTGTCCGATCTTCGTCACCTGCGGGTCGATCTTCTGGCCCGGGATCACCCGGAGCAGGCCTGCGATCACGACGCGGTCGTCAGGCTTCAGGCCGCTCTCGATCACGCGCAGGCCGTTGTCGACGGGGCCGATCTGCACCTTGCGCTGCTCGACGACGTTGTCGCCGTTGACCACCAGCAGATAGCGGCCGCCCTGGTCGCTGCCGAGCGCGGTGTCGGGAACGAGGAGCGCGGCCTTCTCCTGGTCGAAAGGCACGCGGACGCGGACGAAATAGCCGGGCAGCAGCACCCGCTTGTCGTTGGGGACGACGCCGCGGACCGCCAGCGTGCCCGTCGATTGATTGAGGGTCGGCGAGACGTAGTCGAGCTTACCTTCGTGCGGATAGCCGGTTTCGGTCTGGAGGCCGACCTGGATCGGCAACTGTTTGAGGTCGTTGACGGTCAGCCCGCGGCGGGCCGCTTCGGCGCGGATGCGAAGGACGTCCTGCTCGTTGACCGTGAAGTTCACCCAGATCGGGTCCATCGCGACGATGGTCGCGAGCTGGGTGGGGGAGGAGACGCCGACCAGCTCGCCGACCGAGACCATATGCGCGCTGACCACGCCGTCGAACGGCGCGGTCACATTGGTGTAGCCGTAATTGACCTCGGCGAGCCTGGTATTGACCTGGGCCTGCTGGAGACTGGCCTGGGCGTTGTCGCGGGTCGATGTCGAGGTGTCGAGGGTGGACTGCGAGACCGCCTGGCGCTGCACGAGCTCGGCCTGCCGCTTGAAATCGGCTTCGGCCTGCTTGACCGTGGCTTGCGCGCCGACCTCCGCGGCCTTCGCCTGTTCGACCTTGAGCTTGTAGGTCTCCGGCTCGATCGTGAAGAGCTGGGTGCCCTGCTTGACGAAGGTGCCGTCCTGATAGTCGATCGATTGCAGAAAACCCTGCACGCGCGCAACCAGGTCGACGCTCTTGATCGGGGCGGTGTTGCCGGTGGCTTCGACATAGCGCGTCACCGGGCGCTGTACCGGTGTTGCGACGTCCACCTTGGGGGGCGGCGGTGCCACGTAGGCGTTCTTGTCCTCGCAGCCGGCGAGCGCGATCACGGCGCTCGCGGCGGCCAGCGCCCGTCCGACATGTCTCCACGCGTCGTTGCGATGGGCGGGAGATGCGGGATTCGCGCAGGTCATTCGGTGGCCCCCGATTGCTGTCTGTCGGTGCGGCAGGCTAGCAACAAATGCCCGGCCGTGGAACACCATAGCCATGGCAGTCACCGGCCTTGCACTGCAAACGGCGGTGTGGCCTTTGACAGGTTTGTCATGACAAACCGCTTTTCACCGCGCGCACGATCGACCAGAATTGTGTCAATGGCCGTGTCACGAAAGCGAAGCGGCCGGGACGAAGAGAAGAAGCCAGGAAGCCAAGAAGCCAAGAAGAAAAGGTGAGGAGAGCATGACATGCCCAGTTCGCTTCGATCGGCCCTTGCCGGCCTCCTCCTTGCAGCGGCGGTTGCCATGCCTGCGCTAGCCGATGGCCTGAAGGACGAGATCGCGCCGACCGGCAAGCTGCGGGTCGCGATCGCAATCAGCCCCGCGGGCGGCGCGTTCTGGTCGACCAAGACGGAAGCCGGTTATGCCGGCGTGCCGGTGGACCTCGGCAAGGAGATGGCGGCCCGGCTCGGCGTTGGCGTCGAATATGTCGTGCACCAGAATTCCGGGCAGATCACCGACGCGGCTGGCAAAGGCACTCTTGAAAAAGGTGCTTGGGACGTCACCTGGCTACCCAAGGACCCCGAGCGCGAGAGCAAGATGATGTTCGGCCCGATCTACGAGGTCGCGGACGCCACCTACATCGTCAAGCCTGGTTCGAGCGTGACCAATTTCGCTTCGCTCGACCAGCCCGGCATCAAGGTCGCGGCCGTCAACGCCACCACCACCATGCGTGGCGCGATCGCGCATCTGAAGAACGCTGAGGTCACGGGCTATCAGACCTATGACGAGATCTTCGGCCTCCTGAAGAGCGGCGAGATCGACGCCTTCGCGCTATCGCGGGACCAGCTCAACAAGATGGCGCAGAAGATTCCCGGTACAAAGGTGCTGGACGAGACGTTCAAGAAGACGGTGACGGCCGTCGCCGTGCGGCTCGGCCACAGCCAGGCATTGGCGTTCGTGACGACGTTCATGACGGACGCCACGACGAACGGCACCTTGCGCAAGGCCTATGACAACAATGGCCTGAAGGACTCGCCGATCCGCACCGAATAGGGCAGGCGGCGCAGGGCAGGTTGCAACCGGTCGCTCAGTGCGCCCTGATCTCCGCGTATTTCGCCATCGCGCGTTCGAATTTGCGGTTGAACAGCCACATCGCAGCGAGGATCTCGCGGAAGCTGGCCGAGCTGCGCGATCTGTCGGCCTGTCCAAAGGCGAAGATGCTGTTGTTGCGCAGGTGCCTCATGATCGTCGGGCTGGACACCCGGTAGTTCAGGAGATCGCTTGATTTGAGCGCGGACCGCGTCGGAGTGGGAACGATCTGGATCAGCTCGAACAGCTTCATCTGGTCGATCGGGTCGGGCAGCGTCTTCACGATCGCGGGGATCTCCCGGAAGACATCGGCATGCGCGTTCATCAGGCCGTCGCGCACGTTGGTCCAGTGGTTGAAGCGGTGATCGGTGCCGCGGGCGCGCGCCTCTTCCTTGTCGTCGCGCGCGCTCAATTCGGGATCGGCCGCCGCGATCTCTCCCTTGATAGCCTCCCATTTCCTGCGGCCGTTGCGGTCCTCGGAGGGGCCGGTCTGGAAGCTGCCCATATAGGTGTTCGAGCGCCCGTTGCGGACATTCTGCTTGCCGTTCGTCTCCGCAAAGAACAGCCCGAGGCTGATGCGGCCGGCAGCTTCGGCGTGTTCAGCTGCAAGACCCTTCGCGCGTGCAATCGCGACGGCGAGATCGACGACGTCCTTGAACGGCGTCGGCGAGTTCTGCGCATTGGCCGGCGGCGCCTCCATGATGTCGAACAGCCCAGCGTATTCGTCGACCAGCGGCTCGATCTCGGCATCGAAATAGGCCGGCGGAATCTCGAACTTGTTGGGCTTGCCGATCCGCGACGGCATGGCGTCGGTGAGATCCTTGTAGCTACTAATGACAGCGACGCGTGCGAGATAGAGCGCCTGTCCCGGCAAATTCGGCAGCGGCTCCTTCGCCTCGATCTGTGGGCGCCGCTCGGCGAGGATGGATTTGAAATCGCCGAGCGCGCGATCGTAGGCCGCAAGCGCCTCCGATTGCTTTGCGTTAAGCGTTTGTGCCTGGCTGACCGCAAACGTCGTGACGATCAGCCCAAGCACCGCCATGGCTGCGGCGGCGTGACATCGTAGTCCCATGGCGGGTTCCCATGTGCCGGAGATTCGTCGGTCATGGGGATCGTAAACATCAAACGCGCGGACTGGCGAGTTGCAAATCCCGCTCAGCCCGGGTTCTCCGACCTCACGCTGCGGCCCGGTAATCCGGCGCCGTCGCCAGGAACTTCGCATAGGCATCCGCATCCGGCGGCTGGAAGTGTCCGGCGAGCCCGCCGCGCTTCTGGTCCTTGGCGCCGATATCGGCCATGAGCTCGTCGAAATGGCGGTAGTGATAGGGCGCGACGCACAAGCCGCCATAGACCCCGGCGGCCGGCCGCTCGACGCGCTTGAAGTGCAGCATCATCTCGATGTTGTCGTGCATCGCCTGGGCCGTCGGCTGGTTCGCGAGCCGGCCGTCGGCATAGCGCACCAGCCAGTTGGCGGCGAGGTCGGCGCAGAGCACGGTGCAGAACGACGAGTTGAAGCCGACGAAGCCCATCTCCGGCAGATCAGGGTTGGCGATCAGGCGATAGAGCCGGTACTGACCGTCCGCATCGACCAGTTTCTGCTGATAGGCTGAGGGAAGGAACGGCACGCCGAGCTTGTAGCCGATCGCGAGCACCGCGACGTCGGCACCGATGCGCTCGCCGCCGCTCATCACGATGCTGTCGCCCTCGTAATGGTCGAACGTGCCGAACACCGCCTTGATGCGGCCGTCGGCGACCATCGGATGGAAGCCCGGCGTTGCGATCGGCACCGAGCAGTTGACGCCGTCCTCGATCCGCTCCTTCGGCACCATCTTGCACCGGCCAAGCTTGAGCTGCGCCTTCAACAGGCTCTCCAGCCCGCGCCAGTTCGCCCAGATCAGCGGCGCGGCGAGACGAAGCGCGAGCCGCGCCATGGGGCTTGCGCCCCAGCCCGGAAACATCTCCTCCTGCGCGCGGATGTAGAGGATGCGCTTGAAGTTTACGAGCCCGCCGATGAAATAGGGGATGCGCCAGACCGGCTCGCGCATCACGATGGTGACCTCGCGTGCACCTGACTTCACCGCGTTCACCGCGATGTCGGTCGCCGATTTCGAGCCGCCGAGCACGACGACGCGGCGTCCTTTCGCCAGGCTGGAGTCGCTGTATTTCGATGAATGCAGGATCTGGCCGCCCTGCGCCAGGAAACCGTCCTCGCCCGGGCAATGCAGCTCGCGCGGCTCGTTGAACTGCCCGGTGCAGACCGCGACGAAATCGAAATCCTCGTTCGTGGTCGTGCCGTCCCTGTTCGTCAGCGCGAGCGTCCAGCCCGGCTTCCCGTCGGCGCGCCGCGCCATGCCGGCGACCTCGGTGTTGAGGCGCAGCATGCGGTCGAGGCCGAAGCTCTTGGCGTAATCGGCGAGATAGGCGTGGACCTGCGGCCCGGTCGGCCATTCCGGATAGGCGTCCGGCATGGCGCGGTCGGTGTAGCGATAGAGATCCTTCGGGCTCTGGGTCTGCACCTCGGGATAGGAGCGCGCCGGCTCCCAGACGCCGCCGAGATCGCCGCTGCGCTCGAGAACGGTGACGCGGTGGCCGCGGGTGGAGAATGCCTTTGCGGCGGCAAGACCGGAGACTCCGGCGCCGATCACGCAAACATGCTTGGGACTGACCATGGGATTGCTCGCAATCAGGGTGTTTCGTGCGCATGCGGCCACGCTCGGCCGCAATGCGCGGCCGGCGGACCTGCAAGCAGATGAAAGTGGACGGTGAGGCGGCCGCCTACTCGTTGGCCTCGGGCGGCAGGAAGTCCACCTCGTGCAGCGCCGAGATGCGTACGACTTCGGCAGGGTCGGTCAGATTGTGGAGCTGGTTGAACAGCGCTTCCAGCTTCTGCATCGGCGAGACCCAGAACAGCGCGCGGCACGGCTTGTCGGATTTGTTGAAATAGCCGTGCGGAATGCCGCGCGGCATGCGCACGAGATCGCCGGCATGGGCCTTGACCCATTGGCCGTCGAGCTTGAGATCGAGCGTGCCCTCCTGCACCAGGATGAACTCGTCCTGGGTCGGATGGATGTGCACCGGCACGAACTGGCCGGGATCGCTGTTGGTCTCGAACGCGAAGGTGGAGTCGGTGACGGCCTTGGGGAAATAGACCTGACCAAGGATGTTCCAGCTCTTGCCACCATAGCCAGTGCCGACAGCGGTTATGCCCTTTTCGAGTGCAGTCATGGCTCGCTCCTCATGGATTCCGGCGAGGATGGAGCTTCGGCCAACGACCGGCTGCCTGTCTATCCGCTAAACGAATCCGGATGGAGCTTTTGCCATGCAGCACGACGATTTTGCGACGCGGCCCTTTCCGCGTCCGGGGAACCATTATAGGCTTAAAGCAATTCCGTGACGCGAAGCGTGGTCGACGATGTCCGCAGCCGTGCTGGAAATGAGCGCAAGTGCGTCCGCAGCTGAACGGCTTGCGGGCTTCGCCCGCGTCGCCACTGATGATGTCGACGAGGCGGCCGAGCAGATCGGACGCATCTTCTGTCCGCACGATCTCAAGCCGGCACAGGCGCGGGCGGCCGGCTTCTCCGCCCGGCACAATTGCGCGGCATTCGACGGCTTTTCCATCAACTACGTTGCCTATGGCGGATCGGTCAGCATCGACCCCGGGTGCCTCGAGCGCTTCTTCCTCGTGCAGGTCCCGCTCACGGGCGGCGCCCGCATTCGGGCCGGCGCCGGCGAATTCGATGCCGTACCGGACCGGACGGCGTCGCTGCTGTCGCCGACGATCCCGACCCGGATGATGTGGAGCGACTGTGCCCAGGTGATCCTGTTGCTTGACCGCCGCATGGTCGAGCAGCGCGCCGCGGCCTTGTCAGGGAGGGTGGCGGGCCCGGTCGAATTCGATCCCATGATCGACCTGGACGCGCCGTCCGGGCAGGCCTTGCGGACCAGCCTTGCCGGGCTGATGACGCTCGCCGAACGTCTTGGTCCCGCCGGCAGGCTTTCCCCGGTCGCGACGGCCGACTGGCGGGAGGCGCTGCTCGATCACCTCCTCAACGGCCAGCGTCATGGCCTGTCGGATGCGATCAGGACGTTCTCAGGGCAAGCCGAACGTCTGCCGCGGGCGCTCCGCGTGGCGCGGGACCGTCTTGCGGACAATGCCGGCGAGCCGCTCGACCTTGCGCAGCTCGCCTGCGCGGCCGGGATCGGCATCCGCGCGCTCCAGCTCGGCTTCCGCCGTCATTTCGGCGTGTCGATCTCGGAGATGCTGCTCGACATGCGCCTCGCTGGCCTGCACGCCCGGCTCGCGCAGGCCCCGCCCGATGCCTCCATCACCGAGATCGCCTTCGATCTCGGCTTCACGCATCTCGGCCGCATGGCCGGCGCCTACCGTGAAAAATTTGGCGAGACGCCGTCGGCAACTCTGCGGCGAAGGATGAGCTAGCGCGGAGACCTACTTTCGCGACCGCGTCGTGCCGCTGTCTTCAGCCGCCTGCCTGCGTAGAAAACCCTCGACATCGGCCTGCACCGAATAGGGCGTCGGGATCGGGTCGCCCACGGAATCGACGGCGGTGTCGAGCGAGCGGCGCAGCATGCGCGCGAGCTCGGCCTTGCGGTAGGGCTTTGTCAGAAGTGGTGCGCCCATCGCGGCGCGGCCCTGCGCGTTCAGCGAGTCGTAGGCGTATCCGGAGGTGAACAGCACCCGCAGGGACGGCCGCGCGGCCACCATCTGCTCGGCGAGCTCGCGTCCGTTGATGCCGCCGGCCAGCACGATGTCGGTGAACAGCAGGTCGAACGCCTTCCCCTCCGCGGCGATGGCGAGCGCTTCGGTGGCGTTGGCGGCGGGGATGACCTTGTAGCCGAGGCTCTCGAGCTGGACCGTGACGTATTGGCGGACGTCGCGATCGTCCTCGACGCAAAGGATGGTTTCGCGCCCGCCCACGACCTTGCGATCGTCATAGCCGGCCGGGCGCATCGTGCTGGTCTCGGCCTTCGGCAGGTAGATCGTGAATGTCGTGCCGCGGCCTTCCTCGGACGCGACCTTGATGCCGCCGCCGGATTGCTTGACGAAGCCGAACACCATGCTGAGCCCGAGCCCCGTGCCCTTGCCGACCTCCTTGGTGGAGAAGAAAGGATCGAAGATCCGCTCCAGGATCGCCTGCCGCATGCCCGTGCCGGTGTCGGCGATTTCGATCTCGACATAGTCGCCGGCATAGCCGGCGCCGACCGCCACGGCCTCGCGGACGCCGAACACGACATTGCGCGTCGTCAGGCTCAGCCTGCCGCCGTCCAGCATGGCGTCGCGGGCGTTGATCGCGAGGTTGAGCAGCGCCGAGCTCAGCTGGCCGCGGTCGACGAGGGCGAGCCAGACCTTGCTGTCGAGCTTCGTCACGATCTCGATCTTCTTGTCGAAGGTCGCCAGCAGCAGTTTTGCGAGCTCTTCGAGCAGCTCGTTGACGTCGATCTCCTTCGGCTGGAGCGCCTGCTTCCTTGCAAAGGACAGCAGGCTCGAGGTCAGCGCGGCGCCGCGATCGGCGGCCTCGCTGATCAGCTTGGTGATGGTCGCAAGCGGCGGATTGTCCTTCACGGCGTCGGCAAGGATCTCGATCGTGCCGGTGATCACGGTGAGCATGTTGTTGAATTCGTGCGCGATGCCGCCGGTGAGTTGCCCGACCGCCTCCATCTTCTGAGCCTGGATCAGCTGCTCCTCGGCGGCGCGTTTCTGGGTGATGTCCTTGACGAAACTGTTGATGATGGTGCGCCCGCCGAGCCGGAGTGCCGTGCTCGACGCCTCGACCAGGATCGCATCGCCGTTCCGGTGCAGCAGGCTCACTTCGATGCGGATGCCGATCGGCGTATCCGACAGTTCCGGCAACAGCCGCATCATGCGCTGCCTGAAGCCGGCGCGGAGCGGCTCGGCGACGAGGAGGTCGACGACGTCGGCGCCGATGGCCTCCTGCCGCGACCATCCGGTAAGAGCTTCGGCCTGAAAGCTCCATTCCACGACGATGCCGCGTTCGTCGGTCTGAATGAAGGCGTCGAGCGCGGTCTTGATGATGGCTTGCGTCATCTGTGCGCTCTCGGCGACGGCCTTCGCCAGTTGCGCGGAAGCCCGCTCGGCCTGCGACGTCGCGATCGCGCGCGTGCAGAGACGCGCGAGCAGCACCGCAACGACACCGCTCGCCATCAGGGCGATGAGCTGGGCCATGCCGAACCCGCGCGGGCCGGCGGTGCCGGTCACGGCATAGGAGGCGAGAAGGAGTGCGGCGGTCACGACGACCTGGGCGGCCATCGCAAATGTCACAACCCCCCTGAGTTTCATGGTCTCACACCCAAGACGCCAGCCGCGGACCGTCGCGGCCCCGCCCTGTCGAGGGGGCCGGCTTCATGTGAGCTACAGATTCCGTGCGTTTCCGTCGAGAGGCAATTTCCGGTGGCGCGGGGCGGCCGGCCGTCCCGGAGACGAGGCCCGCCCTGCCTCGGGCTTCAACCAGCCGGCGAGTCGGACTGGCGCAGTGTCGTCACCCAGATCGCGCGCGCCACCTGTTGCGTCGGGTTGTCGAACATGTGCGGCACGATGCTCGGGAAACGAAAACTGTCGCCGGCCTCGAGCACATGGGCCTGGTTGTCGAGCCACAGCCGCAGGCTGCCGGACAGGATGTAGCCGGCCTTCTCGCCGGTGTGCTGGAGGAAGTCGGTGCCGGACGAGGCGCCGGGATTGAGCGTGAGCTCGTAAAGTTCGAGCTGGCCCTGGCCATCGGGGGTGAGGGCTTCCTTGACGACGCCGCTGGCGGTGAGGCGCAGCAGGCGACGGCTGTTCTTGCGCACGATGTAGCGCTGCACGTCGCCGGGATCGGTGGTCTCGAAGAAATAGGAGATCGGGACCTCGAGCGCGATGCTGAGCAGGCGCAGCGTGCGGATCGACGGCATGGCGCGCGCGCGTTCGAGCTGGCTGATCATGCCATTGGAGAGGCCGGTCTTGTTGGCGACGTCCTGGATCGAGAGGCCGGCGCGCTGACGCAGCAGCCGGACGGTTTCGCCGAGGCGCTGGTCGACGGCATCATCGGCCTCGACCGTTGGAGCGTCCTTCGGGCCGTTGGTATCGCCGCGACCATCCATGTCGCTCTCCCATGCATCATCTCAGCCTTGGACCGCATCGGTCCGAGACTTCAATCGGAGTGAAAAGGTCGCGCATCCTAGCAATGTCATTGACAGCTGTATTTAGTCATGATGAACTTTTGATTGAAAAATTTAGAAGCACTAAAGCCCACTCCTGTCCCTCTGCCGGGGTCTGGGGGCGCGGGAGACGGTGCCGCGTGCGACAACGGAGAGTGGTCATGGCAAGCGACACCGGCAAGTTCGGCGTTGGGGCAGTGCATCTCGGCATTCCGAATCGCCGTCAATTCTTTCAGCTCGGGGCCGGCGCCGCGGCGGGATGGAGCCTTGCAGGCAGCGCCTTCGCGCAGACCGAGCGCCCGACCAATCCGCCGGACAAGCCGCGCGGGCAGGTGATCGCGGCGCTGTCGCAGGAGCCGACCGTCTTCCATCCTCTGATGCCAAACATCGAGGTCGATCAGGGCATCTGCTGGCAGGTGTTTTCGCCGCTCTGGTACATCGATCCCGACGGGAATTTCGTTCCCGACCTCGCCCGCGAAGTCCCGACCATCGCGAATGGCGGCCTGTCGGCCGACGGGTTGACCTGGAAGATCAAGCTGCGCAGCGACGTGAAGTGGCACGACGGCACGCCGTTCACGGCGGAGGACGTCAAATTCTCCATCGAGCTGATCAACAATCCCGGTTTCCGCGCGCGCAGCCGGGTCGGCCATAGCCTCGTCAAGGACATCACCGTCGTGGCGCCCGACGAGATCCATTGGCGGATGGAAGCGCCCTATTCGCCCTATATGTCGATCCTGGCGTCGTTCACCTTCATCGTGCCCAAGCACATCCTGGAGAAGGTGTCCGATCCGAACGCTTCGCCGTTCCACAATGCGCCGGTCGGCACCGGCCCGTTCCGCTGGGGCGAGCGCGTGCCCGGCGATCATATCCAGTTGAATGCCCACACCGGCTATCACGGCAAGGGGCCGTACGTCGAACGCGTGGTCTTCAAATACATTCCCGACCTCACCGTGCTCTACACGCAGTTCCGCACCGGCCAGGTCGACTATACGGGCCTCGCGGGCATCCTGCCGAACTTCGTTCAGGAAGCGAAGACGCTGAAGGGCCGCAAGATCTTCGTCTCCTCGACCTCCTCGGTGGAGCATATCGCGCCCAACCTGGAATTCGGTCCCTTTGCCGACCGTGCCGTGCGCGAGGCGCTCTATCTCGGCATCAACAAGCAGGCGATCATCGACGCGCTCTATTACGGCCTGCCGACGCAGACCGAGAGCTTCGTGCCGCAGCAGGCCTGGTCGTTTCAGCAAGGGCTGCCGCAGCATAAATACGATCCCGCCAAGGCCAATGCGCTGCTCGACGCTGCGGGCTGGGTCCGCGGCTCCAGCGGCATCCGCGAGAAAGGCGGCGTCAAGCTCGAATTCACCAACTCGACGACGGCGGGCAGTGCCGTGCGCGAGCAGTGCCAGCAGCTCCTGATCCAGGACTGGCGGGCCATTGGCGCAACGATGCGCGTCAACAACATGCCGGCGGCCGTGATCTGGGGCGACTTCTGGCAGCAATCGAAGTTCAATTCGGTGATCGTCGGCGTGAACTTCATGCTGGGCAGCGACCCCGACGTGACGCCGCGCTTCGGCTCCGGTGCTATTCCCGCCAAGGGCGGCCGCGGCTACAACACTTATCAATACCAGAACGCGGAGGCCGACCGGCTGCTTGCTCAAGGCGCCAAGCAATTCGACCTGGCGCAGCGCAAGGCGACCTATGGCGAGCTGCAAAAGCTCATCCGCAACGACCTCGCGATCCTGCCGCTGTTCCAGAGCTTCATTGCCGAGGGCGTGAAGGAGGGGCTGCAAGGCTTCCGTCCCAACATCAACATGTCGATCAACACCTGGAACATGCGCGAATGGTATTGGGCCTGATGTCTCCGGCGCGCTGGATCGCCTGAGATGGCCCGCTACGTCGCCAATCGCCTGGCGCAGGCGATCATGCTGCTCGTGATCGTTTCGGCGATCGGCTTCGCCATCCTGCATCTTGCGCCGGGCGGTCCGCTCTCGCAGTTTGCCGCCTCCGCGCAGATGACGCAGGAGGATCTCGACCGCGTCACCAAGCAGCTCGGCCTCGATCGGCCGTTGCCGATCCAGTATCTCGACTGGTTCGGCCGCATGCTCAAGGGCGATTGGGGCCGCTCCTATCGCGACGGCGAGGCGGTGCTGTCCGTGATCTCGTCGCATCTCGGCGCCACCCTGGAGCTGATGGCGACGGCGACCATCATCGCGGTGCTGCTCGGCTGCTGGATCGGCGTGCTCGGCGCGCTGCGCCGCTATTCGCTGTTCGATACGCTGGCAACCGTCGGCGCCATGATCGCGCTGTCGATCCCGACCTTCTGGTTCGGCCTCGTCACCATCTACATCTTCTCGGTGAAGCTCGGCTGGCTGCCGGCCGGCAACCGCGAGACCGTCGGCGACGGCTCCTTCCTCGATCTGCTGCATCACCTGATCGCGCCGGCCCTGGTGCTGGCGCTGGTCGAGACCGCGATGTGGGGCCGCTTCATGCGCTCCTCGATGCTCGAGGTCATCCACCAGGATTACATCCGCACCGCGCGCGCCAAGGGCATGCCGGAATGGCGGATCCTCACCGTGCACGCGCTTCGCAACGCGCTGCTGCCGATGATCACGGTGGCCGGCCTCCAGTTTCCGACGCTGCTCGGCGGCGCGCTGGTCGCCGAGACGGTGTTCACCTGGCCCGGCATGGGGCGTCTGTTCCTCGATTCCATCGGCTATCGCGACTATCCCGTGGTGATGGGCATCCTGATGTTCTCGGCGACCATGGTGCTGATCGGCTCGCTGCTCGCCGACATCTTCTATGCCGTCGTCGATCCGCGCATCCGGGTGGGCTAGCGATGACGAGCGCGGTTCTCTCCACCGACCAGCTCGCGCCCGGCCAGGCCGCCTGGCGGCGCTTTCGCCGGCACCGGCTCGCGCTCGCAGGCGCCGTGATCATCCTGGTCCTCGTCCTCGGTTCGGCGCTGGGTCCATATCTCCTCCCGTTCGACGACACCTATATCGACATCATGAAGCGGTTCGCGCCGCCCTTGTCGGGCGCGCACATCCTCGGCACGGATGAGCTCGGCCGCGACGTGCTGGCGCGGCTGATGATGGGCGGCCGGGTGTCGCTCTCGATCGGCATCGTCGCGATGGTGATCGCGATGGCGGTCGGCATCGCCGTCGGCGCCTTCGCCGGCTTCTATGGCGGGGTGGTCGGTGCGGTCCTGATGCGGCTCGTCGACGCCGTGCTGTGCTTTCCGACGATCTTCCTCCTGCTCGCACTGGCCGCGCTCACCGAGCCCGGCCTCGTCACCACCACCGTGCTGATCGCGGCAACGGCCTGGATGGCCGTCGCCCGTGTCGTCGAGGCCCAGGTGCGTTCGCTGCGCGAGCGCGAATTCGCGGTGGCGGCGCTGGCCTTCGGCTCGTCGAACCTGCGGATCATGTTCCGCGAGCTCGTGCCCAACGCGATCGCGCCGATCGTGGTCGCGGCGACGCTGAACGTCGCCAAGGCGATCCTGCTCGAATCCTATGTCAGCTATCTCGGCTACGGCATCCAGCCGCCGGCCGCGAGCTGGGGCAACATGCTCAACAATGCGCAGATCTATCTCACCAGCGCGCCGTGGCTCGCGATCGCACCGGGCCTTGCCATCACGCTCGCGGTGACGAGCTTCAACTTCCTCGGCGACGGCCTGCGCGACGCGCTCGATCCCAGGATGAACATCCCATGACGAGCCGACGAGCTTCGATCGAACTGAAGACCAGGAGTGCCCCATGTCCCCGCCGCTCAACCGTATAAATAGCGACGAACGCCTGCCGACGCAGGTGGATGTCGTCGTCATCGGCGGCGGCGTGATCGGCGTGTCCGCGGCCTATCATCTGGCGAAGAAGGGGCTTTCCGTCGCGCTCGTCGAGAAGGGGCATGTCGGCGGCGAGCAGTCGAGCCGCAATTGGGGCTGGTGCCGCCAGCAGGGGCGCGCGCGTGAGGAGATTCCACTGGCGCGCGAGGCGCTGCGGCTGTGGGAGGACATGCAGAACGACGCCGGCGTCGATGCCGGCTTCCGCCGCACCGGCGTGCTGTTCCTGACCAAGAGCAAGGACGAGCTCGCCGGCTGGGAGCGCTGGGCCGCGATCGCGCGCGAGCAGCAGGTTCACTCCACCGTCCTGACGCCGGCCGAGGTCGCCGAGCGCCTGCCCGGCAATGCCGACAAATGGGTCGGCGGCCTGCACACGCCGAGCGACGGGCGCGCCGAGCCGTCGATGGCGGTGCCTGCGCTCGCGACCGCCGCGCGAAAGCACGGCGTCACCATCCATCAGGGCTGCGCCGCGCGCGGGCTGGAGACTTCAGGCGGGCGGGTCAGCGCCGTCGTCACCGAGAAGGGCACCATCCGCACGCAATCCGTGCTGCTGTCGGGCGGCGCCTGGTCGTCGCTGTTCTGCCGCCGTCACGGCATCGAGCTGCCGATCGGTCTCGTCAACGCCACCGCGTGCCGGACCACGCCGGCGCCGGAGATCACGTCGGGTGCGCTCGGCACCGACTTCTTCTGCATCCGCCGCCGCCTCGACGGCGGGTTCACGCTGGCGCTGCGCAATCGCGGCACGGTCGAGCTGTCGCCCGACCTGTTCCGCTATGCCCGCACCTTCTGGCCGACCTATCTGCATCGCCGCAACGGACTGAAGATGTCGTTCGGCAAGTCGTTCTTCGACCAGCTCATGCGCGGCACCAGCTGGAGCCTCGACAAGCCGTCGCCGTTCGAGACCGAGCGCGTGCGCGATCCCGCGCCCGACATGTCGCTGGTCAGCGCGGCGCTGGCGTCGCTGATTAAGTCCAACCCCGAATTGAAGGACATCGAGATCGCGGAAGCCTGGGGCGGCACGATCGACTGCACGCCCGATACGATCCCGGTGATCTCGCCGGTCGATGCGCTGCCGGGCTTCTTCCTCGCCACCGGCTTCTCCGGCCACGGTTTTGGCATCGGCCCCGCGGCCGGCAAGCTCGCCGCCGACATCGTGACCGGCTCGACGCCGCTGGTCGATCCGGCGGCCTACAGCCACAAGCGCATGATCGACGGCCGCCGGCTCGCGCCGGTCAGCCCGTTCTGAGGGCCTTGGCCGCATGACGGTTCTCTACAAGGCCAACATGGTGCGCGGTGCGGAATGGGCGCGCTTCTTCGCGGAGCGCGCGCCGCATCTGCCGTTCCGGCTCTGGCCCGACTTCGGCGATCCCGCCGAGGTGCGCTATCTCGTGGCGTGGGTGCCGCCTGATGACATCGCGGCGACCTTTCCAAACCTCGAGCTGGTCTTCTCGGTCGGCGCCGGCGTCGACCAGTTCGACGCCACCAAACTTCCACCGCACATCCCGCTGGTGCGCATGCTGGAGCCCGGTATTGCCGAGACCATGGTAGAATATGTCACCATGGCCGTGCTCGCCCTGCATCGCGATCTCCTGGACTTCATCAGCCAGCAGAAGCAACAGGTCTGGCGCGAGATCCGGATCACGCCGGCGAAGCGGCGGCGTGTCGGCGTGATGGGGCTCGGCCAGCTCGGCCAGGCCGTGCTCGAACGCCTCGAGGCGTTCGGCTTTCCGCGTCTCGGCTGGAACCGCTCGCCGCGCGAGATCGAGGGCGTCACCTGCTATGCGGGCATCGACACTTTGCCCGATTTCCTCGCGCAGACCGACATTCTCGTCTGCCTGCTGCCTCTGACCGACGAGACCCGCGGCATCCTGAACGCGGACCTGTTCGCGCGCCTGCCGCGCGGCGCCTCTCTGGTCAATGTCGGGCGTGGCCCGCATCTCGTCGAGACCGATGTCCTCGCGGCTCTCGACAGCGGCGTGCTCTCGGGGGCTGTCCTCGACGTCACCGATCCCGAGCCGCTGCCGGCGGGCCATCCATTCTGGAGCCATCCGCGCATCCTGCTGACGCCGCACAATGCCAGCATGACCACGCCTGATACGGCCGTCGACTATGTGCTCGACGTCATCGCACGTCACCGCCGCGGCGAGGATCTGCCGGGGCTCGTCGATCGTTCGCGCGGCTACTAGGACACTCGCATGAGCATCGGCGCAAGCAAATCTGACCAAGTGATCGCCGAAGCACAGGCGCCGGTGCTGTCGGTCGCCGGCCTCACCACGTCCTTCATGCGCGAGCGGCAATGGATCCCCGTCGTCCGCAGCGTGTCGTTCGACGTCGCGCCGCGCGAAACCGTGGCGATCGTCGGCGAATCCGGTTCGGGCAAGAGCGTCACCGCGCTGTCGATCATGCGGCTCATTCCCAAGGAGAGCGGCCGCATCGAGGGGCGCGTCACGCTCACCGGCCGCGATCTCCTGGCGCTGCCCGAAGCGAGCATGAAGGATATCCGCGGCAACGACGTTGCCATGATCTTCCAAGAGCCGATGACGAGCCTCAATCCGGTGCTCACCATCGGCTTCCAGATCGCGGAAGCGCTGATCCAGCATCGCGGCCTGTCGCGCGCGGCGGCGGAGGCCGAGACCGTGCGCCTGCTCGACCGCGTCCGCATCCCCGCCGCGAAATCGCGCTTCCACGAGCATCCGCATCGCTTCTCCGGCGGCATGCGCCAGCGCGTGATGATCGCGATGGCGCTCGCCTGCAAGCCGAAGCTCCTGATCGCCGACGAGCCGACGACGGCACTCGACGTCACCATCCAGGCCCAGATCCTGGAGCTGCTGAAAGAGCTCCAGCAGGAAGAGGGGATGTCGATCCTCTTCATCACCCACGACATGGGCGTGGTCGCCGAGATCGCGGACCGCACCGTGGTGATGTATGGCGGGCAGGCGGTCGAGCTTGATGCGACCTCGCGCATCTTCGCGGCGCCGTCGCATCCCTACACCCGCGCGCTGCTCGCAGCGGTGCCGCGCCTCGGCTCCATGGACGGGCGTCCGCGGCCGATGCGCTTTCCGATCGTCGACAAGGTGACCGGCACCTCGGACGAGCCGACGGAGACCCCTGACACGGTCTCGATCGCCGAGCGCCCGCTGCTCGAAGTCGCCAATCTCACCACGCGCTTTCCGATCCGCTCGGGATTGTTCGGCAAGGTCTCCGGCCGCGTCCACGCGGTCGAGAACGTCTCCTTCACCTTGCACGCGGGCGAGACGCTGGCGCTGGTCGGCGAATCCGGCTGCGGCAAGTCGACGACCGGCCGCTCCATCCTCAAGCTGGTCGAGCCGGACGGCGGGACGGTTCTGCTCGACGGC
Source organism: Bradyrhizobium sp. CCBAU 11361 (assembly GCF_028128935.1). Lineage (NCBI taxonomy): Bacteria > Pseudomonadati > Pseudomonadota > Alphaproteobacteria > Hyphomicrobiales > Nitrobacteraceae > Bradyrhizobium > Bradyrhizobium sp. CCBAU 11361. The sequence continues at coordinate 278,980 of NZ_LBJZ01000198.1, forward strand.
CGGGACGTGCTCGGCATGAACGGCCGCACCTTGCGCGACTGTCGCAAGCAGATGCAGATCGTGTTCCAGGATCCGTTCGCGAGTCTCAATCCGCGCATGTCGGTGGGGACGTCGATCGCAGCGCCGCTGCTGGCCAACGGCCTCGCCTCGGCGTCGCAGGCGCGCGACAAGGTTGCCGACCTGCTCGTGCGCGTCGGCCTGACCGCCGACATGGCCGCGCGCTTTCCGCACGAGTTCTCAGGCGGCCAGCGCCAGCGCATCTGCATTGCGCGCGCGCTCACGCTTGGGCCGAAGCTGATCGTCGCCGACGAGGCCGTGTCCGCGCTCGACGTCTCGGTGAAAGCGCAGGTCGTCAATCTGATGCTCGATCTTCAGGCCAGCATGGGCCTTGCCTATCTCTTCATTTCCCACGACATCGCGGTGGTCGAGCGCATGAGCCATCGCGTCGCGGTGATGTATCTCGGCGAGATCGTCGAGATCGGCCCGCGCGCGGCATTGTTCGGCAATCCGCAGCATCCCTACACCAGGAAACTGATGGCGGCCGTGCCGGTGCCCGACCCCGCGCGCCGTGGCACGAAGCGCGAGGTCGCAAACGACGAGATCAGAAGCCCGGTGCGTGCGCCGGACTACCAGCCGCCAGTGCGGCAATATCGCGAGGTCTCGCCCGGTCACGTCGTCCAGGTGTGGGGCGAGGAGTGGTCGGCCTGAGACGCGCAGGATGCGGCGCGTTTCCGATGACGTGTCCGAACCCATGGGTTGAAGTGCAGGAAGCAGGCAAGTGTAGATAGGTTGGATGCCGGCGAAACGCCGGACAGCTTGCCAACTGACCGCACCTTTCAGCGCCCGCTCGCGCGCTCCCAGGTCATGCGACGGTGCAGACTCGTCCTCCGGAAATTGTGACCGGGTCGAGCAATAGGGAACTGCGGGAATGTGAACGATCTCATACTCCGTCACTCTCTTCCTGAGCTACCAATCCCGCAAGAAATTGCCGCACCCGGACCTGACAGACACGGGTGAGATGCAGTGCCTGCGAAGCCGCGTGCTCGCAGCTTTTTTGGATTGGCTTTCGTCTCGCTCACGAGCAAGCCAGCCCTTCACTCAGCACAGATTTTTCAGAAATTGGAATCAAGGGAATCGCGAATCGCGTCCACGAGGCAGCCCTCTATTCGGGGTCGGCCGGTAGGCCGCTACTTACTCGAGAAGGACCCTCCGATGAAGATCAGCAGTGAAGTTTTCAGCGCATTTTCTCTAACAAGGCACGCCAGCAATCTTCGGATTGCTCGTTCCAGTCTGATCAAGTCTGCCCATCTTCTTGAAAGAATTGGGCTTGCAGCCGTTGGGGCCTCTTGCGGCCTCTACGTCGGTGCGACCCTGTTGCGTGAGAAGGGTGGACTGTTTGAAAGCGGCTGGATCGTGCTGATAACGATGCTCTACGGAGCGCTCAGCTATTATGTCGGAATTGATCTATCGGGCAGCGCCGCGCGGAAGTCGATTTCGGGCATCTCGGAAGAATGGAACGGTTCCGAGCCGGTTGAGATCATGAGTGCGGCCGGCACGTTCGGCGCCGCAATTGCCGCAGCTCTGTCCGTCAGCATCCTTGTCCTTGATCAAAACCCTCCCAATGGCCTGGTGGCATTTGTTGCCGGCTGTTGGGTGGTTGGTTCTTCGCTTCAAGTTGCGGCGGGCACGATGGCTCGCAACAACGAAGCGTACATGGACAAGAAATGAAGGACTGCGCTCGCGGAAAACGTCTGCCTGGCGTTGTGACGCGAGCGCGAGCCGCGGTGTTGGAGCGGGCTTCAGGTATGGAATGAGTAGCCACGCTCATCGCAACCTCTGTCGTCCAACGCTGCGTGCTGACGATTTTTGGTGGCGTCGCCGTTCGCATCGGGCATGTCGCTGCCTGGAAGCCGTATCGGTACTAAGTAACCTAGATTATCGCGCAATAAACAAGACGTGCCATCATGGCGATGTTGGGATATCGTCCGCGCGCCGTGGTCCAAAATTCTGCTAACCGCCAACCACACGATCGGTGGAGCCAATGCAGATTGCGGAGTGGCTCGAGAAGCTGGGGCTTGGGCAATACGCAGAGCGTTTCGCCCAGAATGGCGTCGACATGGGCGTCCTTCCCGAGCTGATGGACGAGGACTTCGACAAGCTCGGAGTCCTGCTCGGCCATCGCCGTAAAATGCTGCGTGCTATTGCCGACCTCGATCCCGCCGCGTTGATCGCATCGCCGGCTCCTCCTCACGACGCCGAGCGGCGCCACCTCACCGTCATGTTTTGCGATCTGGTCGGCTCGACCGCACTCTCGGCGCGTCTTGATCCCGAGGATATGTGGGAAGTGATCCGGGCCTATCGCGCCGCCTGCGCGAGGGTCATTTCCGCCTATGACGGCAGCATAGCCAGGTTCGTCGGCGACGGAATACTCGTCTATTTCGGCTATCCGCGCGCCCACGAGGATGACGCGGAGCGCGCAGTGCGCGCGGGCCTCGACGCCATCGCTGCGATGAGACAGCTCAAGACGAGCGGCGACGAACGGGTTGAGCTGCGGATCGCAATCGCGACCGGGCTCGTGGTGGTCGGAGACCTCATCAGCGGAGATGCGTCAGAGGAGCACGCAACGGTCGGCGACACACCAAACCTCGCTGCCCGGCTCCAGAGCCTGGCGGAGCCGGGAGCGGTTGTCGTTGCCTCGTCGACGCGCCGGCTGCTCGGTGATCTCTTCACTTTTCGCAACCTCGGCCGCCGCGAGGTCAAGGGGATATCCGAACCCATCGCAGTCTGGGCGGTCGAGGGAGCGGCCGCATCGGAGAGTCGCTTCGAGGCGGTTCACGCGGCGCGCTCGATCGGCTTTGTCGGCCGCAAGGAGGAGATCGAACTCGCGCTCTCGCGCCAGCGGTTGGCATGGCAGGGGCAGGGCCAGATGGTGTTGATTTCCGGCGAAGCCGGCATCGGCAAGTCGCGCATGGTCGCAACGCTGTCCGAAAGCCCCGCGTTGGGAGTGCACCGCCGGGTGCGATATCAGTGTTCGCCCTACCACACCAACAGTGCGCTTCATCCCTTTGTCGCGCAGCTCGAGCGCGCGGCCGGCATTTGCTCGCACGACACGCCCGGGCAAAAGCTCGACAAGCTCGAGGCGACGCTGGCGCTTGGAACGCAGCAGGTCGCCCGGGCGACAGCGCTCATTGCGGCACTGCTTTCGATCCCAACCGACGACCGCTACCCGCCGCTCGGTCTGAGCCCGGCGCAGCAGCGGCGACAGACCTTTGCAACCCTTCTCGATCAGCTTGAGGGATTGGCGCGAGAGCAGCCCCTGCTGATTGTCTGCGAGGATATGCATTGGGCCGATGCCACGACACTTGAACTGTTCGATCTCACGGTCGATCGGATCCGGAGACTGCCGATACTCGTGCTCATGACATCGCGGCCGGAATTCGAGCCCTCCTGGTCGGGCCTTGCCAACGTCAGTCTGTTGCGGCTCGACCGGCTCGATCGGCAGGACACGCGGGCGCTGGTCGAGCAGGTGACCGTCGGTCGCCAGCTGCCACGCGAGATGATGAAGCAGATCATCGACAGGACGGATGGCGTCCCGCTATTCGTCGAGGAATTGACCAAGATGGTGCTGGAGTCCGGATGGCTGGTCGAAGGTGCCGGGCGCTATCGCCTCGAGAGTCCGCTCCCGCCGCTGGCCATTCCCGCGACGCTGCAGGATTCGCTGATGGCGCGGCTCGACCGGCTGGCTCCGGTCAAGGAGGTGGCGCAGATAGGCGCCGCCATCGGCCGCGACTTCTCGTACGCGCTGCTGAGATATGTGGCGGGACGCGATGATCTGACGCTGAGCGCTGCGCTGGGGCAACTCGAAGAGGCCGGACTGCTGGTATGTCGCGGGACTCCGCCCGAAGCAAACTATAGTTTCAAGCACGCTCTCGTTCAGGAAGCGGCCTACGAGAGCCTGCTCAAGAGCAAACGGCAGGTGCTTCACACCCGCATCGGCGATGTCCTGCGCGAAAAGTTTCCAGTCGTGGCCGAGACCGAGCCGGAAGTTCTGGCGCACCACTTCACCGAGGCTGGGCTGAACGAGGTCGCCCTCGAGTGGTGGCGCAAGGCGGGCCAACAGGCGCTGAAGCGCTCGGCCTATTCCGAGGCCATTGCGCATCTCGGCAAGGCGATTGCCATCGCCGATGAGTTGCCTGATGAGCCTCGCCGGATGATGAGCAGGTTGAATCTTCAAATCGCATATGGCCGCGCGTTAAGGGGCGGCCTCGGGCACAGCGCCCCTGAAACGGTCGCTGCATGGACGCGCGCCCGGCAGTTCGCGGCCGACATCAATGATCCGGTTGAACTTGCGCCGATCCATTCCGGCCTCTTCAATGCCTGCCTGACCCACGGCGAACTTGCCCCGATGCGGGAGCTGGCGGACTCTATTTTGAGCGCCGCGGAGCGACGACCGGACGCGGCAGTGGCCGCCGTCGTCGCGCATTGGACGGGCGGCGTCACCTGCTGGTTCGGGGGCGACTATTTGAACGCGAGAACGCATCTCGAGCAGGCACTGGCGATCTATGGTGCCGAGCCGGATCCCGCGACATTCAGGCCCTCGGCGCTGGATCTCCCGTTCGTGATCATGAGGTTTCTTGCTCTGGTGCTCTGGCCGCTTGGCAGCATCGCTCGCGCGCGCCGGCTCGCCGCCGAAGCGGTGGGCGCTTCAGGAGAAAAACGGGCGCTTTCCCAGGCCAATGCACTCGTTCATCGCGCTGTGTTCGACGGACTATGCGGGGGCCTGTTGCAGCAAACGGACACCATCCTGGCGCTCGGTCTTGCGCGTGACCATACGATGCCGCTGTATGTGGCCGCCGGTACCTACCTGAACGGCCTGGCCAACTGGCGTGCCGGCGACCGAATGGCCGGACTGACGGAAATGCGTCGCGGATGGACCATGCTGCGCGAGAATGACTGCTACCTCTGTGAACCGTTTTGGGGGATGCAGGTCGCGATGGCGGATGCAGAGGTGGGCCAGCTCGAAACCGGGCTGGAAATCTTGAGCGAATTGATCGCATCGGCGGCACAATCCGGTCAGCATTGGCTTGATGCGGAGCTGCATCGCGTCCAGGGCGAGCTTTTGTCGCGTCATGACCTTCCGGACGGTTCCAGCGCCGAAAATGCCTTCAACCGAGCGCTGGAAATCGCACGACACCAGCAGGCGAAGACTTTCGAGCTGCGCAGCGCCCTTGGACTTGCGCGCCTGCACAAGGCAAATGGCCGAGCGGGTGCGGCTTTCGAATTGCTCGCTCCCGTCCTCGCTGAATTCGATGCGGAGCGAAGTCTTCCCGAAGTCGAAGACGCGAAAGAGCTGCTCCGGAATGGGCGTTAGCCGCGCCGCCGTTCGATCGGCGCCAACGGCGCGCTGACTTCAAGCGGGAATAGGTCGGCATCCTCGTCCTATTCGGGAGCCGTAGTCTTCCGGTTTTGACACAGCTTAACCTAATGTGGTGAAAGCTAGATATGCTTCTCTTGGTTGCGAACGCGACCTTGCTGCGGTGACGAAACCTGATTTCGGCTAGCAGCAATGTTGGCGGATTGCTCAAGGCGCAGACGTCATCCCAACACCGGGCCATGCGCGGATTTGGCTTGCCTTCGCTGGGCAGGCGCAGCGACCAAAGCCCATTGGAGATCCAGTCGTGGTTCGCTTGCACGTCGAACGCTTCATTCGCAGCCGGATTGTTCGCCGATCCCTGGCGCTCGGGATCATCGCTCTGAGCGGATGGGCCCTGTTGCCGTATGTGACCTACCGGATCGCTCCCTCCGCCTACGTCAATGCCGAGCTCATGCGGGTGACTGCACCAATGGCGGGTCAGCTCTCGTCAGATCTTCCACGCAAGGGTGAATATTTCCAGCGCACCCGGGTGGTGCCGCTGGTCGAGGCGCGTTCGCCGGATCGCCGGCACCTCATGGACCTTGATCAGCAGCTTGCCATGTCCACCAAACGCGCCGAGCTTGCACGTCGGCAACTCGAGGAAATCGCCGAGCTCGATCGCAAGCTCCGCGAGCGCAGCGAAGACTATCGTTTGGGGATGGTGGCGCGGCTGAGCCACGAGATCGGCGAAACGGAAGTTGAAAAAGGCGGCTGTCTCGCCGAGGCGCGGCAGCGGAACGATGTCGCGGGCCGGATGGAGAAGCTCGTGAAGCTCGGCATCAGTTCGCAGATCCGCTCCGGTGAGGCCCAGGCTTCTCAAGAGGCAACCGCAACGCGGTGCCAGATGGCCGACGAACGCCTGCAGCGCCTCAGGACCGAGTTGGGGGCGGCTGAGAAGGGCATCTATCTTCGTGGCGATGCCAATGATGTGCCCTATTCGCAGCAGCAGCGCGAGCGGCTTATCCTCCGCCGCCAGGAGCTCGAGACAGACCTGTTGCAGAACAGCTCACGTGCCGCGCAGCTGGCCGCGGAAATCGCAGAGGAACGCACTCGACTTGATCGTCTCGATCACTACAATCTGTCCCTGCCGGCAGCTCATGTAGTCTGGTCGGTGGCGGCCAGCCCGGGCTCGATGGTCACGGAAGGGCAATCGGTCTTCGATTTTGCGGATTGCGAACGCCGGTTTATCGTTGTTGAACTCCCCGAGCGCGATTTCGAGAAGATCAAGGCCGGAGATGCGGCTACCGTCCGCCTGATTGGGAGCCGCGAATGGAAGACCGGCCAGATCCGGCAGGTCCGCGGATCGGCAGCGCACGGCGATGATCGGCTGCTTGCGGCTCGGGTGCCGCGGCCTGATCCGGGCAACATTACCGTTGAGATATCGCTTCCGTCCGATGAGACGCTGGCCGACCGCAACGGCTCCTGCGATATCGGGCGGTTGGCTGAGGTGCGCTTCGAGCGCAGAGCCGACGGCCTGCTACGATTGGTCAGCTCGAAGCTGAAATGGCTGACCGCTCGCCTGGAGCTCGACCAGTCGTCCCTGTAAGCGAGATGTTCCATGCAGGCCATGACTCTGCCTCTCTCTCAGCTGTTCGCGCCGATGCTGGGCATCTTTGCGGCGATGTACCTGTTGGCGCCGACCTTTCCAGTCGCGCGCCTCTGGGCCCGCGTCGCGGTCTTTGTCGTGGTTTGGCTTGTGGTCGCCCGCTATCTCGAATGGCGTATTTTCGCCACCGTGCTGCCGGCAAGCGGGACCTGGTATCAGGTCGGCTGGATCTGGTTCTGTCTGATCGTCGAGCTTCTGACCTTCACAGATCAGTTCATCCTCTATCTGACTTTCCTTCGCAGGACCGATCGCCGCAGCGAAGCAGATCAGCACGAGCGTCGGCTGCGCAGCCTGCCGGATGACGAGCTGCCCTCGGTCGACGTCTTTATTCCGACCTATGACGAGCCAATCGAGGTGCTGGAAAAGACGATTACGGGCGCGCTGTGTCTAGACTATCCAAACTTCCAGGTATGGGTCTTGGATGATGGTCGCAGGCCTTGGCTCAGGGAACTCTGCAAGCAAAAGGGCGCCGGCTATCTCACGCGCGCCGACAACTTGAATGCCAAGGCCGGAAATATCAATCATGCCCTGACAAAGACGAGCGGCGAGTTCTTCGCGATCTTTGATGCGGACTTCGTGCCGCAGCGCAATTTCCTGATGCGCACGACGGGTTTCTTCGCTGATCCAAAGATCGGAATCGTTCAGATCCCGCACACCTTCTACAATGAGGACCCGATGCAGGCGAATCTCGGCTTGCACAGGGGGCTGCCGGACGAACAACGGTTCTTCTTCGATTCCATCATGCCCGCGCGCGACGGCTGGGATGGTGCCTTTTGTTGTGGTTCCAACTCCGTCACGCGTCGCGCAGCACTCCGCGCGGTGGGCGATGCCTTGCCGACCCAGTCGATCACAGAAGACATCCTGCTGACGCTGGTCCTGCTGCGCAAGGGATACGTCACTCGCTATCTTCGCGAGCCGCTGGCGATTGGACTGGCGCCGGAAAGCCTTGACGCCTTTTTCGTGCAGCGGCAACGCTGGGCGCGTGGCGCGATCCAGACGCTGTATCTCGCCGCAGGCCCGCTCGGACCCGGACTGGGCTTGATGCATCGGCTCCTCTTCTTTCCTGCGCATTGGCTCTCTATGGGCCTGCGGGCGCTCGCGGTCGTGGTGGTTCCGATCGTGTTCATGTGGACTGGCCTCGCGCCTGTCGTCGACGTCACTCCTGAGTCGGTCTTCTATTACTTGTTCCCCGCGATCCTGGCGCTTAACGGCGGTATCTCCTGGTTCGCGCCGCACGAGCACTTTCCGCTCGCCGCTCAGGTGTCGGCGACTATCCAGAGCTTCAAGATCCTGCCGACGGTGCTCGAGACTCTCGTCAAGCCGACGGGGCATGCGTTCAAGGTGACGCCCAAGGGAGCTGCTGCGCGACGCGCAAGCTACGCCGCGGAGATATTCTGGCCGTCGGCGGTTCTGATGGCGTTGACGGTCGTCGGTGTGGTCCTGAACACGATCCCGGAATGGCGGATCATCGATCATCCGGCGGCTCTACCGATGGTCGCCTTCTGGTCGGTCGTGAACATCGTCGTGCTTTTCTTCGTCTGCATGACCTCGCTGCAGGCGCGGATGGGACGCACCGAGGAGCGTTTCGATACCGACGAATCAATCTTGATCCAAACCGAGTCCGGCGAGCGGCTTTCTGGGCGTATGAGCAACATCTCCCTCTCTGGCGTCGGCGTTCTGCTCGGCTCCGGCATTGACTATCCTCGCGCTGGAGAAACGCTACGGGTGCACATCGTGCAGGTGGGTTGGATCGACGCGACGGTCGTGCAACAAAGAGGCCAGCTTGTCGGGGTGCAGTTCCATTTGCCGCAGTCGCTTGAACGAGACCTGTTGATCCGCAAGCTCTTTACCGTCGCCCGTCTGAGGGGGAACGGTGTCATCGCGCGCTCGGTGAACAGGGCGATGCTTAAGAACATCTGGTCAATGGCCGCGCCGTTGCCCCACATTGTTACGCGCGGCGCGAAGCCCGCGTCGTTTTCGCCGACCGAGCGTCTGCCGGCAGAGAGCCTGGTCATTCGGCCTCAACCGCGGATCGACGACTTGGCACATCTTGCCGGAGTTCGAAGCCTGCATCCGACGAGTTTTAGTGAACCTGGCTTTGGCCGAGTGGCCGGCACAGTGCTCAAGGCCGTCAAGCTGAGCTGATTGCTTTGTTGTCCTTCACGTCCGACCAGTCCACGGGCTATCGATCGACGGTCAGGCCGCTCATCGATGCCGTCGGTCTCCTTCCGGTGCCCTGCCAAAAACCTCAACCGGAGCGAGCAACCATCCCTTGGCCCAAGGCATTACGGGTTGAGGGTGGAGGGAGCATCTGTTGATCGATCACCGCAGCGATCTTCGCCAAGGGCGTCTCACATTCTGGGTCTCGGCATTCGTGGCGGTCGCCTGCTTGGCGATCGTCGTGCTCAGCGGTTGGCGGGAGTGGTCCTCCCGAGTGACGGTCCTGAAGGGCTCCGAAACGGACATGGCCAATCTGGCCCGGTCGGTGACGCAACACGCGGACGACACGTTCGAGCTCGCGGACACCGTTCTAAATGTGTTGGTTGGCCAACTCGAGCTTGAGGGAACCAGCCCGGCGGCAATCGCCAAGATTCAGACCTTTCTTTCCCGGCGCAAAGCCGCGAATCGGATCCGCGCCGTGTTCGTCTATGACGAGACCGGCCGCTGGCTCGCAACCAGCGAGCCTGTGAATTTCGCCGGTCTCAACAACAGCGACCGAGAATATTTCCAGCATCATCGCGCCGTGGCTGACCGTGGAACCTTCATTGGGTCTCCGGTGAGGAGCAGGTCGGGCGGGCAATGGATCATCACCGCCTCAAGGCGCTTCAATCATCCTGACGGCAGTTTTGCCGGAGTGGCTCTTACGACGATCGATGTCGACTATTTTCTACAGTTCTATCGCGGGTTCGACGTTGGCCAGAACGGTTCGATTGCACTGGCGACCGCGAAAGGCGTTATCCTCGCGCGTAGCCCGGACAACGGCTATACGGGCCGCGACCTGTCGAGTGCTCCGCTTTTCAAAATAATCCGCGAGCGGCCGGCTGCGGACGTCTACTACTTCACGTCGCCTCTCGACGGCGTTCGGCGTCTGAGCTTTTATCAGCTGAGCAGTCGGTACCCTGTTCTCGTGGTTGCGACGGAATCGGAAGACGACGTCTTGGCCCCCTGGCGCAGAGCGGCGCTGACGCGCATGGCTGCGGTGCTGGGACTGATAGGAGGGCTCGCTGTTGCGGGGCTCTTCCTGGTGCGCCAGTTGCACCTGCGGCAAAAGATGGCAGCCGCCCTGGTCGCCAAGGAGGCGGATTTTCGCCTCCTCGCGGAGCAGTCGGGAGACATGGTCATGCGCATAGCGGTCGATGGACGGATCCTCTATGCGTCGCCGTCCAGCGCGCGAGTTCTCGGCTGGGCTCCGAACCAGTTGGTGGATACGTCGGCCTTCGCCGGCATCAATCCCGCGGACCTGGCCCGGGTCGAGCAAACGATCTCCGCGTTGGGGAACGGCGAAGCCGAAGAGGCTAGAATCACTTATCGCGCTCGGCATCGCGAGAAGGGCGAGGTCTGGATCGAAACCGCGCTGCGCGTCGCCAGGAGTGTGCAGAGCGGAGACATCAACGGCGTGGTGGCGATCTCGCGCGACATGACCGAACGTAAGGATCTGGAGGATAGACTGGCGGCTCTCGCCAGTTCGGATGGCCTGACGGCCTTGGCAAACCGCAGACACTTCGACGAGCGGCTAGAGGCGGAATGGGACCGGGCCAGGCGCGAAGGAACGCCTCTGTCACTGTTGCTGATGGACGTCGATCATTTCAAGAGTTTCAACGATCAGTACGGGCATCAGGCGGGCGATGCATGTCTCCGCTCGGTCGCCGGGGTCCTGGCGGAGCAGGCCAGACGGCCGGCAGACGTCGCCGCCAGGTATGGTGGCGAGGAATTCACCTTGCTGCTACCAAATACCGACATGGTGGGGTGCGAGCAGGTCGGCGAGCGAATCCGGCAAGCGATTCAGGACCTCGGCATCCTGCACGCGCTCAACCCGCCATCCAGGCAGGTCACCCTCAGTATTGGCGGCGCCACACATGTGTCGTTCGGCGACAAGGCGGATTGCGCGTCGTTGATTGCGGCTGCGGATAAGGCGCTCTACGCCGCCAAGGAGAGCGGACGCAACCGCGTTGTGATGTCAGGGCAAGTCGTCGCGTGGCCCGGCTCGATACGGGCTTGAAGAGCAGCCCTGGCGCGCCGCGGCGTGCGCCTCACGAATTGACGTGCACGAAATCGCGCAGCAGCGGATAGATCTCGTTGTTCCAGCGCTTGCCGGAGAACACGCCGTAATGGCCGACGCCGGCCTGCATGTGGTGGACGCGGCGATAGGCGCGCACGCCGGTGCAGAGGTCTTGCGCGGCGAGCGTCTGGCCGATCGAGCAGATGTCGTCCTTCTCGCCCTCGACCGTCATCAGCCCCATGCGGCTGACGGCCTTGGTGTTCACCGGCCGTCCCCGATGCATCAGCTTGCCCTGCGGCAGCAGATGCTCCTGGAATACGTCGCGCACCGTCTCGATGTAGAATTCCGCGGGCAGATCCATCACCGCGAAATATTCGTCGTAGAAGGTCTTGATGGTCGCCGCCTTCTCCTTCTCGCCCTTGGCGATGTGGTTGGCGAGGTCCATGTGCTGCTTGATGTGCCGCTCGAGGTTCATCGAGACGAAGGCGGTGAGCTGGACGAAGCCGGGATACACTTTGCGCAGCGCGCCCCGGCACTGCACCGGCACGTAGTTGATCAGGTTCTGCTCGAACCAGTCGATCGGTCTGCTCTTGGCGAACTCGTTGACCCTGGTCGGCTGGATCCGCGTGTCGATCGGGCCTGCCATCAGCGTCAGCGTCGCCGGCCGGGAAGGGTGGTTGCCCTCGCACATGACGGCGGCGGCCGCGAGCGCCGAGACCGACGGCTGGCAGATCGCCACCATATGCGGGCGCGGGCCGAGCTGGCCGAGGAAGTCGATGAGGTGATCGGTGTAGTCGTCGAGCCCGAAGCGGCCTTCGCTGCGGGGAATGTCGCGCGGATTGTGCCAGTCGGTGATGTAGACGTCGTGGTCCTGGAGCAGCGTCTTCACGGTGCCGCGCAGCAGCGTCGCGAAATGGCCGGACATCGGCGCCACCAGCAGCATGCGCGGCTGCTCGGGAACGTCCTGCTTCTTGAAGTGCAGCAGCGAGCCGAACGGGGTCGCGTAGGCGATCTCCTCGGTGACGGCGACCTCGCGATTGCCCACCATGATGCTGTCGATGCCGTAGGCCGGGCGATGGTAGGTGAGGGTGGAGCGCGAGATCAGCTCCAGCGCCGCCGAGAGCCGGCCGACGACCTGGACCGACACGCCCTGCGGCACCAGGTTGAGGAATCTGAGCGCAGACGAGGCGCCCGCCCGCCACGGCGCCGTCAGGTCCATCTGGTTCTGAAAGGCTTGATAATACATCGACATCATACTGAAGCGCCCACCTGTTCCATGGTGCCATGCAATATCGAAGCCAAACCTGAGTCGAATCGCCTGGAAAACTGGCACATCGCTTGCTCTTCAAGCGAGGTGTACACATCGGAAGCACAGGTAGTGGGCACGCCAGCGGGCCGGGCGGGGTGCCCGTCTCAGGCGTGAGGGAAGGGGCCATATGGCGAAGGCGACACTGACCATCAGCAGCAAGAACTACTCGTCCTGGTCGCTGCGTGGCTGGCTGCTGACGAAATTTTCCGGGCTCGATTTCGAGGAGATCGTGACCGCGCCCGACGACGCCTCCGCGCGCGCCGAAATTCTCTTGCTGTCGTCGTCGATCCTGGTGCCGTGCCTGCGCCACGATGGCGCCACCGTCTGGGACACGCTGGCGATCGCCGAATATCTCAACGAGGTGATGCCGGATGCCGGCTTGCTGCCGGATGACCGAGTCCAGCGCGCCCATTGCCGCTCGATCTGCGGCGAAATCCATTCCGGCTTCACCACGCTGCGCGCCTCGCTGCCGGTCAATCTGAAGGGGCATTTCCCCGGCTTCAAGATCTGGTCGCGTGCGCAGGCCGACATCGACCGCGTCTGGTTCATCTGGCGCGACTGCCTGGAGAAATCGGGCGGCCCGTTCCTGTTCGGTGAGAGGCGCACCATGGCGGATGCGATGTACGCGCCCGTGGTGACGCGCTTCGTGACCTATGACGTCAAGCTCGAGCCGCTTCTGAAGGCCTACGCCGATACCATCATGGCGATGCCCGAGATGAAGGAATGGATCGCGGCGGCGAAGGAAGAGCCGGCCGAGATCGAAGAGCTCGAGGTCGAATATTAGGCAGGGCCGGCTCGGCCCTGCCTGTTTCGGGGGCGGGGACCGTCTGGGGCCGTGGTGCGAGCCACGCCTCGTCCACCGTTAACCTTTGGCGCCGGCTCGACGCCCGAGCCCGCCCGCAGGTCTCGCAGATATTGTGCGCGAGAACAGACCCGCATCGACATCTAGCCGTGAACAGGCGTGGACAAGGCCATTCGGCTGATTCGGACGCGATTCGTTCGAACCGCGTTCCGAAGGTTAAGACGGAGCGCGGCCCCGTTGCATTTTGGAACAAAAGCCGCCGTCAGGCGACGCCGGAGTGCTTCAGGCGTGGCAGGCGCCAGCCGATCACGGTCGCTTCGACCGCGATGCCGGCCTCGTGGTTCTGCCAGCGTCCCTCGACATAGCGGCAGGCGAACGGCAGTTGATACGTTCCGCTGTGATCCTCGCACAGCACTTCGACCGGCAAGCCAGGTGGCGGTTCTCCAGCGCCGTCGAACTCCGCCAGACGTCTATCGCGCGTTGCCATTCCAAAAATCTCCCCTAATCAAAGCCGCGGAAAGAGCGCCCAATTCTTCCGCGTGCGGTTCAATGCTCCCTGTCCCGAGGGAACGAGCCAAGCTCAACGCGAGAATGCGGTACGAGTGTGGTAGCCTTCGGCGGCTGTGCGCAAAAAGCGCACATTGCCGTGATCGATTTGACGAGGAACCTGCATGCCGTTTCGAAGCGCCGGCGTTTGTGTCGTGATGTTGCTGCTCGCCACGCTGGCGACCGCGCCGCTCCGCGCGCAGGACGTGCCCGGCATCGAGATCTGCACCGTCGAGAAGACCATGGAGCGGCGCACGAGCTGTCTCCAGAGCAACGTCGATTTCCTCCAGAAGACGATCACCAAGCTCAACCTCGATCACCAGCAGAAGCTGGATGCCGCCAATCGCCAGATCGACGCGTTGAAGACGAGCCTCGCCGGCTTGCAGAAGTCGCTCGGCGATCTCCAGGCCGCGCAGACGAAGATCGCGGAGGACGCGAAGAAGAAGCAGGACGCGCCGCCGGCCAAGGACGCGTCGAAATAGGCGCCGCGCTCACGCGACGCGATATCGCTCCATCACGCCGCGGTCGGGCTCATAGCCGAGCCCAGCTCCAGTCGGCACCGCGACATGGCCGGTGGCATCGACATCGGCGCGGCCGCCCCAGAGGCAGGCTTCACGCTTCAGGTAAAACATCTCGACGAACCCGTCGTCGCGCACGGCCAACAGATGCAGGGTCGCCAGCAGGCCGGGACCGAAATACGGGGAATGCGGGACGATCTTGACGCCGAGCCCATCTGCGAGCGCCGCGACCTTCAGAAATTCCGTGATGCCGCCGACCTTGGTCACCGACGGCTGGGCATGGCTCACCGCGCCCGCATTCATCATCTGGCGGAATTGATATTCCGTGCAGGCGTTCTCGCCGGCGGCGACGCCGAGCCCGCCCTTGCGGCGGACCTCGGCGAGCGCTGCAAAATCCTCCGGTGGCCAGACCGGCTCCTCCAGGAACATCGGCTGCGCGTCAGCGCATGTCCCGGCGAACGCGATCGCCTGCTCGCCTGACAGCGGGCAGTTCATGTCCACCATCAGCGGAATGCCCGGGCCGATCGCCTCGCGCGCAGCAAAGACCGCCGGCGCCGTGGTCTCGTGCAGCTTGATGGCGCCATAGCCGAGCGCGAGCGCCTTCCTGCATTCGGCCGCGATGTTGTCGGGCGAGCCGATCCGCAACAGGCTCGCATAGGCCGGAATGGCCGGGCGCCTGGTCTCGCCGAGCAGGCGGTACAGCGGCACGCCCTCGATCTTGGCGGCGAGATCCCACAGCGCGATGTCGAGCCCTGATATCGCGAACATGGTGATGCCATAGCGGCCGAACAGATGCAGATTGCGCTGGATCTGCTCCATCACCGCGGGAATGCCGGCGGCATCGGGAACCTCCAGGCCGCGGGCCTGCGGTGCGATCATCTCCTCGACGGCGCTGCGCGTGGTGCGAGGACAGACATAGGCGAAGGCATCGCCCCAGCCGGTCAGCCCGGCGTCGGTCGTGACCTCGACGATCACCATGTCCAGCGCGGTGATGGCGGAGGCGCCCTGGCGGAAGCTCGCGATACCGGCATCATAGGGGATGCGGATATGGTGCGCCCGCACATCGGTGATCTTCATGGCGCGGTTCCTCCTGCTTTCTTGTGAGCGGTTTCAAGGACGTCCCGAGTGTAGCCATGAACGCCCGGGCGTTGCCAGTGGCTGTTCCGGCGTTATCCTCTTGCGGGACCGCAACGCCGATCAAGCGAAGCCCGCGGCGTTCCGTGCATCATGGCCGCGCTTCGAACGAGGACCCGAACCACCATGAATCCAGCCCAGCGCGCGCTCTGGTATATCGAGAGCCATCTGGCCGAGCCGATGACGCTCGACGAGATCGCTGCGGTATCGGGCGTGTCGCGGTTCCACATCGTGCGTGCGTTTGCCGCAGCCATCGGCCTGCCGGTGATGCGCTACGTGCGCGCGCGGCGGCTGACCGAGGCGGCGCGCAGCCTTGCGAACGGCGCGCCGGACATTCTGTCGCTGGCGCTGGAGGCGGATTACGGCTCGCACGAAGCATTCACCCGCGCGTTCCGCGACCAGTTTGGCACCACGCCCGAAGCGGTGCGGGCCGCGACGTGCACCGGCCATCTCAAGCTTCAGGAGCCGATCCTCATGGACTCCACCCTGTCAGACACGCTCGCCCCGCCGCGTTTCGAGACCGCAAAGGCCTTCCTCGTCGCCGGCATCAGTGAACGCATCTCCTGCGACAACGGCGCCATCATCCCGGGGATGTGGCACCGCTTCAACCAGGAGGTCGCCGACATTCCGGCGCGTGTCGGCAACGTCGCCTATGGCGTCTGCTGCAACGGCGACGATGCCGGCAATTTCGACTACATCGCCGGTGTCGAGGTCGGCGATTATTCCGACCTGCCGCGCCGCTTCGGCCGCATCCGCATCCCCGAGCAGCGCTATGCGGTGTTCACCCACACCGACCACGTCGCCTCGATCCGGCGCACCATCAACACGATCTGGAATCAATGGCTGCCCGCCTCCGGCCTGAAGGCCGCGGACGCGCCGAACTTCGAGCGCTACGACGAGAAGTTCGATCCCGCGACCGGCAATGGCGGCTTCGAGATTTGGATACCAGTGCGGGAGTAACACGCAACGCTGGCATACCGTCCCGCTTGCTTGGCAAGCCCCGGTGACTTTGTCATAACCACGGGCAAATCTTGCGTGTGGAGGCCCGTGCCGGACATCCCGTGCAAGCCATAACAAGCAGCCGGGAGGGTCTCGAAATGGCTGACGTCCGCGTTCTCGCCACCGACCTCGAATTTCCCGAAGGGCCGGTCGTGATGCCGGACGGCTCGGTGGTGCTGGTGGAGATCCGCGGCCAGCGCCTGACCCGGATCCATCCCGACGGCCGCAAGGAGATCGTCGCCGAGGTGCCGGGCGGGCCGAATGGCGCCGCCCTCGGCCCCGACGGCAAGATCTACATCTGCAACAATGGCGGCTTCTCCTGGATCCCGACCGGCAAGATGATCATGCCGGGCCCGCAGCCGGACGGCTATCTCGGCGGCTCGATCCAGCGCGTCGATCTGCAATCGGGCAAGGTCGAGACCGTCGTGACCAAATGCGGCGAGCACGATCTGCGCGGCCCGAACGATCTGGTGTTCGACAGGCACGGCGGCCTCTGGTTCTCCGATCTCGGCAAGCGCCGCGCGCGCGAGATGGACGTCGGCGGCATGTACTACCTCAAGCCCGGCATGACCGAGATCGTGGAGGTCGTGCACGGCGTGCTGCCGGCCAACGGCATTGGGCTGTCGCCGGACGAAAACACGGTCTACATCGCGGAAACGCCGACGGGGCGGCTCTGGGCCTATGAGCTCTCCGCCCCCGGCACGCTCAAGCCGCGCGAGCCGATCTACCGCGGCGAGCGGGGCAACCCGATCTGCGGCCTCGGCGGCTACCAGATGTTCGACTCGCTCGCGGTGGAGGCGAACGGCAATGTCTGCGTCGCCACCCTCGTCTCCGGCTGCATCTCGGTGATCGCGCCGGACGGCACCCTGGTCGAGCAGGTTCCGACCGGCGACCGCGTCACCACCAACATCGCCTTCGGCGGCCCCGGGCTGAAGACCGCCTACATCACGCTGTCAGGCAAGGGCGAGCTGATCGCCATGGACTGGCCGCGCGGCGGTTTGCCGTTGAATTTTCTGAATAAGTGACAATCGCGTAAAACGCGATTGTCATCCCGGGGCTATGCGGAGCATAGAACCCGCGATCTCGAATTCCGGGTTCGGCTCTTCGAGCCGCCCCGGAATGACAATCATGAGGAACGATACAATGCCCTGGCCTGATCCCATCACCCTGCGTGGACAGCACGCCCGTCTCGAGCCGCTGTCGCGTCAGCATATCGAGGGGCTGACCGAGGCCGTGAAGGACGGCGAGCTCTCAAAACTCTGGTACACCGCGATTCCCCTGCCCGAGAACATGGGCAAGGAGATCGACCGCCGCCTCGGGCTTCAGGCCGCAGGCTCGATGCTGCCGTTCACCGTGTTCGATGCCGGCGGCAACATCGTCGGCATGACGACCTACATGAACATCGATGCCGCCAATCGCCGCGTCGAGATCGGCTCGACCTGGTATGGCAAGAGCGCGCAGCGCGGGCCGCTCAACACGCAGTGCAAGCTGCTGCTGCTCCGGCACGCCTTCGAGACGCTGAACTGCATCGCGGTCGAATTCCGCACGCACTTCTTCAACCACCAGAGCCGCCGCGCCATCGAGCGCCTCGGCGCCAAGCAGGACGGCATTCTGCGCAGCCACCAGGTCGCGCCGAACGGCACGCTGCGCGACACCGTGGTCTACAGCATCACCGCCGCCGAATGGCCGACCGTGCAGACGCATTTGAATTATCAACTCAACGACAAGCCGCGCTGAGCGGCCGAGGCACCATGGACAGATTTGATTATGTGATCGTCGGCGCGGGCTCGGCCGGCTGCGTGCTGACCAGCCGGCTGAGCGAAGATCCAAACGTTAGCGTCTGCGTGCTCGAGGCGGGCCCGAGCGACTGGCATCCGTACATCCATCTGCCGGCGGGCTTCATCAAGACCTTCCACATGAAGAGCATCAACTGGGCCTACCAGCAGGAGCCGGGGCCCTGGACCGGCGGGCGCAGCATCTACGCGCCGCGCGGCAAGACGCTCGGCGGCTCGTCCTCGATCAACGGCCACATCTACAATCGCGGCCAGCGCATGGATTTCGACACCTGGGCGCAGATGGGCAATCGCGGCTGGGGCTATGCCGACGTGCTGCCTTACTTCAAGCGGCTGGAGAAGCGGGTCGGTGAGGGCGAGGACACCTATCGCGGACGCGACGGCAACCTCATCGTCACCACCATGGACTGGCGCGATCCGCTCTGCGAAGCCTTCATGGAGGGCGCGGTCTCGCTCGGCATCCCGCGTAACCCCGACTACAACGGTGCGAAGCAGGAAGGCGTCTCCTACTGCCAGCGCACCATCAACAACGGCCTGCGCGTCTCGGGCTCGACCGCGTTCCTGAAGCCCGCGATGAAGCGGCCGAACGTGCATGTGCACACCCACGCGCACGCGACCGAGATCATCTTCGAGGGCAAGCGCGCCGTCGGCGTGCGCTACACCAGGGGCGGCCGCGGCGGCACGCCGGTGGAAGTGCGCGCCAACAAGGAAGTGATCCTTTCCGGCGGCACGTATAACTCGCCGCAGCTGCTCCAGCTCTCCGGAATCGGCTCGCCCGATTTGCTTGGCGCTCACGGCATCCAGGTGCGTCACGCGCTGCCGGTTGGCGAGGGCCTGCAAGACCATTATGCCCCACGCACGGTGGCGCGCGTCAAAGACATCAAGACCATCAACGAACTCCGCCGCGGCCTCTCGCTGTGGATCGAGGCGCTGAAATGGGCGACCGCGCGCCGCGGCCTGCTCTCGCTGTCGCCGACCATGGTCTATTGCTTCTGGCATTCCGGCGAGAGCGCCGAGAGTTCCGACCTGCAGCTCACCTTCACCCCCGCAAGCTACAAGGAAGGCGTGCAGGGCCAGCTCGAGGACGAGCCCGGCATGACCGTGGCCTCCTGGCAGCAGCGCCCCGAGAGCCGCGGCTATGTCCGCATCCGCTCGGCCGATCCGTTCGCGCCGCCGATCATCCAGACCAACTATCTCGACGCCGAGCTCGACCGCCGCGTCATCGTCGGCGGCATGAAGCTCGCGCGGCGCCTCTTGAAGTCCGCGCCGCTGTCGCCCTATTACGCCTACGAGGATTTCCCCGGTCCGAACATCAACACCGACGACGAATTCCTCGCCGCCGCCACCGAGCGCGGCACCACCACCTTCCACCCCGGCTGCACCTGCCGCATGGGCCCGGCGGATTCGACCTGGGCCGTGGTCGACGACCAGCTCCGCGTCCACGGATTGGAGGGCCTGCGCGTGATCGATGCTTCCGCAATGCCGCGCATGATCTCGGCGAACCTCAACGCCTCCACGATGATGATCGCCGATCGCGCCTCGGACCTCATCCGCGGCAAGCAGCCGATGGAAGCCGCGCGCGTGCCGGATGCGGCGGTGGCGTGAGGTAGACTTCGTAGGGTGGGTTAGCCAGCGGCTGCGCAAAGCGCAGCCGTTGGCGTAACCCACCGCTTCTGCCGGCACACAGTGGCGGATTACGCCTTCGGCTAATCCGTCCTACGCTCTGCTTATCCTCTCATCCAGACCGGGATGATCGCATCCGCCCGCACGCCGTTCCCGGTATTCAACTTCAGATTGATGGACTCTTTGGTCTCCAGTGTTGCGCTAAGGTGACATAAGTTTCAGAAAGCAATGATAGGTTGCATGTGGGGGCTCCGCAGTAGATTTCGATTCGGGGTCGACACAATGAAGAAGATCTTGCTGGGCACGGTTGCCCTCCTCGCGCTCGTCGCTCCTGCCTCGGCCGCTGATCTGGCGGCGCGGCCGTACACCAAAGCGCCCCCTCCAACGGTTCCGTTCTACGACTGGAGCGGCTTCTACATCGGCATCAATGGTGGCGGCGGCTCCGCCCGCAAGTGCTGGGATCTGATCAATCTCGGTGGCGCGGTCGTCGCTCCGGCCGTTTCCATGGGGTGCCACGATGCGACAGGGGGCACGGCCGGCGGTCAGATCGGCTACCGCTGGCAGACGGCGGGCTGGGTGTTCGGCGTGGAGGCACAGGGCAACTGGGCCGATTTCAAGGGGGCCAATGCCAATTCCGTCTTCGCGGGCATCCAGGATGAATCAAAGATCGATGCGTTCGGCCTGTTCACGGGCCAGGTCGGCTATGCCTGGAATAACGTGCTGCTCTATGTGAAGGGTGGCGCCGCAGTCGTCAGCGACAAATACCGTGCTTTCGATATTCCGACCGGGCTGACGATCAACACTGCGAGTGAAACCCGCTGGGGTGGCGCGGTCGGGGCCGGTCTCGAATTTGGCTTCGCTCCGAACTGGTCGGTCGGTGTTGAATACGATCACCTGTTCATGGATCATCGCGACGTGGACTTCCGTTTCACCGGGATCTTTGGTCTCGTGGCCGGCGCTTTTGCGGGAACCGCCCGTATTGGCCAGGACGTCGACATCGGCCTGGTTCGCGTGAACTACCGCTGGGGCGGCCCGCTCGTCGCGAAGTACTGATCTTCGCTCGAACGGGAAGCGTCGAACTGAACTGGTCCAACGTCGCGCGGGCGAGGTGGGTTTCGTTACGCTCGGTTTGCACGACTTCCCCGGATTGCGCCGCGCTCCATCCGGGCTACGTGGCCCGTCGGGCAAAACATCCCGCCGCTCGTCAACCCCTTCGCACGAAAATATTCCACTTTACCGAAATTCGGAATTGCGGCATACATCGAAACAGCCCGGCCCGACGAAGAGGGGCGGTTCGCGAGTCGTTCGAAACGCGGGCCGGGTTGCGGTGGACGCGGCAGCGTCGGCACGGGAGGTGTGGGCAGGGCGGGTAGTCCCTGTGAGTCCGCGGCCACGTGTAGGCGGACGGCGCTGAACGCGTACGGCAAAACCGTGTGGTCCTGGCCGTCGTTGCTACGGTCAAGCCTTCGCGAAGATGCGCGCGAGCCCAACCGGGCAGACGGCATCGTCAATTCGCGGGGCGAGGGAGGCCAGAAGGAAAGTTCGGCTCCCGGGAGAGCACGGCATAAGCCGTCCAACCACTGCGCAGGGAAGGCCGTGTGTTGGGCTTCACCTGTATGCCGCTGTGCAGTTTTCTGCGTGTGCTTTCGCACGGCGGACCGCGGGTGCCAGCCGGCACCCGGCCTTCCCTGCGCCCTCTTTCCCTAGAGGGCGATGGAGAGAGCAAAGCTCGGGCGACATGCGCCGCGAGGATGTGAAGGCGTGTCTGCGACCACACACTCGCTGTCATCGCCCGGCTTGACCGGGCGATCCAGTATTCCAGAGGCGGTTGTGATGGAGCCGAGAGGCTGCGGCGTACTGGATTCCCCGCTTTCGCGGGGAATGACAGCTCATCTGGAGAACCAGCCCATACCTCGTTCTCCGTCATTGCGAGCGCAGCGAAGCAATCCAGAGTCTTTCCGTAGAGGGATTCTGGATTGCTTCGCTGCGCTCGCAATGACGATGGTGGAGGAAGCGTGCGCCATACTCTCGGTGTCATCGCCCGGCTTGACCGGGCGATCCAGTATTCCAGAGACGGTTATGATTGAACCGAGAAGCTGCGGCGTACTGGATTCCCCGCTTTCGCGGGGAATGACGGCGGTGGTTGGGGGAGCAGCTGAGCGCTATCGCAAGCGAACTCGCGCCTACACTTCCCGCCGGCTCAGGAACGCCAGCCGCTCGAACAGATGCACGTCCTGCTCGTTCTTGAGCAGCGCGCCGTGCAGCGGCGGGATCAGCTTGCGGGGGTCGCGCTCGCGCAGCTGCTCGACGCTCATGTCTTCGTTGAGCAGCAGCTTCAGCCAGTCCAGAAGCTCCGAGGTGGACGGCTTCTTCTTCAGGCCGGGCACCTCGCGCACCTCGAAGAAGATGCGCAGTGCTTCTTCCACGAGGCGCTTCTTGATGCCGGGGAAGTGGACGTCGACGATCCGGCCCATGGTGTCGGCGTCGGGGAACTTGATGTAATGGAAGAAACAGCGGCGGAGAAAAGCGTCCGGCAGCTCCTTCTCGTTGTTGGAGGTGATCATCATGATCGGGCGCTGCTTGGCCTTGATCGTCTCGCCGGTCTCGTAGACATGGAATTCCATGCGGTCGAGCTCGAGCAAGAGGTCGTTCGGGAATTCGATGTCGGCCTTGTCGATCTCGTCGATCAGCAGCACCGGGCGCTGTTCGGCGGTGAAGGCTTCCCACAGCTTGCCGCGCTTGATGTAGTTCCTGATGTCGGACACCCGCGCATCGCCGAGTTGGCTGTCGCGCAGGCGCGACACCGCGTCGTATTCGTAGAGGCCCTGCTGCGCCTTGGTGGTGGACTTGATGTGCCAGGTCAGAAGCGGCGCGTTCAGCGCCTTCGCCACTTCCTCGGCCAGCACCGTCTTGCCGGTGCCGGGCTCGCCCTTGATGAGGAGTGGGCGCTCCAGCACGATCGAGGCATTGACGGCGACCTTGAGATCGTCGGTCGCAACATAGTCCTTGGTGCCGGTAAATTTCATCGCGCGTCCTTGTTGGTCGTCGTCCCAGGCATGGTGCTGGTCCAACAAACGGAACGGCCGCTCATGGCGGCCGTTCCTGGTTCGGTCAGGCTTTCAGACCCGTTTTATCAGCGAAAGGATGACGAGCACAATCACCGCGCCGATCGTGGCGTCCACGATCGCGCCGACAGTGCCGGTCGCGAGCTGGATGTGCAGCTGAGGCAGCACCCAGCCCGCTACCAGTGCGCCGATGATGCCGACGACGATGTTGCCGATCAGCCCAAATCCCGCCCCGTGGACAATCTTGCCGGCAAGCCAGCCGGCGATCGCGCCGATGATGAGTGCTGCGAGAATTCCCATTGCAAACGTCCCCAAAACAACCCCGTGAGGTGGTCAATTCTAGAGCAAAAAGCCTCCCGGTCCAGCGCCCGGCCGCGGCCTCCGCCCCTTGACGTTCGTCCCCCGACGGGCAATCTGTCACTCATGTTCCTGCAATTCTTCACTTCTCTGCGCGATGCGCAGGTCCCCGTGACGCTGCGCGAATACCTCACGCTGATGGAGGCGCTCGACGCCGACCTTGCGGACTACACGGTCGAGAATTTCTACTACCTGTCGCGCGCCTCGCTGGTGAAGGACGAGCGCAATCTCGACAAGTTCGACCGCGTCTTCGGTACCGTGTTCAAGGGCCTGGAGAGCCTGCTCGAGGCCATGGACAAGGCCGAGATCCCCGAGGAGTGGCTGAAGAAGCTCGCCGAGAAATACCTCACCGAGGAAGAGAAGAAGCAGATCGAGGCCATGGGCTGGGACAAGCTCATGGAGACCCTGAAGAAGCGCCTCGAGGAGCAGAAGGGGCGGCACCAGGGCGGCTCGAAGTGGATCGGCACGGCCGGCACCTCGCCGTTCGGCGCCTATGGCTACAATCCCGAAGGCGTCCGCATCGGCCAGGAGAAGAACCGCAACAACCGCGCCGTGAAGGTGTGGGACAAGCGCGAGTTCAAGGATCTCGACGGCAATGTCGAGCTCGGTATCCGCAACATCAAGGTGGCGCTGCGGCGCCTCCGCAAGTTCGCGCGCACCGGCGCGCCTGACGAGCTCGATCTCGACACCACCATCCGCGAGACCGCCAATCACGGCTATCTCGACGTGCACATGCGGCCCGAGCGGCGCAATGCGGTGAAGCTGCTGGTGTTCTTCGACATCGGCGGCTCGATGGACGCGCATATCGAGCAGGTCGAGGAGCTGTTCTCGGCGGCGAAGAGCGAGTTCAAGCACATGGAGTATTTCTACTTCCACAACTGCCTCTATGAGGGCGTGTGGAAGCAGAACAAGCGCCGCTTCACCGACCGCACGCCGACCTGGGACGTGCTGCACAAATACCCGCACGACTACAAAGTCGTGTTCGTCGGCGACGCCTCGATGTCGCCTTACGAGATCATGGTGCCGGGCGGTTCGGTCGAGCACGTCAACGAGGAGCCGGGCTCGGTCTGGCTCGACCGCATCATCCGCACCTATCCGCATTCGGTGTGGCTGAATCCGGTCGCGCAGAAGCACTGGGACTATTCGGAATCCACCACCATCATCAAACGCATCTTCGCCAACCGGATGTACCCGATCACCATCGAAGGTCTCGAAGGTGCGATGAAGGAATTGACGCACTAGCGCTATCCACCGTCATTCCGGACGGCCGCAAAGCGGCCGATCCGGAATCTCGAGATGGAGTGTGACGATCGAGGTTCCGGGTTCGATGCTTCGCATCGCCCCGGAACGACGGAGAAGAAGAGGGAGAACCACATGCCCCAGACCATCACCCGCGGTATCAAGGCGCTGATCGACGAGGCCAATGCCGAGATCGAGACGCTCACCGCCAAGGACGCCATCGAAATCTCGAAGAACGGCGATGTCGTCATCGTCGATATCCGCGACCCCCGCGAGATCGAGCGCGACGGCTGCATCCCCGGTGCCTTCGCCTGCACCCGCGGCATGCTGGAATTCTGGATCGATCCGCAGAGCCCGTATGCAAAGCCGGTGTTCCAGGAAGACAAGAAGTTCGTCTTCCACTGCGCCGGCGGCCTGCGCTCCGCGCTCGCGGCGAAGACCGCGCAGGACATGGGCCTCAAGCCCGTCGCCCACATCGCCGGCGGCTACGCCGCCTGGCGCGACGCCGGCGGCCCGACGGAGCAGTGGGAGCCGAAGAAGAAGGGGTGAGGGGCTTCGCGCTCTCATCCGTCATTCCGGGGCGCGACAAAGTCGCGAGCCCGGAATCCATTCATCCACCAACGCTGCGGCCCAATGGATTCCGGGTTCGCGCTGCGCGCGCCCCGGAATGACGAAAAGGAAATGCACTGATGACCACCGCCACCGACCCCCTCGTCTCCACCGAATGGCTCGCCGACCATATCAACGACGCCAACGTCAGGGTGCTTGACGCCAGCTTCAAGCTGCCGGGCGTGCTGCCGCTGCCGAAGGACGACTATCTCGCTGCGCATCTGCCCGGCGCGGTGTTCTTCGACGTCGATGCGGTGTCGGACCATTCCAATCCGTTGCCGCACATGTATCCGAGTGCCGAGCAGTTCGGCCGTGACGTCGGCAATCTCGGCATCTCCAATGCCGACACCGTCGTCCTGTACGACGCCGGCGGCTGGGTTGCGGCGCCGCGCGCATGGTGGATGTTCCTGGCTTTCGGCCACGGCAATGTGCGCATTCTCAATGGCGGCCTGAAGAAATGGCGCGCCGAGGGGCGCACCGTCGAGAGCGGCGAGGTGAAGCCGAAGCCTGCGACGTTCAAGGCGAGCTACGACGCCAAGCGCGTGCGCAGCATGCAGCAACTCGTCGCCAATTTGGAAAGCCGTGCCGAGCAGGTGATCGACGCGCGTGCCGCCGACCGTTTCGAGGGCCGCGCGCCCGAGCCTCGCGCGGGCATCCGCTCCGGCCACATCCCAGGCGCCCGCAACGTGCCGTACAATCAGCTGTTCGATGCCGCGACCGGCACGATGAAGCCGCTCGATGATCTGCGCGCCGCCTTCACCGGCGCCGGTGTCAAGCTCGATGCGCCGATCGTCACGAGCTGCGGCTCCGGCGTGTCGGCCGGCGTGCTGACGCTCGCGCTCTATCGCTTGGGGATCGCCGACACCGCGCTCTATGACGGCTCATGGTCGGAATGGGGTCAGGCCGGCGGCCCGCCGGTCGCGACCGGGCCTGCGTGAACTTACTGGCGCGGGCGCGTGGTTGTCGTCGCGAAGGTCTGCTGCGGTCGCCCGAACGGATCAAGCGACTGCTGCAGCTGCTGAGGCGGCAGGTGCCGCACGACGCGGTGCCGCTTCTTCGCCTTCGCCCGCGGCTTGGTCGCCTTGCTGTCCGGGACGCTGCCGTCCGCCTTGGCCTTCGCCGGCGGATCCTTCCAGGCCGTCGTCGCGGGATCGTTCAGCGCGGCCACTTTGGCCGCGGCGACATCGAGCGCCGAGGATGCCTGGGCCGAGCTGGGGTCAGCCGGTGCCGGCGCGCTGGCGGTCGGGGCAGGCTTGGCCTCGGGGATCGATGCCGTGGTGTCGGCCGGGGTGAGCGTGTCGGTGGGGGCTGGTGCCGTGGCTTCCGTCGTCGACTCGGCCTTGGCCGGTTCGGCGGCCGAGGTATCGGCCGACGGTGCAACGACCTGGGGCTGAGCGTCAGCCTCGCTCGTCACCGCCGCGACCTGCTCGGGCTCGCTCGCCGGCAGGGCGATGGTCGGGACCTGGTCGCGCAGCGACGGCGCCGCGGGCTCGGCCGGCTCCGGCTCCGCGCGCAAGGCCGCGAGCACCGGCTGGGCCGGCTCGGACGCCTGCGCAAACACCTGCTCCTGCGGGCCGTTCCGCCAGGAGGGGTTGCTGACATACTGCTCGTGGCTCGCGCGCAGCAGCGCGGCGGCGCCCAGGCCGAACACCAGGATGGAGGTTGACAGCAGGATCGCGGCAAGCAGGAAGCGAAAGCCGGGAAGCATCGAGGGATTGCGAATTTCCGCCCCGGCGGCGAGGTGGCCAGGGCCAATGAGCCATCTGAACGCGGTGACGGTACTGGTTGCCGCGTTCGCCACGCGGAATCGGAGCTCGAAGCGGCGGCGAATCAGGCTGATTCGAACATATCGCAACGCCTCCGCGCCGTTCCCTTAAAATCGGGGCGATGACTCCGGCAATCCACGGCGCGATGCGATTTCCGCCCCCGTGATGCAACGGAGCAACGGTAGTCCTGCGGATCACAAATCGGCAAATCCGGCGCAAATGAGCCTGCAATGTCTTGAATGTGCCGCTATTTTCGGTCATCTGGCCGTTAGCGGTCCGATAGGGCTTGGGGACTATACAAGAGCGATGATGATCAAACATTTTCTGACGATATGCGCTGCCGCAACAGTCGCTGCGGCGGGAACTTCGCTCGCACAGGCCCAGAGCTATCCGGTTCAGCAGGCGCCGAGCTATGGCGCTCCGGCCGAATATCGCCCCGGCGACCGCACGCCGAATTTCGACGCGCTGGAAGATGACGACGACGGGCTGCCGCAGGCATCGCTGCCGCCGCCCGGCCCGGGCGGTCCGATGTCGCCCAACGATCCCCGCTATGGCCGCCCCGCTGGTCCTCCGGTGTATTCGGCCGCCCCGCCGCAGGGACCGGTGATGTCGCCGGATGATCCTCGTTATGGCCGTCCCGCCGGCGCCCCCGTCTACTCGGCTGCGCCGCCGCAGGGTCCGGTGATGTCGCCCGACGATCCTCGCTATGGCCGCCCCGCCGGTCCGCCCGCGGTGATCTATGCCGACCGTCCGGCGCAGGCGCCCGGCAGCGACGGCCTGCGTCCGCCGGAGGCCGTCGGTGGCCCGGCCGCGACCGGAGCGGTCTCGCAGCAGCCCGCCCTTGGTGCCGATGGCCGGCCGATGTCGATCGCTTCGCTGCCGCCCGAGGAGCAGCCCGACGCCGCCCCGGCGCAATTGCCGCAGAACCTGCGCCGTCAGGAAGTCTCGCTGGCGACCAAGGAGCCGGCCGGAACGCTCATCGTCGATACCCCGAACACCTACCTCTATTACGTGCTCGGCAATGGCCGTGCGATCCGCTACGGCGTTCGCGTCGGCCGCGACGGCTTCACCTGGACCGGCGTGCAGAAGATCACCCGCAAGGCCGAGTGGCCGGATTGGCATCCGCCGACCGAGATGATCGAGCGCCAGCCCTACCTGCCGCGCTTCATGGCCGGCGGCCCGGGCAATCCGCTCGGCGCCCGCGCCATGTATCTCGGCTCGACCGTCTACCGCATCCACGGCACCAACCAGCCCTCGACGATCGGCAAGTTCGTCTCCTCCGGCTGCATCGGCATGCTGAACGAGGACGTCTCCGACCTGTTCGACCGGGTCAAGGTCGGCACCCGCGTGGTGGTGATGCCGGGCGGTCCGGCGCCGGGTACGGCGACTGCCTCGGCCGCGCCGACGCCCGGTGCGCCGGCTCCAATGTCTGCCCAGGCCGGTCCCGTCCCGGGGACGCAGCCGACCGTGGTGCCGCCGCTGCCCGCGCCGGTCACCGTGCGCTGAGCGCTTCGAGACAAGTTTGATTTGCAGAAGGGCGTGCCGTCGGCGCGCCCTTCTTCGTTTCAGGCCAGCTTCCGCGGCAGCTCGCCGCCTTTGGTCCAGGCGTCGATCGCCTCGACCATCTGGTCATAGTGGATACGCAATCCGTCCTCGGTCGCGTAGCCGAGATGCGGCGTCAGCACGAGGTTGTCGAGCTTGCGGAAGGGATGGTCGACCGGCAGCGGCTCGACCGAGAACACATCCAAGCCGGCGCCGGCGATCTTCCTCTGCTGCAAGGCCTCCAGCAGCGCCGCCTCGTCCACGATCGGCCCGCGCGCGGTGTTGACGAGGAAGGCCGTCGGCTTCATTCGCGCGAGGTCCGCAGCGCCGACCAGTCCGCGCGAGCGGTCGCTCAGCACCACATGGATGGTGACGATGTCGGCCTTGGCAAACAGCTCCTCCTTGGTGGCGTAGCCGACGCCGGCCTCCTTGCACTTCTCCGGCGTGAGGTTCGGGCTCCAGGCGATCACGTTCATGCCGAATGCTTTCGCAATGCCCGCCATCTTGCTGCCGAGCTTGCCGAGCCCGACGATGCCGAGCGTCAGCCCCTCGATCTCGACACCGGCAAAGGTCTGCCAGGGCTCGCCCGCATGCATGCGCGCGTTTTCCCGGCCGATGCCGCGGGTCAGTTCGAGGATCAGGCCCATCGTCAGCGGCGCGGTCGGATCGCGGGAGTATTGCGTGCCGCCGATGGCAACGCCTTGCGCCTTCGCAGCCTCCATATCGATCGAGGCGTTGCGCATGCCGGAGGTCAAAAGCAGCTTCAGCTTCGGCAGCGACGCGAACAGGCTCTTGGGGAACGCCGTGCGCTCGCGCATCGCGGAGACGATCTGGAAATCGGCCAGCGCGCTCGCGGCGGCCTGCTCCGAGACAAAGGGATGGCTGAACACGGTGACGTCGATGCGGTCGGACAATTTCTGCCAGTCGGCGACGTCGAGGGCGAGGTTGAAATAGTCGTCGAGAATTGCACAGCGCAGCCGCGTCATCAGCGTTCATCCATGGCGAGAGGTGACGGCGCCAGGCGGGGAGCGCCATCGTCGGAACCGGGCCATGGTTGCGCGCAATCACGCCCGCGCGCAAGCAGCTGACGTGTTCAAAAATCCGATAGGAGAGAAGGGGTTCAGAGGTCGCGGGGCTTGAGGCGGAACGGCGTATCCATGCCGTGCTTGGCGCGCCAGGCGGGGCCGGGACCACGCATGTAGTGCAGCTCGGGGCGGTAAGGATTGAAAGCCGTGGCGAAGAAGCGCTTCCAGAAGCCCTTGATCTCCGTGACGAGTCCGGAAGCGTTACCGGCTCGTGCCGGAACGGCGATGGAGGTGGTCTCGATCAGAGCCATGATGTGGCCTCGCTGTTCTCCCCGCCGCTTCTGCCGCGGGTGGCGTCTTTTTCGGCGCCATGACGAGCTTTGGCCCACTTTATTAAAAAATGGTTTCAATTGTCCGGATCGGCGGCCGGATGGTGTCCAATCCGTATTCATCCGTGGTGAACGGAGGGAAAACGTTGCCCTTTGGGGGCGGGATCGTTACATCGGCGGCAAGCAAATTTCCTCAAATGAAGGTTTCACGGGACCGATGGCGCGCCAGTTCATCTATTTCATGCAGGGCCTGACCAAGAGCTACCCGACCCGGAAGGTGCTCGATAACATTCATCTGTCGTTCTACCCGGACGCCAAGATCGGTGTGCTCGGCGTCAACGGCTCGGGCAAGTCGACGCTGCTCAAGATCATGGCCGGCCTCGACAAGGAGTATAACGGCGAGGCCTGGGTCGCCCAGGGCGCCCGCGTCGGCTATCTCGAGCAGGAACCGCATCTCGACCCGACGCTCTCGGCGCGCGAGAACGTCATGCTGGGTGTCGCCAAGCAGAAGGCCATCCTCGATCGCTACAACGAGCTGGCGATGAACTATTCGGAAGAAACCGCCGACGAGATGACCAAGCTGCAGGACGAGATCGAGGCCCAGGGCCTCTGGGATCTCGACAGCAAGGTCGACCAGGCGATGGACGCGCTACGCTGCCCGCCCGACGATGCCGATGTGACAAAACTCTCGGGCGGTGAGCGCCGCCGCGTCGCGCTGTGCAAACTGCTGCTCGACCAGCCCGACTTGTTGCTGCTCGACGAACCGACCAACCACCTCGACGCCGAGTCGGTGTCGTGGCTCGAAGGTCATCTGCGCAACTATCCCGGCGCGATCCTGATCGTCACCCACGACCGCTACTTCCTCGACAACGTCACGAGCTGGATTCTCGAACTCGACCGCGGCAAGGGCATTCCCTACGAGGGCAACTACTCGTCCTGGCTGGTGCAGAAGCAGAAGCGGCTCGAGCAGGAAGGCCGCGAGGACGCCGCGCATCAGAAGACGATCGCCCGCGAGCAGGAATGGGTCGCGTCCTCGCCGAAGGCGCGCCAGGCCAAGTCAAAGGCGCGCTATCAACGCTACGAGGAGCTGCTCAAGCAGGCGAGCGAAAAGCAGACCCAGACCGCGCAGATCATCATCCCCGTCGCCGAGCGGCTCGGTGCCAACGTCGTCGACTTCGAAGGCCTCAGCAAAGGCTATGGCGATCGCCTCTTGATCGACGATCTTACCTTCAAGCTGCCGCCCGGCGGCATCGTCGGCGTGATCGGCGCCAACGGCGCCGGCAAGACCACGCTGTTCAAGATGATCACCAAGCAGGAATCGCCGGACAACGGCACCATCACGGTCGGCGAGACCGTGCATCTCGGCTACGTCGACCAGTCGCGCGACGCGCTCGACGGCAACAAGAACGTGTGGGAGGAGATTTCCGGCGGCAACGAGCTGATCCTGCTCGGCAAGAAGGAAGTGAACTCGCGCGGCTATTGCTCGTCGTTTAACTTCAAGGGGGCCGACCAGCAGAAGAAGGTCGGTGCACTCTCGGGCGGTGAGCGCAACCGTGTGCATCTCGCCAAGATGCTGAAGTCCGGCGCCAACGTCCTGCTGCTCGACGAACCGACCAACGATCTCGACGTCGACACGCTGCGCGCGCTCGAAGAAGCGCTGGAAGATTTTGCCGGCTGCGCCGTCATCATCAGCCATGACCGCTGGTTCCTCGACCGCATCGCGACGCACATCCTGGCCTTCGAAGGCGACAGCCATGTCGAATGGTTCGAAGGCAACTTCCAGGACTACGAGAAGGACAAGATGCGCCGGCTCGGCCAGGACAGCGTCATTCCGCACCGTGTGAAGTACAAGAAGCTGACGCGGTGATGTCGGCATGATGCGGCGGGCGCTCATAGCCGCGGTGATCGTCGTCACCTGCGGCTGGTCGTCCGCCCGCGCCGCCGACGCTGCCTTCACGCAGTTCATCGCCTCGCTCTGGCCGGAGGCGCAGGCCGCCGGCGTGTCGCGCGCGACGTTCGATGAGCAGACGCGCGGGCTCGAGCCGGATTACAAGCTGCCGGACCTGATCCTGCCGGGCCGGCCCGCGACCGGCGCGCCGTCGCAGGCCGAGTTCGTGCAGGTACCGGCCGACTACGTCAGGGACGCCTCGATCGCGCGCCTTGCGGGCGAGGGGCAGCGGCTCTTGCAAAAATATCGTCCCGCGCTGACCGAGATCGAGAAGAGCTCGGGCGTGCCTGCCACCGTCATGCTGGCGATCTGGGGACGCGAGACCGACTACGGCCGCTACACGCTGCCTTACGATCTCGTCCGCGTGCTGGCGACGCAGGCCTATGTCGGACGCCGCAAGGACACCTATCGCAACGAGTTCATCCTCTCGCTGAAGATCCTGGGCGAGGGCGTGGTGACGCGCAAGGACATGCGCTCGTCCTGGGCCGGCGCCACCGGGCTCACGCAATTCCTGCCGTCGGAGTATTACAACCACGGCGTCGACTTCGATCGCGACGGCCGCATCGACATCTGGCATTCGGTGCCGGATGCGCTGGCCTCCGCCGCGCAGCAGCTCGTCAACAAGGGTTGGCAGAGCGGCGTGCGCTGGGCCTACGAGGTGCAGGCGCCGGCCAAGGTCGATTGCACCACCGGCGTGCCGGAGGTGACGAAGCCGATCAGCCAGTGGCTGCGGGAAGGCTTCGTGCCGGTGCGTGGACAAAAGCTCAGCACCGCGGAACAGGCGCAGCCGGCCTCGTTGCTACAGCCGGAGGGAATCTACGGCCCCTCATTCCTGACCACGAAGAACTACTTCGTCATCAAGGAATACAATTTCTCCGACCTGTACGTGCTGTTCGTCGGTCATCTCAGCGACCGCATGACGAGCCCGCTGCCCTTCGCAACACCGTGGTCGGCCTCGAAGCAATTGCGCACCAAGGACGTCGAGACCATGCAGCGCGGGCTCACGCGCGTCGGGCTCTACAAGGACAAGATCGACGGCAAGGCCGGCATGCAAACGCGCGCAGCGCTCGGCGCCTACCAGAAGTCGGCGGGCCTCAAGGTCGATTGCTGGCCGAGCGAAGAGGTGCTGCGTTCGATCCAGGCGGCGCGATAGCGCGGGACCAAAAGAAAAAGCCCGGCCGATGGTCTCGGCCGGGCTTCGATCGCAGCGCTGATGAGCGCCGTGCGATCAGATCAGTAGCAAACGCGAACCGGGCGGATGACCCAGCCGTAACCGTCCCAGTAACGCTGGCGCTGCCAGTAGCAGGGCGGGGGCGGCGGTTCGGCCACGTAGACGGGGCCGCCATAGGCCGGACGGCTCGAGGCGATCGCACCGCCGACGATGGCGCCGCCGATCAGGCCGGCAGCGATGCCCGCGCCGACGCCGTCACCGGCTTTGGCGGGCGGAGTGGCGGTCACCAGCGAACCGGCGACCGTCGCAACCGTGAGGGCGGCAACTAAAGTCTTCTTCATGCTCTTGGCTCTCCTGGGAGATGGGTTCCCCTTGTTAGAGGCGCCCGGGGTTCAAAGGTTCACGCACACTCTGATGGAATTGGCCTTGCAGCTAGGAAGCGCGCAAATGGTCAATCCACGGTAAACGCACGCAGAGCTGTGACGAGAAAAAGCGGTCTTTTTCGGGCCCCGAGATGAACGGCGCGTCCGTAGTGAACCGGTTGGCGCCTCAGCCACAGACCCTGACGCGGCGGACGCGCCAGGCGTAGCCGTCCCAGAAGCGCTGCCTCTGCCAGGCGCAGCCGCCGTAATAGTCGTCGGCGACATAACCCGGACTCGGCGCGTAGTAGCGGGGCGGGTAGTAACCGGGGTCATAACCCGGACCATAGGCGTAGCCGGGCCCCGGTCCGTAATAATACGGAGAGGCGAGCGCGCCACCGACAATGGCGCCGCCGATGATCCCGGCTGCCACGCCGGCAGCGACGCCACGCTGCGCATGGGCCGGCGTCCCGGCCGTCAGGGCCACAGCGGCGAGGGCAGCGACTGCCAGGAGGGACTTCTTCATTGGCTTTGACCTTTCGCACAAACACGCGGGAACTGTTTGGGGGACAAAGTTCCATACTTCGTTTGAATGATCAATGAACGGCACCTTGGCCGGGTGCGACGAATTGGTATGGACCGCAGCTCCGCCAGGGAGGCGATGATGGGCAACGCGCTGATCAATGCATTGATTGCTGCCGGGGTCGTCTTTGCGATCGGCTACGGCTGGATCACCCACCTCCAGAACCGCGGCCGGCGCCGCTCCCGCGCAGGGGCCGGCAGCGATGGCGGCAGTGGGGGCGGAGACAGCTATTCGGGGACGAGCGACGGCTTCTCGCTGGGGAGCTGGTTTTCGGGCGGCAGCTCGGGGAACTCGACCGATGGCGGCAGCTGTTCCAGCAGCGATAGCGGCGGGGGCGGGGATTGTGGAGGCGGCGGCGACGGTGGGGGAGGCGGTGGCGGCGACTAGGTCCGCCGCAATCTTGATCCAGCGCAACACCCTATTTTAGAGCCGTTCTAGGCTGTTTGCGGGCCAGTTTGGAATAGCTTCAAATACCGGTTTTTCCTTTTGCATCCGGCCGGCCCCTTAAATATCGATGATGGCGCATCACCGAAGGGCCTGCCGCTTCCATGATCGTTTGTTCCTGTAACGTGCTGAGCGATGACGACATCCGCGCTGCTGTCGCCGAGTCCGACGACGCCGTGCGCCATGCCAAGCAGGTCTATGGCTGCCTCGGCTGTAGCGCCGAGTGCGGCCGCTGCGCGCGGACGATCAAGACCATCATCGACGAAGCGCTTGGCCCCTGCGCCAAGTCCTGCTGCTCCGGCTGCCCGCACAGCCACACCGTGGCCGCCAATGACGAAACGGCCGAGCTCACCCAGTTCGCTCTCGCGGCCTGCTGAAATCTTCCGCAACCTCGGCTGAGCTTTTCCCCGGCTGCGGCTCCGTAGCCGGTTGCTCCCGTGCGTAAACTCATTTAGAAGCGTTCTAAATTCGGTTTAGGACCGATTTGGACTGCGAGAGCTGGAGTGAACCATGCAGGGCGACGCAAAAGTCATCGACTACCTCAACAAGGCACTGCGTCACGAACTGACTGCGATCAACCAGTACTGGCTGCACTACCGCTTCCTCGACAATTGGGGCCTGCTGGACATGGCCAAGGTCTGGCGCAAGGAATCCATCGAGGAGATGGAGCACGCCGACAAGCTCACCGCGCGCATCCTGTTCTTCGACGGCTTCCCGAACATGCAGGTGCTCGATCCCCTGCGCATCGGCCAGAACGTCAAGGAGATCATCGAGTGCGACCTCGCCGCCGAGATGAGCGCGCGGGCGCTCTATCAGGAAGCGGCGACCTACTGCCACGGCGTCAAGGACTACGTCACGCGCGACCTGTTCGAGAAGCTGATGAGCGACGAGGAGCACCACATCGACTTCCTCGAAACCCAGCTCGACCTGATCGGCCGCATCGGTCTCGAGCTCTACACCCAGAAGCACGTCGGCGGACTCGAGGGCGAGGGGCACTAGGCTTCGGCGTCAACCACTGGTCCCGTGTCGTCCCGGCGAAAGCCGGGACCCATAACCACAGGAAGTGGTCGTAGCGCGCGACCGGCAACTCCGAGTCTTCGTCAAACCACTTCCTGTGGTTATGGGTCCCGGATCTGCGCTTCGCTTGTCCGGGACGACGGCTGGTTGCGCCAGCTACAGCTGCTGCTTATAGCGCTCTTCCACGATCGCCTGACTTTCCGGTTCGCCCAGGCCCGTCTGGTCGTGAATGACTTCGACGATGCTCGGCATCACCGAGCGCTGCACCTTCTCCGGCGACCACAGCTTCGAGCGCATCAGCGCCTTGCCGCAGTGGAAATAGACTTCGCTGACCGCAACGTTCAGCACCGCGCGCGGTGGCTTGCCGAATTCCACCATCGAGGCGAGCAGATCCGGATCGGCCGACAGCGTGCCGCGCCCGCCGACGCGCAACGTCTCGTCGATGCCGGGGACGAAGAACAGCAGATGCACGAAGCCCGAGCCTTCGACGACGTTGCGAAAACTGTCGATCCGGTTGTTGCCGGAGCGGTCGGGCATCAGCAACTGGTTGGGGCCGGCGACGTGGACGAAGCCGATGCCGCCACCGCGTGGCGAGGCGTCGACGCTGCCGTCGCTGCCCGAGGTCGCGAGCACGCAGAACGGCGACATCTCGATGAATTTCTTGGCATGCGCATCGATCGCAGGACGTGCCTTCGCGATCACGCGTGGGCTCGGCCTGGCATAGATAGTGGCGAGGTCTTCGGCGCAAAGATCGGTCAACGGTGTGCCTCCGTATGAGCTCGGCGGCAAACTACCCGATGGGGCCGCGCCCGGCCAACGAAATTCATCACGATCCGCTAGACTGCATCGGCCGGCACGAAGCAGCTGATGATGATGGTGCCGCGATGGTGGACGTACCACACCACGGCCTGGCCGACCGGATTGCCGCGGTCGCGGATGATGGCGCGCTCGGGCACGGCCATCCACTGTCCTTCGATCGGTACCCAATAGGCGCCGTTGCGCACGTCGTAGTCGGTGCGATGGCCGTCGGAGATGTCGCAGCAGGGCACGCCGTTCGGCGCGATCACGCTCTTGAACCAGGCGCGGATGTCGGGCGGGACGTGGTCATATTGCCCGTTGTCGAACGCAAACGCCGCGCTCGTCAGCGCCGTCATCGCAGCCAGCCAAACGCACAGTGCGAGCCTGCGCATGCGATCCTCCTCATCGCGTGTCGTGCCAGTGGCGCGCGATTGCCCCGCGCGTCGATTCGTATCGTTGACGCGATTAAGCCCGAGCTGCCAGCGCATTGCATGCTCAAATAATATGCGGCGCGAGAGGCGCCGCATATGATGCATTGCGATATGAGGATTTGCAGTCGCCGGTTTTACATCGTCCGCTGCGGCGCGGTTTGCAGCAATTGCCTGACCTGTTCGCTGTAGAATTTTGCATTGCCGGTGGTGCCGTGACCGCGCGTCTCGGTGCTGGCGGGGATCAGATACAGGCGGCCGCTCTTGATCCTCTTCATCGCAGCGTCGGTGAGGCCGGTCTCCGGCGGGTTGCGCTCGTCGTCGGCGGAGTTGATCAGCAGCAACGAGGCTTCGATCTGCTCCAGCTTCTCCCCGGCATTGTAGTCGTGCGAGGACTCCCACTGATAGACGAAGTCGTTGGCATCGACCGTGATCGGCGTCGCGAGCCGCTCGTCGACGATCTTGTCGGCCTTGGCCGCTGTCGGCGCCTGCGATTGATAGGCCAGCGTTCCGCCGATGCTCGCGATGCCGTAGGCGGTGACGGCGTATTTCATCATGCGCGGCTGGCTGGTGTAGTTGCCGCCATTGTAGTCGGGATCGTCGCGGATGGTGTCGAGCATGATCCGCCGCAGCATCCAGTTGCGCGACGCCATCTCGGTCGGTTGCGAGGCCATCGGGATCAGTGCGTCCATCGCCTTCGGATATTTCTCGCCCCACAGCCAGGTGTGCATGCCGCCCATCGAATTGCCGATGACGAGCCGCAAATGCTTGACGCCGAGTCCTTCCGTCACCAGGCGGTACTGCGCCTCGACCATGTCGTCGTAGTCGTATTTCGGAAAGCCCGTCTTCATGCCGTCGGACGGCTTTGACGATTTGCCGTGGCCGATGCCGTCGGGAATGATGATGTAGTATTTGGCGGCGTCGAGCGGCTGGCCCGCGCCGAACAGCTCGCCGGCAAAGCTTGGCGTCAGCATGCTTGCGCCCGAGCCGCCCGTGCCATGCAGCACCAGCACCGGTTGCCCGCTCGGCTCTCCGACGGTGGTGTAATGCAGCCGCAGCTCCGGCATGACCTCGCCAGTGTGGAACTTGAAATCCCTGGCGATCCAGTCGCCTTGTTTTGGCGCAGGATAGTCGGCGGCCATGGCCGACGCTGAGATGGACAGCAGGATGGCCGACAGCGCCGCGCAAGAAGCCTTCATATTTCTCTCTCCATGCGGCTCATATCCGGCGGCCGCGTTGCGCGGGATCTTAGCAAAACTCTCCGGAACAATGTAGGATTTTGGTTCCGCCGATCGTCCTCGAGGAAACCATCGGGAGAGACTGCATGTGCCGCAACATCAAGACGCTGTTCAACTTCGAGCCGCCGGCGACGGAGGACGAGATCCATGCCTCGGCATTGCAGTTCGTGCGCAAGCTGTCCGGCTTCAACAAGCCGTCGCAGGCCAACGAGGAGGCGTTCGAGCGGGCAGTGTCCGAGGTCTCGGAGGCAGCGCGAAGGCTCCTCACCTCGCTGCACACCCATGCGCCGGCGCGCGACCGCGAGATCGAGGCGGAAAAGGCCAAGGAGCGCTCGCGGTTGCGCTTTGGCTAGCGGATCCGCAGACCCGTTCCGTGATCTGGCTCACGGTATGGAGCGCTGCGACTTGCAATGATGTCTGCCGGGGTTTTGCCAACCCGGAGCACGATCATGAGCCGCCCCCTTCTTCCCCTCAAAGCAGGTGCCATCATCTTCACGCTGCTGTGGACCGCGTGGATGATGTGGTGGAGCGGCTCGTTCTCGAGCGCGAACGCCGCCATCCTGGCGATGTGCGGCGCGGCAGTCGGCTATCTCTGGTATCGCGCCATGCGCTGGCAGTTCGAGCGCATGGGCATGCTGCCACACAAGGATGATTCCTCAAGGGCTTCTTGATCCGGGGCAAGAGCGCGTGGCTAATCCCTGTGGCCGTGCTTCTTCTTTTTCTTCTTTTTCTTGTGATCGTCGCCTTCGCCGTCGTCGCTCTCGTCATCGGCGATCGGCTCGTCGGTTTCCTGCACGGCGGCCTCCAGCGCCTCGCGCTCGGCGGCTTCGCGCTCGCGCTGGCGGCGGCGCTCGTCCCAGGCGTCGAAGAGCTGTTCGAGCCAGGGCAACACCTGTTCGATCGACGGCAGTTGGCCAGATGGGCCGGCCTCGCCGCGCGGGCCTTGCGGCCCTGCCGACCCTTGCGGTCCGACAGGTCCCTGCGCTCCGGCCGCGCCACGCGGACCGGCCTCGCCCTGCTTGCCTTGCGGCCCGGCCTTGCCCAGTGGCCCAGCCTTTCCGATCGGCCCCGGCTTGCCTTGCGGTCCTGGCTTGCCCCGCGCGCCGTCCGGGCCGCGCCGGCCCGGATGACCCTGCGGTCCCGGCCGTCCCGGCTCGCCCTGCCGCCCGCGCGGACCCTGAGGTCCCTGCCGTTTCTGTTCGTCTGCCACGCCACTGCTCCCTTGACCGGAAGCAAGCTACTTAGCGTCGTTTGACGACAGCAGCAATTCCGTCCGCGCATCGCACCACGCTTGATCAACATCAACCGGCGGCGCGCGACGGCGTGTCATTGGAGGGCGCGCGGCCACAACCTCACGAGGAGCGACCGATGCGCGAAGCGTGGAAAATGTTTTGCTTGTCTGCAGTCACTCTTGGCATTGCGCTCGGCCTTGCCCACGAGTTCGTGCCCGATATCGTGCCGGTCGCTTTCGCCGAAGAGCCGCAGGGGTCATGGGCCGTCATGACGGCCTTCGTTCTCCGCGCGATCGAGCTGATCGCGGCCGCAGTCGCGATCATCGCGCTCGCGTTTCTCGCCGGCGCGTACCTGCAGCAGGAGCTGCGCCGCCGCGTTCGCAGCACATCGTCGCGCCGGGCGTCGCAGGCCGACTGATCGACCTCGTGCGGCCACGCGCTAGTCCTGATAGGCCGGCACGTCGATGCCGGAGGCGGCATAGAGCCTGATCTTGTTGCGCAGCGTGCGCACCGACAGGCCGAGCACGCGCGCCGCGCGTGTGCGGTTGCCGTCGCAGCGGGCGAGCGTCTGGAGCACGAGCTCGCGCTCGACCTCGTCGACGGTCGCACCGATCAGCAGCGGAACGATCTGGTTTGGAGCAAGGAATTCTGCGCCCTGCGGCGCGGCGACATGAACAGTGGTCATCAATACACCTCCCGACCAACGCCCGCTTCCATCATTGGAAGCGGATCGAGAACAAACGACCCCCAAGCCGTAAATCCACGGTGGTCGGGTTTGGTTAATGAAAGGTTAATCGCCGACGATCGCACCAATTGACCTTGGGATTGCCGCGAATCCGCCGCGATTGGCGCGGGATGCGCACGGATGCGGGCTTATCTCGCGACGCACTCCGTGTCATCGTCCGCCTTGTGCGCAATTGCGCACTGGAGCGGACGATCCAGTACGCCGCGGCACCTCGCGGGACCTCTGGCGTCTCTGGAATACGGGATGCTCCGCGGCAGGGCATGACACCTTGTGTGTCGATAGATCGTCGTGTCCCCCCTCACACCGTCCGGTACCCGCCGTCCACCATCACGATCGTTCCCGTGACGTAGGCCGACAGGTCCGAGGCGAGGAAGATCGCGGGGCCTACGATGTCCTCGGGCTTGCCGGTGCGCGCCAGCGGGGTGCGATCGACGAAGGTCTGCACCAGCGCCGGATTGGTCGCACGCACATTGGCGTTGATGTTGGTCTCGATGAAGCCGGGCCCGATCGCGTTGACGCGCACGCCTTCCTTGCCGAGCTCGGCCGCAAGCGCCTTGGTGAAGCCGAGCACGCCGTGTTTCGAGGTGGTGTAGGCCACCGAGCTCGGCGTGCGCAGATGCACGAAGGACTGGATCGAGCCGATATTGACGATGCGGCCCTTGGCTGCGCGCAACGGAGCGAGGAAGGCTTGCGTCATGTTGAAGACGCCGTTGAGGTTGAGCGAGATGATGTCGTTCCAGTCCTTCGCCACCGTCTCCGTCTCCGCGGTGAAGGCGTTGCGGCGGGTGATGCCGGCATTGTTGACGAGGATCGAGACCTGCCCGACCTTGTCGGCGACTTGCTTGGCCAGCGCAAAGCAGTCCTCGCGCCTGGTCACGTCGAGCGCGAAGCTCTCGGCCATGCCGCCGGCCTTGCGGATCTCCTGCGCCGCTTCCGCGACCGTGTCGGCGTTGACGTCGAGCAGCACCACTTGCGCGCCTTCGCGCGCGTAGCCGGCCGCGATCGCCCGGCCGATGCCGGAACCGGCGCCCGTGACAACGGCGATGTGGTTTGCAAGCAATGCCATGACATTTTCCTCCCGGATTCGTTTCTAAGTTTCATGAAAGGCTAACTCGAAATTAAGGGGTCGGAAACGGCGGCCTTGGCATACTGATCTTCATTGCTAAACGTTGCGCGCATGATGGAACGGCTTGAATCCTGGAAATTGGCGCTCGAGCGCCTGCGGTCGGCGGAGCCGGCCGATTGGGCCGAGGCGGGCCGGCTGGTGGCCGAGATCGCGCGGATGAGCCCCGATGTCACCCTGCGACAGGCCGCCGAGCAGGCGCTTCCGGTGCTGCGCCAGGCCGTGGACAATGACGATCACGGCGTCACGCTGGCGGCTCAGCGCCGCATCGGCGTGGTCCTCGATGTCGTGCATAGTCTGACCGCGCCGCGCTTCGGCCGCCGCAACGCCATGCCGAAGAAACTCTCGAGCGAGGACCGCGCCCGCAAGGTGCTCGGCCTGCCGCTTGCGGTGCAGCTCACCTGCGAGGACATCAACCAAGCCTATCGCCGCGCCGCCAAGGGCATGCATCCCGACCGCGGCGGCAGCGCGGAAGCCTTCATCGACCTCGCCGCCGCACGCGACCTCCTGATCCATCCCGGCGCGCACAAGGACGCGTGACAGCGCTCAGCTCTTGTTCACGCAGCTCGGATAGGGCGCGGCTTCTCCTGATACGATCGGGCACAGCTCGATCGGGCTGAGCTCGCGCAGGCGGGCTTGCCAGCGTTCGTCATTGACCGGCGGCTCGTCGCTCTCGGGGCCGCGCTCGGCCCATTGGATGGTGTAGTAGTCCGTCGTGCCCTTCAGCGTGACCAGCAGCGCGGTCTCGCTGTGCCGGGTCGGGCCGCTGTCGACGCGGCCGCAGCCGATCACCGCGACGAAACCCTCGAAGCGGCCGAAATTCGTGGCGCCGAGCGGCCGTGCCGCAAAGCTGTCCGGGCAGGCCGATTTGAAGCCGCCGGCGATGGAGCCTGCGAACGTCTCGGGCGAGGTGCCTGGCGTCAGCGTCATGCCCTTCTCGCCGGTGACGGTGATCATCTGCGTCCAGCGTTCCGGCGTCTCGCCCTTCGGCACGGCGTCGCGGATGTAGTGGCCGCCCTTGGTGTTCTCGAACACCGCGACGAAGTTCGACGGCATCGCGAAGCTGACGAGCTGGCCGAAGATCGGCGAGATCGCGCGGAAGGATTGCGGCGCCTGCGCGCGGCCAGCGGAGACGAGTGCGAGCGATACGGTGAAGATGGCTGCCGTCGTGGTGAGCGTGCGCATCGATTGATCCCGCGGGGACTGAGCAGAAACGCTGGATGGAAACGCGAACGGGCAAGGATGCTAGCATCGCATCCTTGCCCGACACTTGTCGTCCGCCGATCGAATCCTACCAGGCGCAGCGGCCGCTCTTCAGCGCGTGATCCTTCAGCGCCAGTGCGTCGACGAAGGTCGGCACGGTGCTGCTGACGCGGGCGTAGTCAGAGGGCCACGGCGCGGTCGGGATGCTCTCGTCCCAGATCTGGCAGAAGCCGGTGTCCTGCCAGCGGATCAGGTGATAGCTGGCTTCGGCAGGGCTCGCGGCCACGAAGGCAGTGACGGCAAGACCGGCGGCAGCGCACAGCACGGAAATACGACGCATGATCAGCTCCTCAAATGAAAGATGTGATGCGCCTCCCGACAATCACGGGAGGGGTGGTGCGGGACGCTTTTGGGGAGCGCGCCCCGGACAAAATGTGAGTAGTTCCGCCTGCTGATCAGGTTCAAAGCGCGTGCGCTGGAAATGCGGGATTTTGGCCGGAAAACGAGGGCCGCCCGCCCAAAAGAAGAGGGCGGATCGCTCGCGCGATCCGCCCTTCAAATCCGGCCTGTCGCGTCAGGCTCAGAGCGTGCAGCGGCGCTCCGCGCGCAGCTTGATCTGGAGGTCGGAGGCGGCCGTGAAGGTCGGCAGCGGCTTGCTGACGACCTTGTAGGTCGAAGCGCCCCACTGGAACGGCTTGTACTTCAGGTCCTCGTTCCAGACCTGGCAGATGCCGGTGTTGTCCCAGCGGATCACGTAATAGCCGACTGCCGCCGAAGCGGGCATGGCGAACACGGAACTAGCGATGCCGGCAACGGCACAGAGGGCGAGAACGCGACGCATGAAATATCTCCTTGTGGGGAAGTGTGACCCGAAAATTCGTGCGGTAAAAGCCGGTCCTTTGCAAGCCGGGGAGCCGCCGTTCACGGACATGTCAGGCGATGCAGGGCACTTGGTTTGGCCGCGTGCCCGGCAAGTCACACTGCTCACTTCGAAAGCGACGCCACCGCCTCGATCTCGATCAGCATCTTCGGATCGGGCAGTGCATGCACCACGCAGGTGGTGCGTGCCGGATAGGGCGGCGGACCGAACGCGCCGGCATAGAGCGCGTTCATGGCGGCGACGTCGGAGGCGCGGGTCAAGAGCACGTTGACCTTGACGAGATCGCGGGCGGTTGCACCGGCTTCCTCCAGCACGCGCTTGATGTTGACGGCGACGTTGGCGAACTGCGCCTCGAAGCCGTCGGGCAGCGCGCCATTGCCGTCGAAGCCGGGAATGCCGGAGACGAACAGGAGGTCGCCTACGCGCGTCGCAAAGGACAGCGGCGGTGCCTTCACGTGCGGCGGGGGCGCGAAATGCTGGATCGTCATTGGATCACCTCGGGGGTCGTGCAGGGCGCATCAGCGTAGCGCCATGCGGGGGACTTGCAATCGTCATCAGGGGGCCGGCGCAGGGGGGCAAAACAAAAAACGCGAAAACAACCCCATGCACCGTAGAGATCGAGCAGAATTCATTGAAGTCTTTTCAGTTCGGAAAAAGAAAAATAATCGGTTGCTCCGTCGGGCAAAACAGGGGCAAAATGGCATCATGAAGTTGCCCGTCCTGCGGACCCAAGCTCCGCCGTCATGGCCCGGCTTGACCGGGGCATCCAGTACGCCGCGGCTTCTCGGTTCAGCTACCGCCGTCTCTGGAATACTGGATCGCCCGCCTGCGCGGGCGATGACAGTTGAATGCGTTGCTGCACTCACGCCCCACGGCCGCTCCATCATGTTGCCGCCGCGATCGATCGGATAGATTCGTCCGGTCTGATTCGATCCCTCCTTGAAAAATAGCCCCCGGAGACGCCCCATGAAGCTCGCATCCACCCTTCGCGCCGCGCTGGTCGCCATCGCCGCCCTTGCCGGGCTCTCGACCTCGGCGCTGGCCGACGGCGGCACCGTGGTGCTGACGATCTACAAGGCGGGCTGGATCATCGGCGGCTCCGGCGGCTCGGGCGTGCTGAACTTCCGCGGCCGCTCCTACGGGCTCTCGACCGGCGGCCTCGACTACGGCCTCGTCTTCGGCGGCTCCAAGACCGTGCTGCGCGGCCGCGTCTCCAACATCAACCGTCCCTCCGACGTCGCCGGCGTCTACGGCGCCGCCGGTGCCGGCCTTGCCGTCGGCCGCGGCGCCCGCGCCATCGTGCTCACCAACCAGAAGGGCGCGGTGCTGGAACTGTCGGGCTACCAGACCGGCCTGATGGCGAATGCGGATCTGAGCGGGCTCGCGATCACGATGCGGTAGGGCGCGCGCCGCACCTCGTCGCCCGCATGAGCGACAGCTACATGCGGGTCAACTCCCGGCCCCGGATGTCGCTGACGCTCATCCGGGCTACGCTCTACGATCCGCTCACCGCCGCATGAATTCGCTCGCAATGTGCGACGAGATTGG
This sequence comes from Bradyrhizobium sp. CCBAU 11361, assembly GCF_028128935.1. NCBI lineage: Bacteria > Pseudomonadati > Pseudomonadota > Alphaproteobacteria > Hyphomicrobiales > Nitrobacteraceae > Bradyrhizobium > Bradyrhizobium sp. CCBAU 11361. Next base: position 323,591 of record NZ_LBJZ01000198.1, read on the forward strand.
CGTGCGCATCGACGAAGGTCTTCAGCGGCGTCGGGATCGGAAAGAAGTAGATGTTGGCGATGAAGCCGTAGATGCCGGCATCGATGCTGGCAGGCGCTTCGCCGTGCACGAAACCGGCGGCGGGCACGATCTCGGCCAGCACCTGGAGGTCCGCGAGCCCTCGCGCATAGGCCTGCTCCGGCGTGTAGCGGCCGATGCCCTGGAAATGATAGCGCTGCGCATTGTACGCCTTCGCCTTCTCGAATCCTTCCGCATTGATCTGCGGGTGCTGCGCGATGAAGGCATCGCGGAAGGCCGGGTAGTAGCGCTCGTCCTTCCAGCGCGAATAGGACATCACCCAGTAGAGATCGTCCAGCATGCGGGTGACGAAATGATTGGTCCTCCGCTCCTCCGCTGAAAGCCCGGCATCGATGCCCACGCGATATTTCGCGATCGCATGCGCGATGATCGTCTCGCTGTCGCCGATGGTCTCGCCGTCGTCGACGATGTAGGGCAGCTGCCCGCGCGGCGCGGCGGAGGCATCGAAGATGTGCTCATGGACGAACGGCACGCAAGCGAGCTTCAGGAAAGCGTAGACCTTGAGGCCGTAGCCGTTGTTGTCGGCAACGCCGAACAGCTTTGGGTAGGAGTAGAGCGTCAGCATGGGCGGGCTCCTCCGTGTTGGCGGAGGCAGCATGCAGGGGAGCTGTGGCGGACGCAATGGCCAGGCGGTGCGTAGGGTGGGTTAGCCTTGTAGCCCGCATGAGCGCAGCGACATGCGGGTCAACTCTTGATCCCGGATATCGCTTGCGCTCATCCGGGCTACGTTACTGGCTTTCGCCAGGACGACGGCTGAGCGTGGGGGGCCGCTCCTACGAACGCGATGCGGCGGTGAACACCGCCAACTGCGCCTCGAACGCACGCCTGAACGCCGGCCGCGCCTCGCCGCGGGCGACATAGGCGGCGATATCAGGGTACTCGTCCAGCAGGCCGGACGTGTTGAGCCGGCGCAGCACCGTCACCATCATGAGATCGCCGGCGCTGAACGCCCCGTCGAGCCAGTCGGCATCGCCGAGGCGACGGGACAATTCGCCGAGCCTGGTACGGACGCGATCCTGCAACATGGGCAGGCGCGCCTCGTACCAGCTCTTGTCGCGCTCGAACAGCATCGCCATTCCGAGCTCGACGATCGGCGGCTCCAGCGTGTTCAGCGCGGCAAACATCCACGCAATCGCGCGGCTCCTTGCATTCGCCTCGAGCGGCAGCAGCCCGGCATGGCGCTCGGCGAGATGCAGCACGATCGCGCCTGATTCAAACAGGGCGAGATCGCCGTCCTCGAAGGTCGGGATCTGCCCGAACGGATGCAGCGCAAGATGCGCCGGCTGCTTCATTGCCGCGAACGAGACGAGGCGGACGTCGTAGGGCTGGCCCAATTCCTCCAGCGCCCAGCGGACGCGCATGTCGCGCGCCTGTCCCCTGCCGCGGTCTGGCGAGCTTTCGAAGGCGGTGATGGTGGGGGGGCATCTGGGTCTCCGGGGTGGTGGCGCTTCGTCTCCAGGACGAACGGCCGGTGCGGATTCCGACAGCTTGCCCTCTTCCAATTTAGTCGCACCATCTTGCCTAGCCCACAGTGTCGTCCCGGCGAAGGCCGGGACCCATACCGCGCGATTCATCTGTTGCGGGTGGTTGCAGTACCGAACGACGAGTCTTCGCCAAACCGCTTCCTGGGAGTATGGGTCCCGGCCCCCGTGCGCAATTGCGCACTAGGCCGGGACGACACCTGAGTGTGGGGCGCTGTCGCTTGCTACCTTACGCGGCGATCCACGCCGCTAGCTCTACCCATCCTACGGCTTGCCAAAAAAAATCCCGCCCAATTGTCGGAACGCCCCTCCCGGCCGCGTCCTTGGAGCACCCAGGTCCCGCCCGAGCAGAAAGGACTTCCGCCCATGCCCTCGATCACGCCGTTCCTCTGGTTCGACAACAATGTCCCGGAAGCCGTCGCGTTCTACAAATCGGTGTTCCCCAACGCCAAAATCGAGACCGTCAGCGACTTCATGGCGGTGTTCGAGCTCGAAGGCCAGCGCTTCCACGCGCTCAACGGCGGGCCGCAATACAAGTTCACCGAAGCGGTGTCCTTCTTCATCAGCGTGGAGACGCAAGGTGAGGTGGATTATTTCTGGGACAGGCTGACCGCCGACGGCGGCGAGGAATCCCGCTGCGGCTGGCTCAAGGACAAGTTCGGCCTGTCCTGGCAGGTGATCCCATCAGCGCTCGGCCGCTACCTCGGCGACCCCGACCGTACGAAGGCGAGCCGCGTCATGCAGGCCATGATGGGGATGCGGAAGATCGTGATTGCGGATCTGGATCGGGCTTATGCGGGGTGAACTTCGTACGGTGGGTCAGGCCTGTAGCCCGCATGAGCGAAGCGACATGCGGGTCAACCGCCGACCCCGGATATCGCTTCGTTCATCCGGGCTCCGAACTGCCCTCCAATCCACCGGTGTCGTCCCGGCCTAGTGCGCAATTGCGCACGGGGGCCGGGACCCATACCGCGTGATTTATCTGTTGCCGGCGGTCGCAGTACCGAACGACGAGTCTTCGCCAAACGGCTCCCTGGGGTAATAGGTCCCGGCCTTCGCCGGGACGACGGCTGAGTTTGAGGGCGCTGCCGCTAACCCACCTACGCAGCGATCCACTTCGCCAGGTCGCTCTGGATCGCTATACTGCCAATCTCAGCAGGATGGTGCCCCCATGGCAAACGAATTGGAAGGCAAGGTTGCTGCAGTCACCGGGGCCGCGTCCGGCATCGGATTGGCGAGTACCGAGGCCATGTTGGCCGCGGGCGCGCGCGTGGTGATGGTCGACCGCGACGCCGCCGCGCTGAAGGCGCTCTGCGACAAGCACGGCGACACCGTGATCCCGCTGGTCGTCGACCTGCTGGATCCGAAAGACTGCGCAACGCTGCTGCCGCGCGTTTTGGAGGAGGCCGGCCAACTCGACATCCTGCATGCAAACGCAGGCACGTATGTCGGCGGCGACCTGGTCGATGCCGACACCATGGCGATCGACCGGATGCTGAACCTGAATGTCAACGTCGTGATGAAAAACGTGCACGACGTGCTGCCGCACATGATCGAACGCCGGACCGGCGACATCATCGTCACGAGTTCGCTGGCGGCGCATTTTCCGACGCCGTGGGAGCCCGTCTACGCGTCGTCCAAATGGGCGATCAACTGCTTTGTCCAGACGGTGCGGCGCCAGGTCTTCAAGCACGGCATTCGCGTCGGCTCGATCTCGCCCGGCCCGGTCGTCAGCGCTCTGCTTGCGGACTGGCCGCCCGAGAAGTTGAAGGAAGCGAGGGATTCGGGAAGCCTGCTGGAGGCCAGCGAAGTGGCTGAGGTCGTGATGTTCATGTTGACGCGGCCGCGCGGCATGACAATTCGTGACGTCGTGATGCTGCCGACCAATTTCGATCTTTAGGGCGTAGGATGGGTAGAGCGCAGCGAAACCCATCGAAAAGCAACGGTGTCGTCCCGGCGAAGGCCGGGACCCATACCGCGGAATCCATCGGTTACGGCCGGTAGAAGTACCGAACCACGAGTCTTCGCCAAACCGCGGCCTGTGGTTATGGGTCCCGGCCTTCGCCGGGACGACGGCTGAGTTTGGAGCGCCAGCGCCAATCCACCTACGAAGCGATCCATTCCGCCAACTCGCGCCACGGCTCCAGCGTCCAGTGCCCGGACGCGGCACCGGACGGCGAGGGGAGCACGAATATCTCCGGGAGGCGCCCATCGCATTGCCGCCCCAGCGAAATCATGTTCGACGGCCTGCCGTAAAACAGGCTCGCCGCCTTCTTGCTCGTGAACGCAATCGTCCTCGGCCGGTACATTTCCATCTTGGCCCTGAACCCCGGCACGTCGATCGTCTCAGTCGCGATCTGGTGGTCCATCCCGGCGCCCGACTTGGACAGATCGGTGAAGCCGATCCCGAGCTCAAGCAGCGCGGCAAACTCGCCCGGCTGATAGCGCCGCGGCGTAATCCCGGCCTCATGGATCGCGCGCCAGAAGCGGTTGCCGGGATGGGCGTAGTAGTGGCCGAGTTCGGCTGATCGCGTAGAGGCGGCGGTGCCGACGAAGACGAGGCGGAGGTTTTCGCGGAGCTGGTCGGGGAGGCGGTGGAGGATGGGAGCGGGCAAATCATTTATCCGCAGACTTGTAGCTCGCATGAGCGTCAGCGACATGCGGGGCCGCTGTCAATCCCAGATGTCGCTTCCGCCTTCGCTCTCCGAGCTGCGGCGGACAGGTCGCTCATCCGGACTACGCTTGCTGCGGGACCAATGCACTGTTCGACCGAACCGCAAATAGCGGATTGCAGACCGTCATTGCAGATTGCGTATTGCCGAATAGGATGTCCTCAACAACGTTTTAGAGAGTTTCGAGATGGCCATCAACAGGGACAAGATCGACGACGCAGCGCTGGCCTTACTCTATCTGACCCTGCACGATGACTGTCGGGCATGGAAGGGCTTCGACTGGGGCGTGCTCGGCCGCCTGCACGACAAGGGAATGATTCATGACCCCGTTGGCAAGGTAAAGTCGGTGGAGTTCACCCCCGAGGGGCTCGAACGGGCGAAGACGCTGTTCAAGCAGTTGTTCGAGGAATGATATCTTGTCGATGAACCGCGAAGAACTGGCCGCCGCCTATGCGGCGCCTGGCCGCCACTATCACAACCTCTCGTACATCGAGGACTGTCTCGCTGCGCTCGCGCGGTTGGAAGGAATCTCGGCGGCCGAGCGTGAGATCCTGACGGAGGCCATCTGGTGGCATGATGTCATCTATGATCCGACCCGGTCGGACAATGAGGAGCTCAGCGCGCAACTGGCCGAGCAACACGTTCGCGCCAATACCAGCCACGAAGTGGGGCGCTTGATCCGCCTGACCAGGACGCACGATGTCCAGCCGGATGATCGCCTAGGCGCGATCCTGATCTCGATCGACCTCAGCATCCTCGGCGCAGCGCCCGCTCGGTACGACGCCTATGCGGCGGCGATCCGCCAGGAATTCATCCACGTCGGCGACAGCGACTATCGCGCCGGCCGTGCCAAGGTGCTGCGTCAGTTCGCCGCCCGGCCGGTCATCTATCCCGATGCTGGCTTTGCTGCGATCTATGATCAGCGGGCGCGCGACAACCTCGCGCGGGAGCTGGCGTCGTTGAGCTGAAGCTGACGTCGTGCTCGGTGCCGTAGCCCGCATGAGCGACAGCGACATGCGGGTTAGTTGTCAGTCCCGGATGTCGCTTCGCTCATCCGGGCTACGCTTGCTTGATGCGACGTTCGCAAAAAAAGCCGGGCTGTCTGCCCGGCTTTTGATTTTCAATGGTTGCCCCGGGTCAAGCCCGGGCACGGCGAGCGGAGGGCTCCTCACAGCACCCGATTGCTCTCCTTCACCTTCTCCGCATCCAGATAAACGCTGCTCCCCATCTCCTTGAACTTCGCGCTCATCTTGGCCATGCCGTCCTCGGCGGTGCCGCTCATCGACATGCCGATCGAGTTCGGATCGTTCAGCGTCGCCGCGTAATCCCGCACGTCCTGCGTGATCTTCATCGAGCAGAATTTTGGGCCGCACATCGAGCAGAAATGGGCGACCTTGTGGGCTTCCTTCGGCAGGGTCTCGTCGTGGAAGTTCTTGGCTGTATCAGGATCGAGACCGAGGTTGAACTGGTCGCTCCAGCGGAAGTCGAAACGGGCGCGGGAGAGCGCATCGTCGCGGAGCTGGGCGGCCGGGTGGCCCTTGGCGAGATCGGAGGCGTGGGCCGCGATCTTGTAGGTGATGACGCCGGTCTTGACGTCGTTGCGATCGGGCAGACCGAGATGCTCCTTCGGGGTGACGTAGCAGAGCATGGCGCAGCCGAACCAGCCGATCATAGCGGCACCGATGCCCGAGGTGATGTGGTCGTAGCCCGGCGCGATGTCGGTGGTCAGCGGTCCGAGGGTGTAGAACGGCGCCTCGCCGCACTCCTTGAGCTGCTTGTCCATGTTGATCTTGATCTTGTGCATCGGCACGTGGCCGGGGCCTTCGATCATGACCTGGCAGCCCTTGTCCCACGCGATCTTGGTCAGCTCTCCGAGCGTCTCCAGCTCCGCGAACTGCGCGCGGTCGTTGGCGTCCGCGATCGAGCCCGGGCGCAGGCCGTCGCCGAGCGAGAACGAGACGTCATACTTGCGCATGAGGTCGCAGATCTCGTCGAAATGCGTGTAGAGGAAGCTCTCCTTGTGATGCGCCAGGCACCACTTCGCCATGATCGAGCCGCCTCTGGAGACGATGCCGGTGACGCGGTTGGCGGTGAGGTGGATGTAGGACAGGCGCACGCCGGCGTGGATGGTGAAATAGTCGACGCCCTGCTCGCACTGCTCGATCAGCGTGTCCTTGTAGAGGTCCCAGGTCAGCTTGACCGGATCGCCGTTGCACTTCTCCAGCGCCTGATAAATGGGAACGGTGCCGATCGGCACCGGCGCGTTGCGCAAAATCCATTCGCGGGTAGTGTGGATGTTGCGCCCCGTCGAGAGGTCCATCACCGTGTCGGCGCCCCAGCGGATCGCCCACACCATCTTCTCGACCTCTTCCTCGACCGACGAGGTCACCGCCGAGTTGCCGATATTGGCGTTGATCTTGGTGAGGAAGTTGCGGCCGATGATCATCGGCTCCAACTCTGAATGGTTGATGTTGCAGGGAATGATGGCACGGCCGCGCGCGATCTCTGAGCGCACGAACTCCGGGGTGATGAAGGCGGGGACCGCAGCGCCGAAGCTCTCACCGTCGGCGAGGGCTGCTTCCGCGCGCTCGAGCTGCTCCTTGCGGCCGAGGTTTTCGCGGGCGGCGACGTAGATCATCTCCTTGGTGATGATGCCGGCGCGGGCGAATTCGAGCTGCGTGATCTTGTGGCCGTCGAGGCCGCGCAGCGGCTTGTGATAGGCGCTGAACGCACGCGCGGCCTTGTCGGTGGAGAGGTTGCCGTTGTCCTCCGGCTTGACCTGGCGGCCCTCATACTCCTCGACGCCGCCGCGCTCCAGCACCCAGGCCTTGCGGTTGCGGGCAAGACCCGCGTTGACGTCGATGGTCACGGACGGATCGGTGTAGGGGCCCGAGGTGTCGTACACCGGCAGGTTCGGCTCGTCGGCGCCTTCCGAGAGGATGATCTCGCGCAGGGGCACGCGCAGGTCGGGCGCGGCGTCGGGCGACGCAAAGATCTTGCGCGAAGAGGGCAGCGGGCCGGTGGTGACGGCGGGGACGGTCTGTTGCGGGTTGGAGCGGATGTTCATGGGATCCTCCGGTTAATTCTGGTGTCTGGTGTTGCTCTCGTCATCCTGAGGTGCGCGCCCTGCGGTGTGACCGCAGGGCAAGCCTCGAAGGATGGACGAGCCGGGCCGTCGCCCTTCGAGGGCCGCTGAAGAAGCGGCCACCTCAGGGTGACGGGATGGAGAGACTTGCTCCGTCATTGCGAGGAGCTCGCGACAAAATTGCGCAGCTGATGCGACGAAGCAATCCAGACTGTCTCTGCGGAGAGACTCGGGATTGCTTCGCTGCGCTCGCAATGACGAGTGGAGAGAGCGTGCATCACGCCGCCTCCGCAGGTAGGCCGAGCCATTGCCGCACCCGCGCGTCGGGGTCGGTATTCTGCGTGATGTCGCTGACGACGGCGATGGAATCTGCGCCCGCCGCAAAGATCTCCGCGGCGTGCTCGAACTTGATGCCGCCGATCGCAACCAGCGGAATGGTGCCGATGCGCTTCTTCCATTCCGTGATCTTCGGAATGCCCTGCGGCTCGAAGCGCATCGACTTCAAGGTGGTGAAGAAGATCGGGCCCAGCGCGACGTAGTTGGGCTTTGCGGCCAGCGCGGTCGCAAGCTCGGCGTCGTCATGGGTGGAGACGCCGAGGAGAAGGCCCGCCTCGCGGATCGCCTTGAGGTCGGCATCGGCGAGATCCTCTTGGCCGAGATGCAGATATTTTGCGCCGGCGACGATCGCCGCGCGCCAGTAATCGTTCACGACGAGCTTGGCCTGCGTGCCCTCGGTGATAGCGAGCGCGTCGGTGACGATCTGCAGCGCTTCGGCGTCGTTCAGATCTTTCGCGCGCAGTTGAATCGTGCCGACGCCGAGCTTGGTCAGGCGCTCGACCCAGGCCAGGCTGTCGACGACGGGATAGAAGGGATCAGGATACGGCATGCCAGAACGGGGTCCCAACGACAGGGGTGGAAGGGGAGGCGAAGTCGCGGGCGTTCATCAGCCCGGCCTCAAAGGCGGTGCGGCCGGCCTCGACGCCGAGACGGAAGGCATTGGCCATGGCGACGGGATCGGCGGCCTTTGCGATGGCCGTGTTGAGCAGCACGGCGTCGTAGCCGAGCTCGAGCGCCTGCGCCGCGTGGCTCGGTGCGCCGAGGCCAGCGTCGACCACCAGCGTGATGTCGGGCAGCCGCTCGCGCAGCAGCCTGAGCGCATCACGGTTGGTGATGCCCTTGGCGCTGCCGATCGGAGCTGCCCACGGCATCACCACCTTGCAGCCGGCATCGACCAGGCGGTTGGCAACCGAGAGATCCTCGGTGCAATAGGGGAACACTTCAAAACCGTCCTTGATCAGGAGGCTTGCTGCCTCAACCAGGCCAACGACGTCGGGCTGCAGCGTGTCGTTGTCGGCGATCACCTCCAGCTTGATCCAGCTCGTGCCGAACAATTCGCGCGCGAGCTTGGCCGTCGTCACCGCCTCGCGCACGCTGCGGCAGCCGGCGGTGTTCGGCAGCACGGTGACGTCGAGCTCGCGGATCAGATTCCAGAACGCATCGCCGGTCTTGCCGCCGGCGGATTCGCGCCGCAGCGACACCGTGACGATGTTCGAGCCCGCGGCGCGGATCGCTCCTTGCATGATCGCCGGCGAGGGATAGAGCGCGCTGCCGATCAGCAGGCGCGAGGCGAAGGTCTTGCCGTAGAAGGTCACCATGTGGGAGGTGTCTCCTCAAATGCAGCCGTCATCCCCGCGAAGGTGGGGATCCAGTACGCCGCGGCGGTGCGGCAGGAACCGTGAAGCCGCGGCGTACTGGATCGCCCGGTCAAGCCGGGCGATGACAGTGGAGTGCGTGGTGCGCGCCGCCGCGACAAACGGAGAGCCATCATCCTCACCCTCCCTGCCGCGGCGTGATGATCTCGATCTCGTCGCCGGCCTTCAAGCTAGTCTCGGCCCAGCGGCTTTTCGGCACGACGTCGTAGTTCAGCGCGATCGCGAAATGGGTGCCTTCGTAGTCGAGCTCGCTGAGCAGCGCGTCGACGCTGGCCGAGTTCACCTCGCGCTGCTCACCGTTCACGATCACGCGCACTGCATCACCTCATTGTCGATCTGGCCGCGCTGGACGTATTGCAGCGTCAGCTCGGCGAGCGCCGGCGCGATCAGGAAGCCGTGGCGGTAGAGCCCGTTGACGGCGATCTTTTCGCCGCGAATGCCGATGCGCGGCAGATTGTCGGGGAACGCGGGGCGAAGGCCCGAGCCGAACTCGACGATGCGCGCCTCGCCGAAAGCCGGGTGCACCGTATAGGCCGCACCCAGAAGCTCGAGCGCCGAGCGGACGCTGACGCCGGTGTCCTCGGCCTCGATCGAGGTCGCACCCAGCATGAACAGATTGTCCTCGCGCGGGATCACGTAGAGCGGCCAGCGCGGATGGATCAGCCGCACCGGGCGCGCCAGCTGCAGCTCGCTGGTCTCGATCAGGATCATCTCGCCCTTGACGCCGCGCAAGTCGGGCTGCTCGTCGCGCGCGGAGAGGCCGCGGCAGTCGATCACGATGCCGTCGAGATCGGCGGCGCTGACGTCGCTTTCGAACTTGATGGTGCCGCCGGCGGCGCGGATGCGCTCGTGCAGCTTCGGCAGCACGCGGCGCGGCTCGACATGGCCCTCGGCCGGGAAGAACAGCGCGTCGCGGAAGCGGCCTTCCAGCGACGGCTCGAGCTCGGCAAGGCCCGCGGCATCGAGCCGGCGATGCGCTTCGGTCATCCGGGCAAAGCGCTCGAAATCGTTGCGCTCGCGCGGATGGGCGACGACGAGGGAACCGTTGAAGGGCGTGTCGGGCAGCTCGCGCCGCCAGATGTCGAGGGAGCGCTGGCCAAGCCTGGAGATGATGGGTTCGGCGACCTCCGCCTCGCACCAGGGCGCCAGCATCCCGCCGGCCCAATGGCTGGTGGAATCGGTCATCGCCGCGTCACCGCGCTCGTGTAGCGTCACGGCGTGGCCGGCCTGCGCGAACAAAAGCGCCTGCCAGGCGCCCGCAATGCCTGCCCCGATGATGGATACCGCGGAATCCGCTCGCTTGGTCGTCTGTAACATCCCTGTCCCTTCGCCGGCATGACCCGGATCAGGTTCAAAGGGTCACCGCGGTCCTGGGCGGATTTGCCCATTTAGCGGTATCTCAGCTCCTCCTCGGAGCACCCCTCGGAACGAAGCCAATGTATGCCAGTGGGGCGGGGTGGTCAACGCGTTAGCCACAGGGCAGTCATTCCGGGGCGGTCCGCAGGACCGAACCTCAGGTGCGCAATTGCGCACCGGGGAATCTCGAGATTCCGGGTTCGATGCTTCGCATCGCCCCGGAATGACGGTGGCTAGTGGTTGGGAACCTGCGCCCGCGCGTTGCGGACGCGCTGGGCGATCTTCCGGTGCGGCGTGGTGCCGAACATCGGCTGCGGATTGCCGTTCGGCTCCAACCAAGTGTCGCTCGTGTTGGCGACCTGCACGGCCTCCTGGCGCTGCCGCTTTGCAACGTAGTAATAGCCGCCCGCGAAATAACGCACGGCTCGGGCGTGGTCGCCATTGGCGGCACGATAGGCGCCGGCGAGGTATTTGACCGCGTAGGTGAGGTTGGTGTTGGGATCGCGCAGGCCGGCGGCATCGCCGGTGTAGCCGACCCCGCGGGCGGTCGCGAGCTTGATCTGCATCAGGCCGATGGTGCCGCCTCGGCCGACGAGGCCGGGCTGATAGCGGCTTTCGCGCATGATGACGCGATGCACCAGCGCTTCCGGCACGCCATTGGCGCGGGCATGGGCCGCGACCATCTCGGCATACTCGGCTTGGCCCGCGAATGCGGCCTGCGGCGACACCAGTCCGGCCACGATGAGCGCGGCGACGCGTAAGATTTTCATCAGATATTCCTGACGTCCCTGAACGGCCTGCGCCCGGCCGCAATTATTGTTTGAGCATGATCTGTTCGGAAAACCGCGGTGCACTTTTCCTGATCATGCTTTAGGACTCCGGAACACGGCGATGATGTGACCAAACGCCGCCGTTGGCGATTTTGCGGCGCCGAGCCGCTGTTACGACGCAATGCTGCCGTAGGGGTTGCTCAGGTGGAAAACCTCAGCTCGCGACAGCGAGCCTGTCTATTCGCGCGCAGACGCGAAAGCGAGCATGAAAACGCTGCAAATCGGGAGAGGTGCCATGACAAAAACCAACATGGCCAACGCGGACTTTGTCAACGCGGACTTTGTCAACGCGGACTTTGTCAACGCGGACTTTGTCAGCGCGGACTCGGCCAAGGCACATTTCGGCGACATCCCCAGACAGAATCCCTGTGCCCAATGCGGCACGCCGATCCCGCGGCCCGACTGGATCGAGCCGGGCGAGGGGCGCATCTCCTATCTCTGGACCTGCCGCGCCTGCAACTATCACTTCGAGGCGGTGGCGATCTTCGACGAAGCGGCTGTCGAGCATCCGCCGCTCGCGGCTTAGGCTGCGATCTACGCCGCGAGCCGCGGCTCCTGCCAGACCGGCAACTCCATCCGCACGATCAGCCCGTGCGGCTCGCGGTCGTGCAGCGACAGCGTCCCGCCATGGGCGATCGCGATCGCGTGCGCGATCGACAGGCCGAGGCCGAAGCCGGTGGACTCGTCCATGGTGCGCGCATCGTCGCCGCGCGCGAACGGCTCCAGCATCTCCTGCTTGCGTGCATCCGAAATGCCGGGGCCGTCGTCCTCGACGTCGATGACGAGCCTGGTGCCCGATATGTCGAGGCGGATCGTGACCTCGGCGCCGTAGCGCACGGCGTTCTCGACTAGATTGGTGACGCCGCGATGCAGATCGTCGGGACGCGCGGCCGCGGTTGCCGAAGCGGGGCCGTCATAGCGAACGACATGGCCCATGTCGCCGAACTGGTCGGCAATGAGCTGGAGCGTGCTGGCGATGTCGACCAGCGTCACCGCCTCGATGTTGCGGTCGTTGCGCAATAGCGACAGCACGGATTCCAGCATCGAGCGCATCTGGTCGAGATCCATCAGCATGCGCTTGCGGTTGACCTCGTCCTCGATGAACTCGGCGCGCAGGCGCAGCCGCGTGATCGGCGTGCGCAGATCGTGGCTGATCGCCGCCAGCATCCTGGTGCGATCCGACATCAGCCGCGCGATCCGCTCATGCATGCGGTTGAGCGCGCGCGCTACCGAGCGGATCTCCTCCGGGCCGCGCTCGGGCAGCGGATCAGCTTCGCCGTCCAGGCTGAAATTCTCGGCGGCCTCGGCGAAGGACGACAGCGGCGCGGCCAGCGCGCGCGCCGCCCACAGGCCGAGCACGGTGACGCAGATGAAGGTGGTCATCAGCGCCGTCAGCCACGGTGCGCCCCAAAACCAGGGCCGCGGGCCGCCATCGACACGGCCGGCGATCACGCTGCCGTCGGGCAATTCGACGCCGACGCGGTGCGCGGTGTCGTCGGCGGCGAGCTGCACCACCTTGTAGCCGCGTCCGAGATGACGGCGCATTCCGCGCAGGTGCTGGCCGTCGCTCTCCTTGACAATGGCCGCCGTGCCGGGCGCGTGCATCTCGATGCCGAGCTTGGGGAAGGCGCGCGCGAGGTCGGCGACGAGGCGCGGCCGCTCGCCGGCCTCGGCCGAGCCGAGCAGCAGCGCGGCATCGGTCAATTGATGGGCGCCGTCCGGCGGCGTGTCCGGGCGATCCGGCCGGCTGATCAGGAAGGCGGCGGTGACGACGAGATGGAGCGCGACGGTGGAAGCCAGCACCAGCGCGGCGATCTGCCCGCCGATACCCTTGAGGTGGAAGAACCCGAGCGGCTTCATGGTCGGCGCCCCCTCAGTTGCCCAGGGAGGCCGCGACCGCTTCAGTGCTTGCTGCTTCAGTTCTCGCCGCTTCAGTTCTTGGCGTGAACAGATAGCCGCCGGAGCGCACTGTCTTGATGATGGTCGGATCCTGCGGATTGGGCTCGATCTTGCGGCGGATGCGGCTGACCAGCACGTCGATGGAGCGTTCGAACGAGCCGGTGTTGCGGCCCTGCGTGAGGTCGAGCAGGCTGTCGCGCGACAGCACGCGGCCGGGCCGCTCGCAGAACGTCCTCAGCAGATCGAACTCGGCGCTGGTCACCGCGACGCGCGCGCCTTCCGGATTGCGCAGCTCGCGCAGGCGCAGGTCGATGCGCCAGCCTTCGAAGGCGAGCGTGCTCGCGCCTTCGATCGAGCTCGCCGCCTGGGCTGCGGCCTGGCGGCGCAACACCGCGTTGATGCGGGCGAGCAGCTCGCGCGGGTTGAAGGGCTTTGGCAGATAGTCGTCCGCGCCCATCTCGAGGCCGACGATGCGATCGACGTCCTCGCCGCGCGCGGTCAGCATGATGATCGGCGTCTGCGCCTCCGAGCGCACCTTGCGGCAGAGGCTGAGGCCGTCCTCGCCCGGCAGCATGACGTCGAGGATGATGAGGTCGACGCGATGATCGGTCATGGCGCGCGACATCTCGCGGCCATCGCGCACGGCGGTGACGTTGCAGGCGTTGTTGCGCAGGTACTTCGCAATCAACGTCCGCGTTTCGCGGTCGTCCTCGACGACCAGGATGTTGGGATTGGAAATGGCCATGCGCGTTTGTTTGTCCAAGATTCGGGCCAAAAGGCGAAGATTTTTGTTTCAGATTGTTTCTGCGGGTCCCGCCGCAATACCGTGACACACCCGGGCAGTGGCGCGGCAAGGTCTCGTTAAGGCCGTTAACCATACCGTGGCGCGGTCAGGCAAGAAACCCCGCAAGATCCACGGAGCCAACATGACCTCGATTTCGGCGGCCTCCGCCGGTACCCATCAGTCGCCGCTACAGCGGCTGCAGCAGGAATTGCAATCGGAAGTTTCCGCCGGCACGATCTCGTCGTCGGACCAGTCCGCGCTCTCGACCGCGCTGACCGACATCGACACGGCGCTCCAGCAGAGCCGCTCGAGCGGCCATGCGAGCGGCACGCGTCCCTCCAAGGACGACATGCAGTCGAAGATCGACGACCTCATCTCCAGCGAGGTGTCGAACGGGACGCTGACCTCGGAGCAGGCCGAACAGCTCAAGGGCGTGTTTCAGTCCGCCTTCGCCAGCGGTCCCGGTGGCGCGGGCGGAGCCGGTGGTGCAGGCGGGCCGCCGCCCGGTCCGCCGCCGGACGACAGCTCTTCGGATTCGTCCTCCATGGATTCCACCAGCAGCACGTCGAGCGATTCGACGACGGCGGAGATTCTCCAGCAGTTCCTCCAGGCGCTTCAGCAGTCGCAATCGTCGGCGTCGTCGTACGGTGCCAACGGCAGCTCGTCCGGCAACTCGGACTTCTCCGCGCTCCTGATCGATTACAAGAGCTGACCTGAGCGACGCAGGTCGGCGCAGTCCCCGCCACGCTCGTGCTTCTCCCAGGGCGCATGATCGTCGGCGGGGAACTGTGCATCCGGAAACGTTCCTGCGTGACTTAGGAACTTTCACTGCAACGCAGCGCCACGGTTATGCGACGAAATCGCCGCAGCTGAGGAACTGCACGTGATCGGCGCTGTTTTCTCCATACGCGTTTTTGCTGAAGGAGAGGACAACAATGCTGATGAAATCAATCGCCGCCGGCCTTGCCGGCACCGCGCTGCTTGCGACCGTTGCGTTTGCGCAAAACCCGACCGCCACCACCGACAAGGCGCCGGCTGCGGCCACCACCACCACGACGACCACGACTGCGTCGGGTGAATGGCGCGCGTCGAAGATGGCGGGCCTGAAGATCTACAACGACGCCAACGAGAGCATCGGCTCGATCAACGATCTGCTGATGGACAAGAGCGGCGCCATCAAGATCGCCGTGATCGGTGTCGGCGGCTTCCTCGGCATGGGCGAGCATCTGGTCGCCGTGCCCTATGACAAGTTGAAGTTCGTCAATGAGGCCATCGCCTATACCGGCGCCGCCACGAACCCGAGCGCCAAGCCGGGTGCGGCCACCACGACCGGCGCTGCGACCGGCACCGACAAGACCGCGACGACCGTGACGGCCTCGTCGAAGTGGTACCCGGACCACGCCGTGTTCAACGCGACCAAGGACGAACTGAAGAACATGCCCGAGTTCAAGTACTCGGAGTAATGCGGTTCGCGTGACGACTTGAACGAAGCGCGCTCGGTTTTCACCGGGCGCGCGGGCGCGCTCCTTTTCGTCATCGTGAGATGTTGACCCTCACCCTGAGGAGCCGCGCTTGCGGCGTCTCGAAGGGCGAGGCCACCAGCCGGGCCTTCATCCTTCGAGACGCTTGCTTCGCAAGCTCCTCAGGATGAGGAATTGGCAGCGAGGAAATGCCTCAGTGCGTCACCAGCGGGCAGCCGCCCTTGTCGAGCGGACGGAATGCCTCGTCGCCGGGCACGGTGGCGATCAGCTTGTAGAGGTCCCACTCGCCCTTGGACTCCTCGGGCTTCTTGACCTCGAACAGATACATGTCGTGGACCATGCGGCCGTCGACGCGGATCTTGCCGTTCTTGGCGAAGAAATCGTTGACCGGCGTTGAGCGCATCTGTGCCATCACCTTCGGCGCCTCGTCGGTCTTGATGGCGTCGATCGCCTTCAGATAGTGCATGGTCGCCGAATAGAGACCGGCCTGGATCATGGTCGGCATGTGCCCGACCTTCTCGTTGAAACGTCTCGAGAAGGCGCGCGTCTCCTCGTTCATGTCCCAGTAGAACGCGTCGGTGACGATCAGGCCCTGCGTCGCCTTGATGCCGAGCGAATGCGTGTCGGTGATCTCCTGCAGAAGCGCGATCATCTTCTGGCCGCCTTGCGTCAGGCCGAACTCGGCGGCCTGCTTCAGCGCATTGGTGGTGTCGCCGCCGGCGTTCGCCAGTGCGACCACCTTGGCCTTGGAGGCCTGGGCCTGGAGCAGGAAGGAGGAGAAGTCCGACGAGTTGAGCGGATGACGGACCTCGCCGAGCACCTTGCCGCCGCTCTCCTTGACCACGTTGGCGGCGTCGCGCTGCAGCGCCATGCCGAAGGCGTAGTCGGCGGTGACGAAGAACCAGCTGTCCTCGCCGCGCTTCACCATCGCCTTGCCGGCGACGTTCGACAGCGCATAGGTATCGTAGGTCCAGTGCACCGTGTTGGGCGAGCAGGCAACGCCGGTGATATCGGACGAGCCGCCGCCGGAATTGATGTTGATCCTGTTCTTCTCGCGCGTCAACGCCGAGATCGGCAGCGCGACCGACGAGGTCGGCACGTCGAAGATCGCGTCGACCTTGTCGTTGTCGTACCAGTTGCGGGCGATGTTGACGCCGACGTCGGGCTTGTTCTGGTGGTCGGCGGCGACAACCTGGACCGGCTTGCCGGCGACCTTGGCGCCGTAATCGGCGACCGCCATCTCGACGGCGGCGAGCGAGCCCTTGCCGGTCGCGTCCGCATAGAGGCTCGACATGTCCGTGAGCACGCCGATCTTGACGACGTCATCGGAAATCTGCGCCTGCGCGGCGCCCGACGTGGCGGCGAGGGCGAGGCCGGCCGCGACGGCGGCGAAGAGTTTTTGCATGTTGTTTCTCCCTGTGTGTTGTTGTTCGGGCGTTGTTTGCAGGGACCGTTCTAGCGACAAACGGCCGCGGCAGCTAAGCCACAGATGCGTGAGGGGGGTGAGAAATAAGCAGGGGGATCTGTCGTCATTCCGGGGCGCGCGCCCTTGGGCGCGAGCTTTGATGCGCAATTGCGCATCAGAGAATCCATTCATCCACTGTCGCCGCGGCCCGATGGATTCCGGGCTCGCGCTGCGCGCGCCCCGGAATGACAGCGGACGCCTTTCAGGCGCTGCTGCCCTTGAGCCGTTCGTTGCGTCGGCGCAGGCCTTCCAGGGTGGCGAGGAGGATGACCGATACGGTCGTCAGAACCACCGCCGCTGCCGTGATGGTCGGGCTGATGTTCTCGCGGATGCCGCTGAACATCTCGCGCGGCAAAGTGCGCTGCTCCGGACCTGCCATGAACAGCACGATCACCACCTCATCGAAGCTGGTCGCGAAGGCGAACAGCGCACCTGAGGCCAGGCCGGGCAGGATCAGCGGCAGGATCACGCGGCGGAACGCATAGAGCGGCGAGGCGCCGAGCGAGGCGGCGGCGCGCGCCAGATTGGTGTCGAAGCTTTGCAGCGTCGCGCCGACCGTGATCACCACAAAGGGCGTCGCCAGCGCGGTGTGGGCCAGGATCAAGCCGAGATAACTGCCGGTCAGTCCGATCGGCGCGAAGAAGAAATAGAGGCCGACCGCGGTGATCACACCGGGCACGACGACCGGCGACAGCACGAACGCCAGCACGAGCGGCTTGAACCGGCTCTTCCACTGCGCCAGCCCGAGCGCTGCCAGCGTACCAAGCACCATCGACAACAGGGTCGAGGCGACGCCGATGATCATGCTGTTCTTCAGCGAATTCATCCAGCGCGGCGAATTGATGAAGTCGTCGTACCAGCGCAAGGAGAGGCCTGGCAGCGGATATGTGAGGTACGAGCCCGAGCTGAACGACAGCGGCATGATCGCAAGGATGGGCGCGATCAGGAAGATGAATACCAGCGTGGAGACAATGATGGTCGCGGTCCACGCGATGCGCTGGCTGGGCGTGCGGAGGGACGAATTGTCGCTCAATTCTTCATTCCTCCCGTGACGTGCTGTCCCTGCACCAGCTTGCCGTAGACGAGCGCGAGCACAACAGTGGCCAGCAGCAGCACCGCACCCAGCGCCGAAGCAAGGCCCCAATTGGCCGTCTCGGTCGTGTAGAGCGCGATGAAGTAGCTGATCATCTGATCGGCGGCGCCCCCGACGAGTGCCGGTGTGATGTAGTAGCCGAGTGCCAGGATGAAGACGAGCAGGCTTCCCGCGCCGATGCCGGGCAGAGTTTGAGGCAGGTAGATCCGCAGGAAGGCGGTGAGCGGTGGCGCACCGAGCGAGGCGGCGGCGCGCATGTAAGCAGGCGAGATCGCCTTCATGCTGCTGTACAGCGGCAGGATCATGAACGGCAGGAGAACGTGGGTCATGGCCACGCAGACACCGAAGCGGTTGTAGATCAGGCGCAACGGCTGGTCGATGATGCCAAGCCACTGAAGGCTGTCGTTCACGACGCCCCTGCTCTGCAACAGCACGATCCAGGCGCAGGTGCGGACCAGAAGCGACGTCCAGAACGGCAGCAGGACGAAGATCATCAGCAGGTTCGACCGGCCCGGCGGCAGTGTCGCCAGCAGGTAGGCGACCGGGAAGCCGAGGATCAGGCAGAGTGCCGTGACGCTGAGGCTGATGAGGAAGGTGCGGCCGAAAACGTCGCGGTAGATGGCCTGATCCGGCGGGGCCGCGACGACCGCGCCGTCCGCGTTCCGCGTCAGGTCGAGCGCCGCCAGAAGGTAGAAGCCGGTCACTGGGCCACCGGCGTCCTTGATCGTCGTCCAGGTGGCGCGCTCGCGCCAGGCCGGGTTGATCTTGCCCAGCGTCTCCTTGGCCGCCCCTCGCTCCGGCGCCGCCTTCAGATTGCGTGCCGTGCTGGTCAGGATCGTGCGGAAGCCGTTCAGCGCGTAGTTGAGCCGCTTGGCCGCGACGGCGATGGTGCCGGAGGTGCGCGCCGCCAGGATGTCGCCTGCCAGTGCAGCAAAGGCCCCTTCGTCCGGCAGGTCCCGGCCGTCCCAGCTGGCGAGAGCAGCGACTGTTTGCGGCAGAATCTGACGCACCTCCCTGTCATCGACCGCGCGCCACAGCATGCCCGCGATGGGCCCAGCGAAGGTGAAGAGCAGAAACAGCAGAAGCGGCAGAACCAGCGCCAATGCCTTGATCTGGCGTGCGCGCTCCGCCCGCCTCAGGCGGCGCTTGAGCGGCATCTCGGTCTTGGCATCGGCGCCGGTCAGGGACACTGCTGTCATGGGGTGATCATTTCAGGCAAGGGGCACGGCGAAGGGGCGCGCCCCTCCGCCTGTGCTGTACAGCCGTTTGGTCGCGCTATTTCGCGGCCCATTTGTTGAAGCGCTCGGTCAAGCGGTCGATGTTCTCGAGCCAGAAGCCCACGTTGATCTCGACCGCGTTCTTGATGTTGTCAGGCGCGGTCGGCAGATCTTTCAGGACGGCCGGCTGGATCAGGGCGGCGGCGTCCTTGTTCGAGGTGCCGTAGGCGATGTTCTCCGACAATTTCGACTGGTTCTCCGCCTTGCCCGCGAAGTCCAGGAACTTGTAGGCCGCGTCCTTGTTCGGGCTGCCCTTCAGGATGACCCAGCTGTCGAGGGTGAAGAGCGCGCCGTCCCACACCATGCCAAAATTCTTCTTCTCGTTCTTGTTCGCGGTGTCGATGCGGCCATTGTAGACCGAGGTCATCGCCACCTCGCCGGAGGCGAGCAATTGCGGCGGCTGGGCGCCGGCCTTCCACCAGACGAGGTCGCCCTTGATGGTGTCGAGCTTCTTGAACGCGCGATCGACGCCCTCGTCGGTCGCCAGCACCTTGTAGACGTCCTTCGGCGGGACGCCGTCGGCCATGAGGGCGATCTCCAGCGTGGTCTTCGGGCCCTGACGCAGGGCGCGCTTGCCCGGAATCTTCTTGGTGTCGAAGAAGTCGGCCCAGCCCTTGGGCGCGTCCTTCAGCTTGTCCTTGTCGTAGCCGAGGACGAAATCATAGAGGATGGCGCCGACGCCGCAGGGATTGACCGACGGTTGGATATAGGCCGCCTCGCCGCCGATCTTGGAGTAATCGAGCTTCTCGAACAGGCCTTCCTCGCAGCCGACAGCGAGTTCGTCGCTCTCGACCTGGACGACGTCCCAGGTGGCGGCGCCACCCTGCACCTTGGCGCGCAACACGCCGACACCGCCGTCCCAGGACTCGTCGTTCATCGGGACGCCGGCTGCCTTCTTGAACGGCTCGAAATAGACCTTCTTCTGGGCATCCTGATACGCGCCGCCCCACGACACGACCGTGAGGTCACGCGCCTGCGCGACCGTCGCCAGCGCAGCGCTGGCGCTCAGTGCCGCGGCCAGGCCCAGAGCGATCTTGCCAATCTTGCGCTTCAGCATGGTCTTTGTTCCTTCTTCGTGTGAGTTGCGTTGTAGTTGATCGATGCGGATCCGCTTGCGTTGGATCAGGCGGGATCGAGGGCCAGGCAATCCTCGGGGCGGAAGGTGATGAACACGCTTTCGCCGGGCCTCAGGCTACCATGTCTCAGGCTGTCATGCGCTCCCGGCTGAAGCTTGACCATGAACTCCCCGTTGCCGGCGACATTGAGCACGGCCAGCGCGTGATCGCCGAGATAGATGGTGTTCTGCACCCTGGCCGGCAGCCGGTTCGGTCCTTCGCTGGAGGTGCCATCCGGGACAATGGCGACGCGCTCCGGCCGCACCGATAGGGAAGTTGATGCGCCCGCGCCTGATACATTGACCGCCCGCGCGGTCACGGCGCCGCCACCAGCCAGCGCGACGCGGCAATATTCCTTTTCGACCGTCTCGACGGTGCCGGCCAGCACATTGTTCTCGCCGATGAAGTGAGCGACGAAGCTGTTCACCGGATGCTCGTACAGCGCGTCGGGCCTGTCGATCTGCTGCACGATGCCGTCGTTGAACACGGCGATGCGGTCCGACATGGTGAGCGCTTCACTCTGATCGTGGGTGACGTAGACGACGGTGATGCCCATCGTCTCGTGCAGTTGCTTGATCTCCAGTTGCATCTGCTCCCGCAGGCGCTTGTCGAGGGCGCCAAGGGGCTCGTCCATCAGCACGAGTTGCGGATTGAAAACCAGCGCGCGGGCCAGCGCCACGCGCTGCTGCTGACCGCCCGACAGCTGCCCGGGCCGCCGGTGCGCCAGGGTTTCCATCTTGATCATGCGGAGCGCCGCCCTGACGCGCTCCTGCGCTTCCGCCTTGTTCGTCTTGCGAACGGATAGCGGGAAGGCGATATTCTCCGCAATCGTCAGGTGCGGAAACAAGGCGTAGTTCTGGAACACCATGCCGATGTCGCGCCTATGGGGCGGCACGTTCTTGATCGGCCGGTCGGCGAGGTAGATCTCGCCATGGGTCGGAACCTCGAAGCCGGCCAGCATCATCAGCGTGGTCGTCTTGCCCGAGCCCGACGGGCCGAGCAGCGTGATGAACTCGCCCTTCCTGATGTCGAGATCGAGGTTCTTCACCACGAGGTGCTCGCCATCATAGGTTTTCTGAATGCCGGAGAAGCGCACCAGTGCCGGCGCAGACGTGACCATGCCGGCTTCCATCTTGTCCTCGCGTTATCAGCTACAGTGCTGCCAGGACCTCGTTCGAGGTTACGAGCAACAGCTTAGCACCCTCCGACGAGAATGCCAGCGGCGCAAGCGACGAAGGCGCGGGCGGGCCCGGACAGCGAAGGCGCGCTACATCCCCGACAGCTTCGTCACATACACGTTGAGCGAGCCGCCGGCCTCGGCGACCACGCGCAGCGTCTTGGAATCGAAGGCGATGTCGGCGAGCGTCAGGCTGTCGATCTTCGCGTCGACCTTGAGGCCGTCCTCGCTCTTCTGGTAGTCGGCGATCGCGGCCGCGATCTTCTCGCGCGCGTTGGCGGCGATCGGCTTCAGGTCGAGCGTCGCCTTCTGCACCAGCGCCTGCTGCATCTGTGGCACCACCGCGCGCGCCGCTGCGCCGAGCAGCCCGAAGGCGGCCTCGGATTCCACCGCGAGCTGGATGTCGGCGAGCCGCAGCGTCTGCTGCGCCTGGTCGAGCATCGGCCGGCCCCAGATATGCACGGTCGCCTCGGCGCCGAGGCCGAGCCAGCTCTTCTTCTCCTTCGCGCGCACCAGGAGCGAGATCAGCAGCCGGTCGCCGGACGGGACCACGTTGACGCTCTTCACGGTGACGTCGACCGGGCCCGAGCCGTCCTCGGGATAGGTGCGGCCGGCCATCTGCGCCGCGATGAGCTTGTTGATCTCGGTAAAGGGGACGTCGATCGGCACGCCGATGTTCACGCCGGTGCCGGTCGGCGGCACGATCGAGATCTTGTCGGGGAACGGACACTCCGGCTTGGTCGCTGTCGAGGTCACGCGCGTCTCGAGCTCGAGGCCGAGCAGCAGCGTCACCGCCTGCGCGTCGACGCGCGGCTGCGCGGCGATGGCGCGGGTCGGCTTCATCTCGAGCCAGAGCGGCGGCAGCGCGGCGGAGGAGCCCGAGCCTTGCAGCGGAATCGAGCGGCAGGCCTTGGCCCATTGCAGCTTCGCATTCTCCCGCAGCGAAGGATCGTTGCGGATGCGCTCGGAGACGAGGTTGATCTGCTCGCCGACGTTCTTGTCGATCAGCGGCTTCACCTGCGCCGGCACGTTGACCTTGGCGCCGGCGACCGCGAGGTTGGTGTCACCGAGATTGACCTGGGCGCCGAGATTGGGCTCGAGATGCCAGTTCGCTGCGAGCTTCGGGCGCGAGGTGACGACCACGTTGCCCTTGATCTCGGCGCTGGCGTTCAAATTCTTGATATTGACCGCGCCGATCCGTTTCGCTGCGTCACCGCCGAGCACGCTGCCGAGCGCGTCGCCGAGCGCGCCGGTGGCTTTCGACGACAGCGAGCCCGTCACGTTCAGCTTGCCGGTGAGCGGAGTCGAGATCGTCAGCACGTCCTTGTCGCCGGCAGCGGCCATCGGTCCGCGCACGGCGGACCAGCCAATATCGGCGTTCTCCAGGATCTGCGAGATCGGGTTGTCGGCCTTGCCGGCGAAATTGCGCGGCGCGGCCTTCTCGGCCTGCTCGCGGATCGCCGACACCGCGATGGCGACCGGCGCCATCACGATCGAGCTCTTCGAGACCGGCGGCAGCGGCGGCAGCTGCGCGACCGGGGGCGCCGAATTCGTCGCGCGCGGCGACAGCCAGTCCATCGCCTTCAGGCTGATGAAGAACGACGCCGCGAGCACCGTGACCGCGATCAGGATAGTTTTGAAATTCAACGCCAGACGCATCTCACCCCCAAGCCGCCCGCGGGGATTCTACAGGGCGGGAGAGAAGGGCGCTAGAGCGCATCGATGGGGTGGAATTGGGGCGAATGTGTTAACGGCCGCGAACGCGCAATTGCCGCATATTCAGGCTGTCATCGCGGGGCTAGTCGCGCCTCGGACGGCGGACCGCTCTCACCTTGCCGGCGCTGCCGCCGCCGCAGAACAAGCGATCGCCGCCATCGGACTCCAGGCCCGAGACCATCGTGCCCGCAGGCAAGTCGAGCTGCTCCAGCACCTTGCCCGTGTCAGGATCGATCCGCCTGATGTCGCTATCGTCGCCTTCCCAGGTGCCGTGCCAGAGCTCGCCGTCAACCCACGTCACGCCGGTCACGAAGCGCTTGCTCTCGATGGTACGGAGCACCGTCCCGGTCTCCGGATCGATCTGGTGGATCTTGCGCTCCCGATATTGACCGACCCACAGCGACCCCTCCGCCCAGGCAAGTCCGGAATCGCCACCGCCGCCGGGCGCCGGGATGGTGTTCACCACCTTGCCGGTCGCGGCGTCGATCTTCTGGATGCGGTCCTCGGCGATCTGGAACAGGTGCCGGCCGTCGAACGCCGTCCCGGCATGCGCGGCGACGTCGATCGAGCGCGTAAGCTTGCCGCTGGCCGGATCGACCGCGTTCAGCTTGTCGCCGGATGCGAACCAGACATGCGTGCCGTCATAGGTGACGCCATGCACGGCCTCGACGCCCGGAAAGGGCCCGTACTCCCTGACGATCTCGGCGGCTGAACGTTTCATGTGCTTGATCCCTGTGAACTGATCCATCTTACGTCTTCAGCAGCGGTCCGGGGAGTAACAAGCCTGTCGGGAAGCCCGGGACCGGCGGGGTCATCCAGCGGCGCGCCCGACCGTGTCCGAACGACTGCACCTTGTTCGATCGTGCGAGCTCCTCGAGCGCCCGCTGCACCGTGCGCGCACTCGCTCCCAGCGCCAGCGCGAGCGCCGAGCTCGACCACGGCTCGCCGTCGGAGAGGAAGGCGAGGACGGCGGCGTGCTTTTCCTCGACGGGCCGGGCCAGCACGAGGACGTCGCGCGTCTTGCGCGGCGCCAGCACAAAACCCTGCTTCGTCGCGCTGACGTCGGCCAGCGGCTTGAGCTGGGTGCGGAGCCGCCCAATCTCGACGCGCAATCGCGCGCGATGCGATTCATCGGCGTGCTTCGCCCGGAACGCACCTGATATCAGCATCTCTCGCGAGACGTCCGCGGGCCATGCCTGCGCCAGAAGACGGGCGAGCGCGAACAGCACGGGCCGCGTTCCGAGCGACACGGCAACGCCTTGCCTGCGCACGACATGATGGAAGGTGTCCACGACGAGCGCTGTCGAGGTCGCCAGTCTTTCGACCTCTCCGAGCAATAACGGGTGTTCGCTGCCGCGCGCGATCAGTCGCGCGGCCGGCGTGTCGAGGATGCGGTTCGCGCTGTCGACCTCGGCCGAGAGTGCCGGGATTCCCGCCAGCCGCGCTGCCTTGGCCGCGCGGTCGAGCGCGGTGCGCGCGGCTTCTGTCCTGAGCCGCCGTATCGCAATGCCCGCGACCACGAGCTCGCGCGCCACCTGAGACGCAGGCGGGAGCGATGCGCTGCCGGCCTCGGCCAGCGTGCGCTCTGCCTCGTCTATGCGTCCGAGGAGGAGGAGACGGCGCGCCTCGATGTGGCCGGCATGGGCGGCATTGGCGAGATCGCCATGTTGTTCGAGCGTCGCCCGCGCGGCTGCGAGGGTCTTCGCCGGCCAGTTCAGGTCGCGCGAGACGAGCGCGATCTCGGCTTCCGCCACGACGCATCTTGCCCGCGCCACCGCCTCGCGCGGACCGAAGGCGCGCGCGGCGCTCCGCAGCAGCGCCTTCGCCTTTGCGAGATCGCCGAGCTGCGCCATCGCGATGCCGCGTAGCGCCAGCGACGGGGCATCGTTGCGCAATGCGACACGGTTCAGTGCGCCGAGCGGATCGCCGGCCTCGAGCGCACGCGCGGCGGCCGTGATCAGCGACTCCATTTCAATCCCGCCACACTTGTTACTCCCACCACGCAACCGCTTGGTGCCAGAAATCGTTGACGGCCGACAATGTGCGGTGAGGGGCGAGCGGTTCCACGTCTGTCATAGCGAGACGCGGAATGAGCGCCCAGGAGAGAGGTTTGGAGAGCCATGATGACGTCAGCAGAAAAAGCAGGAAGTAACGGACAGGCCGCCATGCAAACACCGCCGGTGGTGTCGCCGCAGGACTGGGAGGCAGCCCGTCAGCAACTGCTCGTGAAGGAAAAGGCACAGACCCGCGCCCGCGACGCGCTGGCCGCCGAGCGCCGGCGCATGCCGTGGATGGTCGTGGACAAAACCTATGCGTTCGAGGGGCCCGGCGGCAAGGTCACTTTGCTCGACCTGTTCCAGGGCCGGCGGCAGTTGATCGTCTACCGGGCCTTCTTCGAGCCGGGCGTGTTCGGCTGGCCGGATCATGCCTGCCGCGGCTGCTCGATGGTCGCCGACCAGGTCGCCCATGTCTCGCACCTGAACGCCCGCGACACCACGCTGGTCTTCGCCTCGCGCGCGCCGCAGGCCGATATCGCCAAGCTGAAGAAGCGGATGGGCTGGACCCTGCCGTGGGTCACCATCACCGACAGTTTCGATGCCGATTTCGGCGTGGACGAATGGCACGGAACCAACGTGTTCTTCAGCGACGGGAAGCGCATCTTCCGCACCTACTTCATCAAGAGCCGCGGCGACGAGCAGATGGGCGGCACCTGGAACTATCTCGACATCACGCCGCTCGGCCGCCAGGAGGTGTGGGAGGATTCACCGAAGGGCTATCCGCAGACGCCGACCTACAAATGGTGGAACTGGCACGACAGCTACACGGAGGGTGCAGCGCCCGACAAGAAATGGGTGGAGATCTCCGACGCCGGCGAGAAGGCCTTTCGCGAAGAGGCCGCGAGCGAACGGAAGTGACCGGTCCCGTCAGCACGGCCGCCGGCGCCAGCCGCGACGGTGTCGTGGCCGCGCGCCGCCTCGCCAGATGGCTCGGTCTTGCGGCGACGCCAACCTTCGCGATCATGGCCGTGCTGACGGCCGCGCTCGGCGGCGGCCCGGCGGACATGCTCTGCGCCGCCGGACACGGGTCCTTGCTGGGCGGGATGGTACCGATGTATCTGCTGATGAGCGCGTTTCATGCATCGGCGTGGCTGAAGCTGATCTCGGAGCGGCGGTGGTAAAGGGCTTCCGCCGGTGTGAACGCCTCGTTGAGGAGCCCGCCATAAGGGGCGTCTCGAAGGATGCGCCGCGCTCGCATCGCAAGCCAAAATGCATCGGTGCACCGTGGCCTGTTACTGTGAACCCGTCGCCGCCTGCAGATACGTAACCACCTTGGCGGCTTCGTCCGCGGAGACACCGCCATAGGGCTGCATCTTGTTGCCGGAGACGACTTCATCCGGCTTGACCATGAAGCGGGTGAGCTTGTCCTTGTCCCAGACGAAGCCGGCATCCTTCATCGACGGAGAGTAGTTGTAGTCGGGCAGCGAGCCTGCCTTGCGTCCGACGATCTTGCTGAGATTGGGGCCGAGGCGATTGTCGCCTTCCTTCACCGAGTGACAGGTGCGGCAGGAATTGTTGAACGCCTGCTGAGCTGCCTCGTCGTTCGCCGGCTGCTGGGCGAGCGAGGAGGGCGCGTACAGGAGCAGCGTCAAAGCTCCGGCGCCGGCGATCGGGCGCAGCCATGGGCTTGGCGACGTTTGCAGGCGGGATTGCATCTGCGCCTCCATCGGGGATCGCGCCGCTACAAGCGCGCATCGGGACGTCGAGGGCCAACGAAAACGGCCCCGGTGGGTTCCGGGGCCGTTTGCGTCACAATGTCCTGTCGCTTTAGCGCGTCGCGGCGCCGAGGTCCGCGCGGCGCTCCGTCATCGGCAGCACGATCACCTTGGTGCCGACGTTGACGCGGGAGTAGAGGTCGGTGACGTCGTCGTTGGTCATGCGGATGCAGCCGGAGGAGACGTGCTTGCCGATGGTCTCGGGGGCGTTGGTGCCGTGGATGCGGTAGATGGTGCCGCCGAGATACATGGCGCGGGCGCCAAGCGGGTTGCCGGGGCCGCCGGCCATGTGGCGCGGCAGGTAGGGCTGGCGGGCGATCATCTCCGGCGGCGGGGTCCAATCCGGCCACTCGGCCTTCTTTGTCACCGACTGGATGCCGGACCAGGTGAAGCCGTCGCGGCCGACGCCGATGCCGTAGCGAACGGCCTGGCCGTTGCCCAGCACGTAATAGAGGTAGGTGTTGGGCGTATCGATGATGATGGTGCCCGGCGCTTCGCGCGTCGCGTAGGAGACGGTCTGGCGGCGGAAGCGGGCCGGCATCTCGACCGCGTCCTGGTCCTCGGAGGGAGCGGCCTGGTAAGGCGTCGCCTGGTAGGGCTGATAGGGCTGGATCGGCTGCGGCGCGGCCATCGGGGGCGGCGGCTGGAAGAACGGGAAGAGCTGCACCGGCGCGGCCTTGGCCGGACCTGCGAATGCGATCGCGGTGACAGCGACTGCGCCCAAAGCAACGGCGCGCGAATACGTCTTGAACGTGTCCAGATTGAACATGTGATCGCCCCTGTTTGCTCGGTGTCTTGTCCACCGCGGCACCATTGCGGTGCTCCGTTGCGTAGATCACTAACGGCAATAAGTTTCGGGACGTTTGCGCGGAAAACCGAAAACGGTTTCATCGCGGCAAGGATTGTTTCATGACAGTTTCGTGGCCGCGCGAACTCGTTAACGAACAAAACAGCGGGCCGACACTTCT
Source organism: Bradyrhizobium sp. CCBAU 11361 (assembly GCF_028128935.1). Classification (NCBI taxonomy): domain Bacteria; kingdom Pseudomonadati; phylum Pseudomonadota; class Alphaproteobacteria; order Hyphomicrobiales; family Nitrobacteraceae; genus Bradyrhizobium; species Bradyrhizobium sp. CCBAU 11361. Next base: position 351,552 of record NZ_LBJZ01000198.1, read on the forward strand.
GTGACGTCACACGCCTGAAATATCCGTGGTTGATGGTCCTAAGCCGAGAATCATCAAACTCTCGGGAATTTCCCATGCGGGTATTAATCGCGACTGACGCCTGGCATCCGCAGGTCAACGGTGTGGTCCGGACGCTGACCTCGCTGGCGGGTGCCGCCAAGGCCCTCGACGTCGAGATCGACTTCCTCACGCCGGACGGCTTCCCGTCGTGGCCGCTGCCGACCTATCCGGGCCTGCGCATTGCGCTGCCGAGCGCTAAGGAGATCGCGCGGCGGATCGAGAAGGCCGCGCCCGAAGCGCTGCACATCGCGACCGAAGGCCCGATCGGCTGGGCCGCGCGGGCCTATTGCCGCCGCAACCGGCTCGCCTTCACCACCTCCTACACCACGCGCTTTCCGGAATATGTCTCGGTGCGGACCGGCATCCCCGCGAGCGTCGGCTATGCCGTGCTGCGCCACTTCCACGATGCCGCCGCCATGACCATGGTGGCGACGCCGTCGTTGCGGCAGGAGCTGTCCGAGCGCGGCTTCAAGCGGCTCGGCTTCTGGACGCGCGGCGTCAACACCGAGCTGTTCCACCCGGACGCTCCGGCCAAGCTCGATCTGCCGGGCCCGATCTTCATGACGATGGGCCGCGTGGCGGTGGAGAAGAACCTCGAAGCATTCCTCGCGCTCGATCTGCCCGGCACCAAGGTCGTCGTCGGCGACGGCCCGCAGAAGGCGGCGCTCGAAAAGAAATATCCGGACGTGGTCTTCCTCGGCGAGAAGAAGGGCGCGGATCTCACCGCGCATCTCGCGGCTGCCGACGTGTTCGTCTTCCCGAGCCTGACCGATACCTTCGGCGTGGTGCAGCTGGAGGCGCTCGCCTGCGGCACGCCGGTTGCGGCGTTTCCGGTGACGGGTCCGAAGGACGTCATCGCCGGTCACCCGATCGGCGCGATCGACCATGATCTGCGTACCGCGTGCCTGCGCGCGCTCACCATGTCGCGCGAGACCTGCCGCAACTTCGCGCTGGAGCGCTCCTGGGAGAACAGCGCGCGCCAGTTCGTCGGCAACCTCACCTCACTTCAGCCCAGCCGCATCCTGCGCGCCTCGCCGGTCATGGCACGGCGGCCGGTGCGCGGTTGATCCTAACTTTGACCCACAGCGAGAACCTCACCGATGGCTAAGATCATGAACCTTGACGGCACCCAGCAGCTTGACCTCACCCGGGGCACGGTCGAGCAGGCCTACGATCGCTGGGCGCCCGTCTACGATCTCGTGTTCGGCGGCGTATTCGCCAAGGGCCGGCAGGCGGCGATCGCGGCCACCAACAAGATCGGCGGCCGCGTGCTCGAGGTCGGCGTCGGCACCGGCATCTCGCTGCCGCTCTACGCGCCGCATTTGCGCATCTTCGGCACCGACATTTCGGAAGCGATGCTCGACAAGGCGCGCCAGCGCGTCACCGAGGGTAAGCTGAAGAACGTCGAGGGCCTCGCGGTGATGGACGCCGAGAAGCTCGAATTCCCCGACAATTCCTTCGATGTCGTGATGGCGCAATATGTCGTCACCGCCGTGCCGAATCCGGAGAAGGCACTGGACGAATTCGCCCGCGTGCTCCGCCCCGGCGGTGAGCTGATCATCCTCACCCGCGTCAGTGCCGATGCCGGCATGCGCCGTTTCATCGAGCAGAAGCTGCAGCCGGTGGTGCGTCCGCTCGGCTTCCGCACCGCCGAGTTCGCCTGGTCGCGCTATGCGAAGTGGCTGGCCGGCGCTCCCGGCATCGAGCTCGCCGAGCGCCGCCTGATTCCGCCGCTCGGCCATTTCTCGCTGGTGCGCTTCCGCAAGGTCGACGTCGCCAAGGCGGCGTGAGCCGACGTTAGCGTTCGCGTGCGTCATCGCGCCGCTGCACATCGTCACATGACAAAATGATGATGTCACACGGCGTACATCGAATCCCTGTAATCCCGTACCCGAAAGCATTTTGGGGGAGAGCATGATCAAGAATTATCTCGAGCAGCTGCGGATCCAGCGCTGGGACGACCATCGCTACTATCACCACAGCCGCATCAATCAGAGCCTGCACTTCATCAGCGCACTGAGCTTCCTCTTCGCCTATGTCTGGCTGTTTATCGATCCCGTGATCTCGGCGCTGGTCGGCTGGCTGGTCTCGATGACCTCGCGCCAGGCCGGTCACTTCTTCTTCGAGCCGCACACTTACGACCACGTCAACCAGGCGACGCACGAGTACAAGGAAGAGATCAAGGTCGGCTACAACCTTCAGCGCAAGGTGGTGCTGATGGCGATCTGGGCGGCCTCGCCGCTGGTGCTGCTCGCCGATCCGACGCTGTTCGGCCTGTTCACGCCCTGGGCGAGCGCGACCGATTTCATGCGGCAGGTCGCCAAGATCTGGCTCGTGGTCGGCGGCGGCGGTCTTCTGTTCCGCACCGTGCACCTGTTCTTCATCCGCGACGTCGAGACCGGCCTCGTCTGGATGACCAAGATCCTGACCGACCCCTTCCACGATCTGATGCTCTATCGCGGCGCGCCGCTCGCCCTGATGCGCGGCGAGCTGATGGACCCCGGCCTGCATCTCAACCCCGAGCACACGCTGGGTCTGATCTCCGAGCCCACGCTCGAAGAGCAGCACGCCTGAGCGCGCTGCGTACGCACAACACTCCGATGTCTGATGGTTGCGTCATGCCCGGCCTCGTGCCGGGCATCCACGTCTTGGGGGCTATGTATGTCGTCATTCCGGGGCGATGCGCAGCATCGAACCCGGAATCTCGAGATTCCGGGTTCGGTCCTGCGGACCGCCCCGGAATGACTGTGCTTATGATCGAAGAGCCGGCCTCAGCGCCCGAAGCGCTTGGCCAGCATCTCTTTCAAGATCTGCCGCTTGATCTGCTTGTTGGTGAGCGCGCCGTCGTGCCACAGGAAACCGTCGGCCTTCATCTTTTCGGCGGCGCGGACGAAGCGTTCGGCCACTTCCGTGAAGTCGGCGTCGGTGTAGTTGAGGCTGAAGATCAGCCGTCCGGTGCCGACCCAGCTCAGCGCCAGGCCTTCGGCGCGCAGGTAATATTGCAGCATCCAGTTGTAGCGGGACGGCGTGGTGTATTTCACCGTCCAGATCGACGAGAAATTGGCGAACCGCACCGGCAGGTCGGCCTCCGTCATCATCTGGTTGAGCTTTTGCGCGCGGCCGTTCCAGGTCGCCTCCAGCCCGTCATAGATGGCGCGGAAGTTCGGGCTGGCGAGCCGGCTCAGGAACTCGTCCATCGCCGTCATGACGTAGGGGTGCGAGTTGAAGGTGCCGCGAGCGAAGCAGATGTCGGCGGGACGATCGTCGCGGAAGCGGCGCATCAGCTCGCGCTTGCCGCAGACCACGCCGACCGGGAGGCCGCCAGCGAGGCTCTTGCCGTAGGTCACCATGTCGGCGCGCACGCCAAAGTATTCCTGGGCGCCACCGGCGGCGAGGCGGAAGCCGACGAAGACCTCGTCGAAGATCAGCGCGATGCCGCGCTCGGTGCAGACTTCGCGCAGCTTCTTCAGCCAGTCGGTATACGCCGCGCGGTCAAAGTTGCCGCCGCGAGAGGAATCGACCAGCGAGGAATCGCCGGGCGCGTTGCCGTTCGGATGCAAGCCCTGGAGCGGATTGACCAGCACGCAGGCAATGTCCTTGCGCGTGCGCAGCACGTGCAGCGTCTTCTCCGACATCTCGGCGAGGGTGTAGGTCTCGTGCGCGGGGATCGGATTGCCGACGCCGGGCTGCACGTCGCCCCACCAGCCGTGATAGGCGCCGGCGAAGCGGACGAGATGTGTGCGCCTGGTGTGGTAGCGCGCGAGCCGCACCGCCTGCATCACGGCCTCGGTGCCGGACATGTGGAAGGAGACCTCGTCGAGGCCGGAAATCTGGCACAGCCGGGTCACGTTATCGAGGATGACGGGGTGATAGGGGCCGAGCACCGGTCCAAGCGCATGCGCCCGCTTCTCGGATCCCTCGATGCACTCCTTGTAGAAGTCGTTGCCGAAGATGTTGACGCCGTAGGACCCCGTGAGGTCGTAGGAGGTGTTGCCGTCGACATCGGTGACGGTGACGCCGCGCGAGGATTCCATGAAGGTCGAGGTGCCCAGGTGCTCGCGCACGAGGCGCGAGAACTGGAACGGCACGCGGTAGGTCTCGGTGAAGTGCAGGTCGGAGATCTTTTCCGCCGCTTCCTTCGTCATCGCGCGCCCCTTGGGGTAGCGCTCGGCGTAGAGGCTTGCGAGGCGGAAGAAGCCGTCCTTGCGCTGGGCCGCGATGTTCGCGGGCGCCCCGTCGCAGGCAAAGTAGTCGTCGTCTCCGAACTCGTAGAACGGGAGCAGCCGGGCCACCCGGCGCGACATCTTGGAGTGCCCGGCGAGCGAGCGGTGCTTGGCGCGGGAGAGTTCGATCCGCGCCTTGAGCTTCGGGAAGGCGGCGGCAGCGGACGCTGCGGCGGCCACGGACATCGAGAGAATCGGGAGTGTCGTTTCCATGACAACAAGCGCTAATACTGCGAGCTGACAGATTCATGACAGTCAAAGCCCTCATCGCCTCTTTCACCCAGCAGGAAGACCTCAACTTCCTGTTGACCAACCGCATCCCCCGCGCGGCCCTGACCCGCTTCATGGGCTGGTTCTCCAAGATCGAGAAGCCGCTTGTGCGGGACGCCTCGATCGCGCTGTGGAAGCTGTTCTCCGACCTCGATTTGTCGGAGGCGCGGAAGACCCATTTCAAGAGTCTGCACGACTGCTTCACCCGGGAGCTGAAGCCGGGCCTGCGTCCGTTCGACCCGGACTCTTCCATTGTCGCCAGCCCCTCGGACGGCATCGTCGGCGCGCATGGCCGGATCGCGGATACCGAGTTGTTCCAGGTCAAGGGCGCGCCGTATTCGCTGCTCGATCTGCTCGGCGATTCCGCCCTGGTGGACCAGCACCGCAACGGCTCCTTCGTCACGCTGCGGCTGACCTCGAGCATGTATCACCGCTTCCATGCGCCCTACGACGCCCACATCGAGCGCGTCACGCTGATCCATGGCGACGTCTGGAACGTCAACCCGATCGCGCTGAAGCGGGTCGAGCGTCTCTTCTGCAAGAACGAGCGCGCGGTGATCCGGACGCATCTGTCCACCGGCGAGGCCGTGACGCTGGTGCCGGTCGCGGCGATCCTGGTCGCGAGCATCCGCTTGCATTTCCTCGATATGGTGCTGAACGCGCAGACGAGGGGCCCTGTCAACTTCCCCTGCGACGTCAACGTGAGCAAGGGCGAGGAGCTCGGCTGGTTCGAGCACGGCTCGACCATCATCATCCTCGCGCCCGGCGATTTCAAATTCTGCGACGGCATCGCCGAGGGCACCCGCATCCGTGCCGGTCAAGCGCTGCTCGGAAGAAAGTAGCCTTCAATCCGCCGTCTCCGCCGCCTATATGGTCGGCGGGGACGATTTGATCGACACGGATTTGGTGATGGCGCGGGCGCCGGTGATTGCGGCGGGGGGTATTGTGCTGCGGCGTGGCGCGCCGCCGCTGATTGCAGTCGTGCGCCAGCGCAAGCGCAACGAATGGGTCTTGCCGAAGGGCAAGCTCGACGACGGCGAGACGCCGAAGCAAGCCGCCCACCGCGAGGTGCTGGAGGAAACCGGCCACGACGTCGCCATCCACGAATTCCTGGGCACGCTGGTTTACCAGTCGGGCGGGCGCTCCAAGGCCGTGCATTTCTGGCGCATGGAGGCCGAGGGCGGTCCGGTCCGCAAGCTGATGAACGACATCAAGGCGGTCGACTGGCTGGCGCTGGAGGATGCGATCGCGCGCCTGTCGCGCGAATACGAGCGCGCCTTCCTGATCCAGATCGGCCCGATCGCGATCGCCGCCGCCGGCCTTGCATCTCCGCCCGCACCCGTGCCGCCGCCGGCGACCGACGACGCCGATGCAGCCTTGCAGACGCTGACGCCCGCCGAAGCAGCGTCGGTCGATGAACTGCACCACGGTCTGTTGCAAAAGGTGAAGGCCTGGCTGCGCGGCGAGGCGTGAGTTGTCATCGCGCCCTGCTTGCGGGTGAGGAAGTATCCGCGAGCTAGTATGGCTGTGGGAGCGTCAGTTCCCTCCAAGTCGTCATTGCGAGCGAAGCGAAGCAATCCAGAGTCTTTCCGCGGAAAGATTCTGGATTGCTTCGCTGCGCTCGCAATGACGGAGGATACAGGGAAGCGCCTCACCAGCGCTATCGTTGCGGAAGTCGTCGCCGCATTGACGCTGCACCTTCTCCCACAAGGGGAGAAGGAAGAAGAGTCACCGCCGCTCTTTCTTCTCCTTCGGAGCGGGCGCCGGCTTGCGCGGCGCTGCGGGGTGTTGTGCGGCGGGGAGGCGCTGCTGGAATCCGCCCTGGCGCTGGATGCCGCCTGGCCGCTGGACTGCGGGCGGCTGGCCCGGCTGCAATCCGGTGCGCGGCGT